>NZ_LR813084.1:3962500-4235000 GCF_903815225.1 Delftia tsuruhatensis
GACGATGAGCGAAAGGCACACCGTGAAGCCGGCCAGCCAGGAAGATGAAGCATTTGCAGTCCACATGGGCAGGATTGTCCGATCGGCAAATGATTAAGTAAAATTACATTCACTCAATCAAATGAAGAAACACTAATGCTCGACTACGCCGGACTCGAAGCCCTGGCTGCCGTGGTGCGCGAAGGCAGCTTCGAGCGTGCGGCACGCAAGCTGCACATCACGCCCTCGGCCGTCTCCCAGCGCATCAAGCTGCTGGAGGAGCGCGTGGGCCAGGTGCTGGTGCTGCGTGGCCAGCCCTGCACGGGCACGGAGGCCGGTCGCAGGCTGTGCCTGCACGTGGAACAGGTCGCCCTGCTGGAGAACGATCTGCGGCGCAAGAATCCCGAGCTGGTGCCCGAAGGGCAGATCGCCCTTCCCACGCTCAAGCTCGCCGTCAACGCCGACTCCCTGTCCACCTGGTTCATGGATGCCATGGCCGCCTTCACGCGCGACGGCAACGAGCTGCTGGACATCAGCATCGACGACCAGGACCACACGGCCAAGCGCATACGCGAGGGCGAGGTGCTGGCTGCGGTCACGGCCACCTCCTCGGCCATCCCGGGCTGCAACACCTGGCCACTGGGCCGCATGCGCTACGTGGCCGCCGCCAGCCCCGACTTCATCGCCCGCCACCTGCACGGCGGAGCGACGCCCGAGGCCATGGCGCGCGCGCCCATGATGAGCTTCGGCCGCAAGGACAGCCTGCAGGACCAGTGGCTGCAGCGCCTGGGCATCGAGGGCAGGCGCAGCACGCCACGCCATTTCCTGCCCTCCAACCAGGGCTATACGCGGGCCTGCGAGCTGGGCATGGGCTGGGGCATGCATCCGCCGCTGATGATCGGCGCGCAACTGGCCGAAGGCAGCCTGGTCGAGCTGTTGCCCGGCAACGACCTGGACATTCCCATGTACTGGGCCCACGCCCGCAACGCCCAGGCCAGCCTGCAGCGCCTGACCGACTGCGTGATCCAGGCCGCTGCGGCGTGGCTGGAGCCGATGGAGTGATGCGCGCCCGGCCAGGTCCGCGCAAGCGCGGTCAGGTTCTCCGGGCCGGCTCGCCGGACGGCGGGGTCTGGACCGGATCGAGGGGCTGAGGCCGCTGGATGGTGCGAACGGCCGCCCGCACCCGGGTCAGGGTATGGAAGTCCAGCAGGCTGGTGGCCATGATGGTTTCCCACATGAAGCAGCCCAGGGCCGAGAGGAACATCAGCACGCCGAAGAGAAATCCCAGCACCGCATAGCCATGGCCGTTGATGCCGTAGGCCTCGCCCAGGAACAGCAGGGCGATGGTCAGGCCGATGCAAAAGCCGCACAAGGTCAGCAGCCCTATGCAGACATTGGCCAGCCGGCCGCGCTTGCGCAGGAAGTGCAGTTCCTTGAGGCTGCGGGCGATGAACTCCTCCTCCTGTGGGGAGCGCAGCAGCTCCTCCAGCCGTCGCGCCCGGTCGATGATGCGCGCCAGGCGCCCGGCCACGGCACCGATCATGCCGGCCACGGCCGTCAGAAAGAACACCGGCGCCAGCGCCAGCTGGATGCTGTGGGTGACGGTGTCGGCGTCAAGTGACCAATTGATCATGCTGTCCTCTGAATGTCCTGCGCCGGGGTCTGCGCGATGCGGCCAGTATTGTCGCGGCAAGCGGGGCTGTCGCGGGCCATCGTGGCTGCATTTTCGCGCGCCTTGCAGGGCCGGCACATGCCGGACAGCGGTGGCGATGCCGGCACCTGGGGAGGCATGACGCGCTCTGTCGCGGCAGGGCGGTGCCTGCCGTCGCGCGGCTGAACCGGCTCGGGGTTTGCGCTGCCACAAGCCCCCGGGCCCGCGGCGTTGACCCAGCACAAGCCTCCGGGCGCCAGCCCCGGCGATAGTTGGACCGGAACCCCACCGATACCAACAACCGACAGGAGGACTTGTGAAGCTGATGATCGATCTCTTTTCCACCGACTATGGCCTGATGAGCCTGGGTGTCATCGTCTTCATCCTGATCATGGCGGGCTTCTTCCTGCGCCTGTTCCTGGGCAAGATGAAGCATGTGGCCAGCGAGCCGCTCGAATGAGCGGCCGCCGGACCGGGGCCCACGCTCAATAGTGCGGCGGCAGTTCGTCGCGCAGGTTCGAAGCGCCGGGCGCGGCGCCTTCCGGGACCCGGCGGCGCAGGTCGCGCAGCTCCTCGATGAGCCGATCGATCTGCTGCTGCTGGCGGTAGATGGTCAGGTTCAGCTGTTCCAGCAGATCGTCGGTGTAGCTGGCCTTGATCTCCAGCTCCATCACGCGGGCCTGCAGGGCCTGCACATCCTCATGGCCAGCGCTCATGCCTTGAGCGCCTGCGCCAGGCGCGCGATGCCTTCACGGATCCTGTCCTCGTCCGCCGTGGCGAAGGACAGGCGAAAGCTCGTGGTGTCAGGGTTCTGCGCGAAGAAAGGCGCCCCCGGAACAAAGGCCACGCCCTGGGCGATGGCCCGCCTGGCCAGCTCTGCGGCATCGGCCAGCGCGCCACCCTTGCCGGTCAGGCGCACCCACAGGAACAGGCCGCCCCTGGGCTGCACGAACTCCACGGCATCGCCCAGTTGCTCGCGCAGCGCATCGCCCATGGTCCTGGCGCGGCGCGCATAGACCTCGCGCACATGGGCCAGGGTGGCGGGCATGGCGCCGGACTTCAGGTACTGCGCGGCCGTGGCCTGGGCAAAGGTGCTGGTGTGGGCATCGCTGAACTGCTTGCACATCACGGCGCGTGCCAGCAACTCCTGGGGAGCCACGAGCCAGCCGATGCGCAGACCGGGGCTGAGCACCTTGCTCAGCGAGCCGCAATGCGCCAGCCAGTCGCGGCTGCCGGGCACCTCGCCGGACAGGGCCAGCAGGCTGGGCGGCGGTGCCTCGCCGAAGTACAGGTCGCCATAGGGATCGTCCTCCACCACCAGCGTCTGGTACTTGACGGCCAGCTCCAGCACCTTCCTGCGGCGCTCCAGGCTCAGCATGGCGCCACTGGGGTTGCCGAAGGTGGGAATCAGGTAGACCAGCCTGGGGCGGTGCTCGGCGATCAGTTGCTCCAGCACATCGACCCGGGCGCCCTCGCCGTCGATGGGCGCGCTGATGACCTCGGCGCCATACAGTCGAAAGCACTGGATGGTGGCCAGGAAGGTCGGCCCCTCGACAATGACCTTGTCGCCGGGATTGATCATGGTCTTGCCCAGCAGGTCCAGCGCCTGCTGGCTGCCCGTGGTCACCACCAGCTGGTCGGGCGCCAGCGCGCCCACGCCCTTGGAGGCCATGAAGGCGGCGATCTGCTCGCGCAGGGGCTGGTAGCCCTCGGTCGCACCGTACTGCAGCGCGGCGCCGGGCTCCTGCTGCAGCGCGGCCTGGGAGGCGGCACTGATGCCGGCCACGTCGAACATGGCACTGTCGGGAAAGCCGCCCGCGAAGCTGATGATGCCGGGCTTGCCCAGCAGCTTGAACAGCTCGCGGATGGCGGAGGTTTCTACGTTGTTCAGACGGTCGGCGAATTGCATGGGCAGGTGTCTCGTTGTCGATGCGGTGAAGAAGCGAAGCCCCCATTGTCGCCAATCCTGCCGCAGCTTTCCTGCGGGATCGAGGTCTGCGTCAATCCACCCTGATGTCGGATCGGGCCGCGACGGCGCGCATCCGGGGCAGTTCGCGCTCGATGCGCTCCTGCAACGCGCTGCCCGGGCCCCAGGCCGGCGACAGGCCGATGTCCACGAGCTTCTTTTGCATCACCGGGTCGGCCATGGTGTCGCCCAGCGCCTTCTCCAGCTTCTTCTGGATGGGCGCGGGCAGTCCGGCCGGTGCGAGGAAGGCGAACCAGGTGTCCATGGCAAAGCCCGGATAGCCGCTTTCGGCCACGGTGGGCACCTGCGGCAGCAGGGGCAGGCGTTGCGCGCCCAGGGCGGCGATGGGGCGGATCTTGCCGGCCTTGATCAGCGGCGTGGTGGCCACCACCGTATCCACGGCCACCTGCACCTGGCCGCCCATGAGCGCCGTGAGGCTGGGCGAGCTGCCGTTGAAGGGCACATGCACCATGCGCATGCCTGTGGCGGTCTTGAGCATTTCGCCGCCGAAATGCACGGATGCCCCGGTGCCGAACGACCCATAGGACAGCTTGTCGGGCTCGGCCCTGGCCAGGGCCACCAGGTCCTTGAGGCTTCGCACCGGCACGTCGTTGTTGACCACGAGCACCAGCCCCATGTCGGAGACCAGCCCCAGCGGAGTGAAGCTGCGCAGCGGGTCATAGGGCAGCGAGGCGCGGATCGCGGGGTTCAGCGTCAGCGTGGTGCTGGCGCCCAGCAGCAGCGTGTAGCCATCGGGCGGCGCCTTGGCCACCAGCCCGCCCGCGACCACGGTGCCCGCGCCGGGGCGGTTTTCCACGACCACGGGCTGGCCCAGCTTCTCCGACAGCCCCGTGGCCAGCAGCCGGCCGAGGATGTCGGTGGCGCCTCCCGGCGCGAAGGGCACGACCAGCTTGATCGCATGGTCGGGATAGGCCGGGGCCTGGGCGTGGACGCTGGCAACGGCAAGTGCCATGGCCGAGGCCATCAGACACGACAGGAAGCGGGAACGGGACAAGACCATGGCACGGATCTCCTGGGGACGAGGGAACGGAAACCTGGAACAACTCAGTCAAGCAGCGGGCTGCGCACCCGCGAGAAGCCGCCAGCCCGGTCATAGGCATGGCCGATCTGCAGCACCTGCAGGTCGGCCTGGGCCGGGCCGATGATCTGCAACCCCGCGGGCAGCCCCCCGGGCCCCAGGCCCGCAGGCGCCGCCAGGGCCGGCAACCCGGCCATGGTGGCGGGCACCACGGTCTGCATCCAGCGGTGGTAGGTATCCATCTCGCGGCCGGCCACGGCATGGGGCCAGTCCTGCGCCGCATCGAAGGGGAAGACCTGGGCTGCGGGCAGCACGAGGAAGTCGTGACGCTCGAACAGGCGGCGCAGCGTCTCGTACCAGGCCGAGCGCACGCGCGCTGCCTCGTAGACCGCCATGGCCGGCAAGGCCAGGCCGCGCTCGATCTCCCAGATGGCCTCGGGCTTGAGCAGCGCGCGCTTTGCCGGATCGCGGTACAGCGCGGCATTGGCCCCGGCCACGCTGAAACTGCGCAGGTCGATCCAGGCGTTCCACAGGCGCTCGAAATCGAAGGCTGGCAGAACTTCCTGCACCGAGCAGCCTGCGGCCTCGAAATGGCGCAGCGCCGCGCGGCAGGTCTCGAGCAGGCCCGGCTCCATCGGCAGATGGCCGCCCAGGTCTCCCAGCCAGCCTATGCGCAGGCCCTTGCAGTCGCGCTCCAGCAGCGCGGTCCAGTCCCGGACGGGCTCGCTGCGGTGCGTCAGCGGCAGGCGGGCGTCAAAGCCCGCCTGCACGGACAACAGCAGGGCCAGGTCCGGAATGTCGCGCGCCATGGGGCCGGCAACGCTGAACTGCTGCCAGAACACCTCTTCCGAGGGACCATGCGGCACGCAGCCCACCGAGGTGCGCAATCCATAGACATGGTTGAAGGCGGCCGGCGTGCGCAGCGAGCCCATCATGTCCGAGCCATCGGCCACGGGCAGCATGCGCAGCGCCACGGCCACGCCGGCCCCGCCGCTGCTGCCCCCGGCCGAGCGGGAGGGATCGAAGGCATTGCGCGTCGTGCCATAGACCGGGTTGTAGGTGTGGCCTCCCAGGCCGAACTCCGGGGAATTGCTGCGCGCCACGAACAGCGCACCGCCCGCACGCATGCGCTCGAAGACCACGCAATCGGCCTGCGAGACCTGGCCCGCGAAGAGGGGCGAGCCCTTGGTCGTCACCATGCCGGCGGCCGGCATGATGTCCTTGGGCGCCTGGGGAAAGCCGTGCAGCGGTCCCAGGCTGCGGCCGCGCGCCAGCAGCGCGTCCAGCTCGCGGGCCCGGCCGCGCAAGCCATCGCGGTCCATGGGAGCCACCAACGCATTGACCACCGGGTTGAGCCGGTCGATCTGCGCGCAGTAGGCATGCAGCACCTCCTCGCAGGACAGAGCGCGACGGTGGATGGCCCCGGACAGCGCGGTGGCCGACATCTCCACGATGGCATCTCCCCCTTGTGCCAGCCCAGGCCCGGACACGGCTGCACTTGCGTTCGACTCCATGGATTTCCCCGCTTTCGTGACAGAACGAAGTCAGCATAAGCAGGCGAAAATATTTCGACAATCGCCTTTTTCTCGGCTTATCGTTGCGTTTTTCGCAAACCTGCAAACCCGCCGCCATGCTTTCCAACCGTCTCCAGGACACGGCACTGCGCTACTTTCTCGAAGTGGTGCGCAGCGGCTCGGTCAGCGAAGCCGCCACGCGGCTGAGCGTCTCGCCCTCTGCCGTGAGCCGGCAGGTCGCCGGCCTCGAGGAGATGCTGGGCGTGCCGCTGTTCGAGCGACTGCCCCGCGGCATGGCCCCCAGCCCCGCTGGCGAGCTGCTGGCCGCCCATGCCCGGCGCGGCGCACTGGAGGCCGACCGCGTGGTCTCGGACATCGAGGCGCTGCAGGGCCTGCGCCGGGGCCTGGTGCGCGTGTGCAGCTCGGGCGGCTTCGCCATCGAGTTCCTGCCGCGCGCCATGGCGCTGTTTCGCGAGCAGCATCCTGGCATGCAGTTCCACCTGCGCGTGGAGGCGCCGGCCGCCGTGACCCGCGCGGTGCTCGGCGGCGAGGCAGATCTGGGCCTGACCTACAGCCGCGCGGCCGAGCGCGACATCGAGGTCTGGCACCGCCAGACTTCCCCGGTGGTCGCCATCATGCGGCCCGACCACGCGCTGGCCCGGCACGCCAGTCTCACCCTGGCCCAGATGCATCCCCATCCCATCGCCCTGCCCGAGGACGCCAACACCGCGCGCCAGCTCTTCGACATCGCCTGCGGCCACCGGCGCCTGGTGTTCGAGCCCGCCCTGGTCAGCGGCCAGTTCGAGACGCTGGTGCATTTCGTGCTGCACGGCGGCGGCCTGTCCCTGGGCGGCGAGGTCACCATGCGCGAACGCATACAGCGCGGCGAGCTGCATGCCGCCACCATCCGCGAGCGCGGCATGAACGCCCGCGCCATCGAGCTGCAGACGCTGGCGGGACGCACGCTGTCCAAGGGTGTGCGCGCCTTCGTGGAGCACCTGAAGGTGCTGCTGCCGGGGTGAGAGCCCGTGCCCCCTGCACCCTCTTGCACGACAATGCTTGCCACATCGATGGATACGCGCTCCCCACAATGAAAACCACCAGCATCGAACCCTTCTTCGCCACCCTCAAGGCCGCCAATCCCTCGCCCCAGACCGAGCTGGAATACACCAATGTGTTCGAGCTGCTGTCGGCGGTGCTGCTTTCCGCGCAGGCCACCGACGTGGGCGTGAACAAGGCCACGCGCAAGCTGTTCCCGGTCGCCAACACGCCGCAGGCCATCCTGGATCTGGGCCTGGAGGGTCTGGAGAACCATATCAAGACCATCGGCCTGTACCGCAGCAAGGCCAGGCACCTGATGCAGACCTGCCAGATCCTCGTGGAGCGCCATGGCGGCCGCGTCCCGCGCACACGCGAGGAACTGGAAGCGCTGCCCGGCGTGGGCCGCAAGACGGCCAACGTGGTGCTCAACGTGGCCTTCGGCGAACCCACCATGGCCGTGGACACGCACATCTTCCGCGTGGGCAACCGCACGGGCCTGGCGCCGGGCAAGACGCCTCTGGCCGTGGAACTGCAGCTGATGAAGCGCGTGCCGCCGGCCTATGCCGTGGACTCGCACCACTGGCTCATCCTGCTGGGGCGCTACGTTTGCCAGGCGCGCAAGCCGCGCTGCTGGGAATGCGTGGTGGCGCCCTACTGCGACTTCTCGCCCAAGACGCCTGCGCCCGCCGCGGGCAAGCGCTGAGGCGCTTGGGAGCGTCTGGTTTTCCTGCAAGGCAGTAACATCACTACACCGCAAAACGCCTTCAGGAGTGCTGCCATGACGGTGGCAACGCGAAACGTGGCCGATTTCACCGCAACGGGGGTTGCAATCGTCAACCCCTGGCAGCCTCTGGACCCCCTCCTCAATCCGCCCTGAACCCCGTGGCCGCCACGGCCTTGCCCCAGGTGGCCGTGTCGGCGCGCATGATGCGTGCCAGTTCCTCGCCCGTGGTGCCCGTCACGCGAAAGCCGGCCTCCTCCAGGCGGCTGCGGCTGTCGGGCTGCTGCAGGGCGCGCACGATGTCGGCCTGCAGTCTGGCCACGATCTCGGGCGAGGTCTTCGCGGGGGCAACGATGCCGAACCAGGAATTGAACTCCAGCGACGGATAGCCCTGCTCCTTGATCGTCGGCACCTCGGGCATGGCCTGGGTGCGCGTGGCGCCCGTGCTGCCGAGGGCCACCAGCTTGCCCGCCTTGACCTGGGGTGCGGCCAGGGCCGTCGTGGCGAAGACGGCCTGCACGTCGCCGCTGAACAGACCGCCCAGCGCATCGTTGGTGTTCTTGTAGTGCACGGGCTCGGGCTTGAGCTGCACGGCATTGCCGAACATGAAGGCGCCGAAGTGGCCCGGCGTTCCGGCGCCGAAGGTGGCGATGAACAGTTGCTTGCGCTGGCGCGCCCAGGTCACGAAATCGGGCACATTGCGGGCCGGCACCTTCTGCGGATTGACCAGCAGCACGAAGTCCGAGGTCACGACCTGGCTGACGGGAATGAAATCCTTTTGCGGGTCGTAGGGCAGGCGCTGGTAGGTGTTGGGCGCGATGCTGAGCTGGCCGGTCTCGCCCAGCATCAGCGTGTAGCCGTCGGCCGGGACGCGGGCGGCCTCGCTCGCAGCGATCAGCCCGCCAGCGCCCGGCTTGTTGTCCACGACCACGCCCAGGTTGCCCCATTGCTCGGAGAGTTTCTGCGCCAGCAGCCGCGCCACGATGTCCGGCCCCGTTCCCGCAGGAAAGCCGACGAGCAGGCGCACGGGCTTGCTCGGGAAGGCCGGCTGCGCGCCGGCCACGGTCCAGGGTGCCAGGCCGGTGAACAGCACGGCGGCAAAAGCGGCAGCCACAGCGCCGCGGCGCGCCTTCGATGCTTGGTTTTTCATGGGTGTTGTCTCCTGCATTGTGGTTATCGAGGTGAGAAAGGCGCGGCTCAGAGCAGTGCGTGAAAGCGCATCTGCACGCGGTCGGGATGGCGCGCACCCGTGCCGATGAACAGGCGTTCGTTGACCCAGGCCAGCGCCCGGCTGGCCGTCTCCAGTCGCGGCGCGCAGCGGAAATAGATCCGCGCCGGATCCACGGGCTCCCCGCGCGCCAGCCTGGCCATGAGCCGCGGATCACCGCTGCGCAGCGCCTGGTTGCTGACATAGATCAGATCGCCGCCGTCGGTCTCCAGCGCATAGCGCGCATCGAGTTCGGCCAGGCCTTCGTGCACGATGCGCTGGAAGTCGGCGCCGCCGGGCAGCACGCGAGCGCTCCAGCCATCGCCGCGTGCCGTGCCGCCCAGGATGGGAATCAGCCGGCGGCCGCCGTAGACAGTGACGCCGACCTCCTGCGGCCGGCCCACCTCCACGCTCAGGTCGGCAAAGAAGCGAAAGCACGGATCGGGCAAGGCGCCGAGGTCTGCAGAGTCGTGGGGCATGGTGCGGTGGGTCCGGTGAACAACTGCAAGCTAGCGTAAGCACCATTGCCCGGCGAGACTGTCATCCCAGAAGATGACAGCGCCCTGCCTGCCGACACCCCATCTTGAGACACTGGACCACCCCCCGCGCCGCCACGGCGGACCACAGCTTCGACAGCACTGCCCTGCCCGCCAATGCGCTGGGCAGCATGGTGCACCGCCTGGGCGAGCCGGGCTTTGCGCAGCAGGTGCTGCAATCCATGCGCCCGCTCATGCCCGTGGCGTCCTGGTCGGTCTACCGCACCGGCCCGCGCAGCCAGCCCTGCCTGTACATGTCGGCCAGCAGCGAGGCGCGCGACACCACGCGCGACTGCTGGTGGGCCTATCTGTCGGGTCCCTATCTGCGCGACAGCACCTGGAACCATGGCGATGCGGCCGGGCCGCGCGCCGCCACTGCGCTGTGCCACATCACGGCCCAGGAGGTCGGCGGCGAGCACCGCGCCCTGGTCTATGACGCGCACGGCATGGCCGAGCGCGTGTCCATCATCGAGCACCAGGAGGACGGCGGCATCTTCGCCGTCAACTTCTACCGCCACCAGCACCAGCACGCGCTGGACGACGCCCAGATCGGCCAATTCGAGGCCATGGCGCCCGCGCTGCTGGCCCTGGCGCACAAGCACATCGCGCTGACCCAGGCCCATGGCAGTGCGGCCGGCACCGCTGCAGCGGCAGCCCCCCCGCCACCGAAGCTGCGCCATACCCTGCCCGCGCTGCGCATGCGGCTGCTGCAGGCGCAGGCGGATCTCACGCCGCGCGAACTCGACGTCTGCGCGCGCCTGCTGCAGGGCATGACGCACGAGGGCGTCGCCAGCGACCTGGCGCTGAGCCTGGCCACCGTCAAGACCTACCGCAACCGCGCGTTCGCGCGGCTGGGCATCCACTTTCGCAGCGAACTGTTCGCGCTGGCCCTGGAGCCTGGGGACTGACTAGTCCAGCGAGGCGCCGGACGCCTTGACGATGCGCGCCCACTTGGCGATGTCCTCGCGCAGCAGGGCTGCCATCTGCACGGGGCTCACCGGCCTGTCGGCGGGTCCGGCCAATTCCACGCCCGAGGCCTCCAGCTTCGTGCGCAGATCGCCGGCCGCCAGCGCGCGGGCCATGCCGTCCTGCAGTTGCGCCAGCACCGGGCCGGGCACACCCTCGGGTGCGAACAGGCCCACCCACAGCGTGCCGTTGTAGCCCGGCACGGTCTCGCCTATCGTGGGCACCTCGGGCAGCAAGGGCGAGCGCGCGCCGCCGCTGACGGCCAGCGCGCGCAGCCTGCCGGCCTGGATATGGGGCAGCGTGGAAGGCAGGCTGCCGAACAGCAGCGGCACCTGGCCGCCCAGCACATCGTTGAGCGCGGGCGCCACGCCCTTGTAGGGCACGTGCTGCAGATGGATGCCGGCCATGCTGTTGAGCATCTCGCCCAGCAGATGGTTGAGCGTGCCGTTGCCGGCCGAGGCATAGCGGTACTCATCGGGCCGGCCACGGGCCATGGCGATCAGCTCGGGCACCGACTTCGCGGGGAAGTCCGGATGGGCCAGCAGCACATTGGGCACCGAGCCGATCAGGCCGATGGGCCGGAAATCCTTGACCGGATCGAACCCGGGCTTGCGGTAGAGCGCGGGATTGATGGCCTGGCTGCTGCTGATGGTCATCAGCAAGGTGTGGCCGTCCCTGGCCGCCTTGGCCACGGCCTGGGTGCCGATGTTGCCGCCGGCACCGGGACGGTTCTCGACCACCACGCTGGTGCCCAGCACCTCGGCCAGCTTCTGGCTGACCAGCCGGCCCACGATGTCGTTCGTGCCGCCCGGCGCCTGGGGGACGATCATCACGATGGGCCGCGCGGGCCAGGCCTGGGCACGGGACAGCAGCGGCGCGCCCATCGCGACGGCCAGCAGGGTTCGGCGGCGCAAAAGGCCCCGGGGTGTGGGAAAGAGGGAAGTCGGCATGGGCCATGTCTCCATTTGTTCTTGTCGCAAGACCCCATGGTTGCCCGCCCCGCGCCAGCGCACAATCGCGCATTTCGTGATCCGGCCTTCGGATTTTCCAAACCCTCGCCGCCGCCCATGCCTTCCTCGACCTCCATGCACTTCGACCTCACGGACCTGCGCCTGTTCGTGCACGCCGCCGAACAGGGCAGCCTGACCCGGGCCTCGGAAAGGCAGCACCTGTCGCTGGCCGCTGCCAGCCAGCGCATCAAGGCACTGGAGGAGCAATCGGGCCTGCCGCTGCTGTACCGCGAGGCACGCGGCGTGCGGCCCACGCCTGCGGGAGAGGCCTTCCTGCACCACGCGCGCGGCATGCTGCTGCAGGCCGAGCAATTGCGACATGACCTGCAGGAATATGGCGCCGGCCTGCGCGGCCATGTGCGGGTGTTCGCCAACACCACGGCCGTCACCGATTTCCTGCCCGAGATCCTGCCCTCCTTCCTGTCGGCCCATCCGCAGGTGAACGTGGACCTGCAGGAGCGCCCCAATGCCGAAATAGCGCGCGGCGTGCTCGACGGCCGGGCCGACCTGGGCATCGTGGCCGGACAGGTGGACACGCTGGGCCTGCAGACCATCCACTTCAGCACCGACCGCCTGGTGCTGGCCACGCCCCGCGGCCACCGCTTCGCGCGGCGCAGGCGCATCGACTTTGCCGAGACGCTGGACGAGGACGCCATCGGAATGCAGCAGGGCAGCACGCTGCAGACCTTTCTGGCGGGTGTGACGGAGCGCCTGGGCAAGCCCATGAAGCTGCGCATACAGCTGTCCAGCTTCGATGCCATGTGCCGCATGATCGGCGCGGGCGTGGGCATAGGCATCGTTCCCGAGAGCGCCGCGCGCCGCAACCGCGACAGCATGCGGCTGGCCCTGATCGAGCTGACCGACCCCTGGAGCGTGCGCGAGCGCCGCATCCTGGTGCGCGACCAGGGCCGGCTGCCGCGCCATGCACAGGCCCTGATCGAGGTGCTGCAGGCGTTCTACGCCACGCCGACAGGTTCCTGAGCCCGTGGCGCACCCTGCTCCATCAGGCTGGCCAGCGAACGGATCTGCCCGCCCTGCGCATCGAAGTTGCCCGGCTCCAGCCAGCGCTGGAATGCCGCGCGCAGCACTGGCCACTCGCTGTCGATGATGGAAAACCAGGCGGTATCGCGGCTGCGGCCCTTGTAGACCACGACCTGGCGGAAGATGCCCTCGAACCGGAAGCCCAGGCGCGCCGCCGCCGCGCGTGAGGGAGCGTTCAGGCTGTCGCACTTCCATTCGTAGCGGCGGTAGCCCAGCTCGTCGAACACACGCTGCATCAGCAGGAACTGCGCCTCCGTGGCCGCGCGCGTGCGCTTGAGCCGGGGCGAATAGCACACGAAGCCCACTTCCACCACGCCGCTGGCGGCATCCACGCGCATCAAGGCCAGCGTGCCGATGGCGCGGCCCGTGGCCAGGTCGATGACGGCGTGGTGCAAGGGGTCGTCACCGGCCTGTGCCGATTCGGCGAACTGGCGGTAGGCCCGCGCATCGGGGAACGGCCCCACCGACATGTAGGTCCAGTCGCCGGCGTCCGGCGCCAGGCTGAAGGCCTCGTACAGGTCGGCGGCATGGCGCTCGACCGACAGGGGCTCCAGCCGGCAGTAGCGGCCCTCGACGGGCGTGCGTGGCGGGCGCTGGCGCGGGGTCCAGTCGGGCAGCCCGGGGCCTACGGGCTGGTGCAGGGCATTGGTTGCGGTGGGCATGGAAGAGATTCCTTGTCATGGTCAATGGCAAGGCCACGATAGTCCGCCGGTGGCATCATGGAAAGCTCCAGCCGATGATGTTTTCATGGTGCCACGCCACAGCGATCCGATCATGCACACGCCCGACCTGCTCACCAGCCCCCTGAGAACGGGCCTCGGCGCGCCGGGGCGCCAGCAGCAGCTGATCCAGCGCCTGAAGCAGGCCATCCTGACGGGCCGGCTGCCGGCCGGCGACCGCCTGCCCTCCTCCCGCTCGCTGGCGCAGGAACTGGAGGTCTCGCGCAATACGGTGCTGATCGCCTACGAACAGCTGGCGGCGGAAGGCTATGTGTCCGCCGACCGCCAGGGCACGCGCGTGGCGCCGGTATCCGCCCTGTCCAGGTCGGCGGCCAGGGCCGTGACGGACACCGTGGCTGCCGCCCAGGCCCCTGCCACCGCCCGGCGCCTGGTCCGGATCGTCCCCACCCGCCATGCCATGGATCGCAGCCTGCCGCTGACACCGGGCACGCCCGCGCTGGACCGTTTTCCCATCCAGGCCTGGCGCCGCGCCCAGGACCGCGCGCTGCGTGCCGCGCCCGTGCATGCGCTGGACTATGGCGACCCGGCGGGAGAGCCCGCCCTGCGCGAGGCCATCGCCCAATACCTGCGCATCTCGCGCGGCGTGCGCTGCGACGCCTCGCGCGTGGTCATCACCGAGGGCGCCCAGGGGGCACTGGCGCTGTGCGTGCAACTGCTCACCAACCCGGGTGACCATGCCTGGCTGGAAGAGCCGGGCTACCGGGGGGCGAAATCGGCCTTTGCGGGCGGCGACCTGCACGTCAGCGCTCTGCGTGTCGATGCGGACGGAGCCCTCATCCCGCCCGCGCT
This sequence comes from Delftia tsuruhatensis, assembly GCF_903815225.1. NCBI lineage: Bacteria > Pseudomonadati > Pseudomonadota > Betaproteobacteria > Burkholderiales > Comamonadaceae > Delftia > Delftia tsuruhatensis. The sequence goes on from NZ_LR813084.1 coordinate 3,976,701, forward strand.
GTGGGACACCCATCCGCCCCGACTGATCCAGGTCACGCCGTCGCACCAATACCCCACGGGCGCCGTGCTTTCGGTGGCGCGCCGACTGGACCTGCTGGAGCGCGCGCGCCGTGCGGGCGCCTGGATCATCGAGGACGACTACGACAGCGAGTTCCGCCACCAGGGCACGCCCATCGCCGCCATGCAGGGCCAGGTGCCCGATGCGCCCGTGCTCTATGTGGGCACCTTCAGCAAGACCATGTTCCCGGCGCTGCGCCTGGGCTTCCTCGTGCTGCCGCAGGCGCTGGGGGCCAGCGCCTGCCGCGCCGTGCCGGAGATGCTGCGCGGCGGCCACCGGCTGGAACAGCTGGCCATGGCGGATTTCATGGAAAGCGGCCAGTTCTCGCGCCACCTGGGCCGCATGCGGCGCCTGTACCGCGAGCGCCAGGCCGCGCTGCGCGAGGCCCTGGCCACGCAGCTGGGCATGGAGCACGAGGTATTGGGCGGCCAGGGAGGCCTGCACCTGACGGTGCGCCTGCCGCCAGGGCTTGCCGACAAGGCGATCGCCGAACAGGCCCGCCGCGCCGGCATGAACCCGGCCGCCCTGTCCTCCTTCGCCATGGCGCCGCTGCCCCAGGACAACGGCCTGGTGATCGGCTACGGCAACACCGATGCCACGCGCTTTGCCGCGCTGGTCAGGCGGCTGGGCAGGCTGGCCAGCCCCCTGCCCGGCCCGTAGGGTGTGCCATGCCGCCAGCGCCGGCTACGCCGCTTCAGAGCGGGTGCTCACCCCCGCCTGCTCGAAGCTGGCCATCTCGCCCAGCATGGCGCAGGCCGACACCAGCAGCGGCCAGGCCAGGGCCGCGCCCGAGCCCTCGCCCAGGCGCAACTGCCAGTCCAGCAAAGGCTCGGCGCCCAGATGGGCCAGCATGCGCACATGGCCTGGCTCGCCCGAGCGGTGCGAGAACACGCAGCGCTCCAGCACGGCCGGCTGCAGGCGGCAGGCCACGAGCACGGCGGCCGTGGTGATGAAGCCGTCGACCACGATGACACGCCGCTGGGCGGCGGCCTCCAGCACGGCCCCCACCATGGTGGCGACCTCGAATCCCCCCATGGCCGCCAGCGCCTCCAGAGGCTGCGTGGCCCGGGCGTGCCGTTGCAGCACCTCCTGGAGCACCCCGATCTTGCGCGCCAGCCCGGCCGCATCCAGTCCTGTGCCGGCGCCCGTGACCTCGGCCAGCGGCTCGCCGCACAGCTGCGCCAGCAGCAGCGAGGCGCTGGAGGTGTTGCCTATGCCCATCTCGCCCAGCAGCAGCGCATTGCCCGGCAACTGGCGCACCAGGGCCGCGCCATTGCGCAGGGCCATCTCGCATTCGATGGCCGTCATCGCGGGCCCCTGGCTGCAGTCGCGCGTGCCGTAGCCCAGCTTGCGGCGCCAAAGCCGCGGCTGGCCGGGGCGGGGCAGCTTGTCGTCGGGGTCCTGCTCGCGCGGCGCGAAGTCACGCGCCACGCCGCAGTCCACCACGTTCAGCGCCAGGCCGTGCTGGCGCGCCAGCACGCTGACGGCGGCACCGCCGGCCATGAAGTTCTCGACCATCTGCCAGGTCACATCCACGGGGTAGGCCGACACGCCGCGCGCGGCCAGCCCGTGGTCGGCCGCGAACACCAGCATCTGCGGCTGCTCCAGGCGCGGCCGCTCGCTGCCGAGGATGCAGGCGATGCGCAGCGCCAGTGCCTCCAGCCGGCCCAGCGCCCCCAGGGGCTTGGTCTTGTGATCTATGGCGTGCTGCACGCGCCGGGCGAAGGCGGCATCTGCCAGCGGTTCGATGCGGGGCACGGCCCCGGCAAGGGCGGGCGTGCCGCGATCGAGGGGTTCTGGGGAGGTCGTTGGAGTGGGCATGGCGGGACGGCGCCCGGGGCCGGGAACGGCCGGCGCAGGCAGTTGCAAATACGCAAGTATCGCGCGCCCCGGGGCACCGCGAACGCGTTGCGGCGGCTCAGGCCTGCGATGGCAGGGCGGGCTGCGGCTGCAGCGCCACCTCCACGCGCACCACGGTGGCGCCGGGCCCGGACTCCACCGTCAGCACGCCGCCGATGCGCTCGGCGCGCGCGGCCATGCTGCGCATGCCCACGCTCAGGCCCGCGCGCCGCACGGCCTCCACGTCGAAGCCCACGCCGTCATCCTCGATGCGCACCACCAGCAGGTCGGCGCCGGGCTGCGTGCACTGCACATGCACATGGCGGGCCCGGCTGTGCTTGATGGCGTTGGACAAGGCCTCCTCCACCAGCCGTGTCAGGCCCAGGCACTGCAGTGCGCTGGGCATTTGGCGCCACTGGGCGGCGATGTCCCAGCGCGAGGACACGCCCAGCTCGTCGAGGATGCGCGTGAAGCGGTGGCGCAGCGGCGCAGCCCAGTGCACCGGTGTGCGGGGGACGGCCGCGCCCGCGCTGGAGCCCTGGTCTATGACCTGGCGCAGGTCGTCGCGCAACAGCTTGAGCAACGACAGCACGCGCTCGCTGGGCAGCGGCTGCGGCGCCTGCTCCACCAGGGCCATGCTGCGCACCAGGCTGCCGCCCAGGCCGTCGTGCAGGTCGTGGGCGATGCGCATGCGCTCCTGCAGCCTGGCGTTCTCCAGCGCCTGGGCATGCTCGCGCGCCGCCGCCCGGGCCAGTTCCGCACGCGCGCCCGCGACATGGGCGGCCAGCTCCTGGTTGAAGCGCTCCATGCCGCGCATCTGCTGGGCCAGCTGGCCACCCAGCAGCAGCACCATCAACGAGATGATCAGCAGGCCGCTCATGGTGGCCCAGCTGCGCGCCACCTGCCACACGCCCAGCACCCCCGACAGGTCATGCACGGCCACCACCACGAACACCATCCAGCACATGGCCAGCAGCACATACCTGCGCTGGCGTCCTTCAGGCCGCGGGCGCCAGGCATGCCACTGGAACTGCAGGCAGTTGGCCAGAAACACGCCCATGGCTCCCAGCCAGATACCGGTGAACCAGCGCCCCGCCACTGCCTGCGGCACGACCAGCGACGCCACCGCGCCCAACGTGGCGAGCACCCACAGGGCACGCTCCACGAACGGCAGCCGCTGGCCACCGAAACGGAAGGTGAGCAGGCAGGCGCACAGCACATACCACACCAGCGCCACCAGGCTGACGCGCGACTTGGTCAGCGTATCGGACCAGGGCCAGGGCGTGTCGGCCACGAAGGTGGTGAGGTACAGCAGCCATCCCAGGCACATGAGGCCGAACCAGCCATAGGCCTGCTCCTGCCGCCTCAGGCACCACACCAGCAGGAACAATGCGGCCGCCACGGCCGACAGCACGGCATTGATGAAGTACAGCGTGCGCTGCTGCCACAGCTGCTGCGCATGCCGCTGCGCCACGGCCTGCGGGCTGCCCAGCCGCAAGGCGCCCAGGCCCGGCGACAGCGCCGCCAGCCCCACCACGCGCACCCAGATCGTGTTGACCCCCTCATGCAGGGAGGACTCCGGCAGCAGCCACCAGCGCGGCATGTTCCAGCTGCGCGACAACGGCTCCACCAGGGAAGCGTCGCGCCACAGCAGATCATCGTTGATGAAGACCTCGCCCGCCATGCTGATGCCATCCAGGCCCAGGGCCACGGGCCCGGCGGATGCGGCACAGCCGCGCTCCCATTCGATGCGGTACCAGGCCGCGCCATCGTGGCCGGGCCAGCGCCGCGACCACATGTCGGGCAAGGTCACGGGCACCCAGCCCTGCGCGGGGCGCAGGGCCCCGGGCCCCGCCTCCTCCGCAGCCAGCACGGACAACATGCGGGGCGCGCAGTCCTGCGCCAACGCCTGGGTCCATCCCGGCAGGCACAGGCACCAGGCGCACAGCACGATGGCCCATCGGCATCTGTGCAGCCTCCTGAACAGGGTCCGGCAAAGCAGGAGGCAAAGGCGGTTCATGCGTGACGACAAGGGATCGAACAGACAACAGTCGGGAAGGGGTGGCCACGACACCCGCCGCACCGGCGGGGCCGCGCCATGGTAGGGCCGCGCCGCCGGTACGGGCATCCCTGGAATCAGGGAATTTGGCGGCTCTGGCGCAGATTAACCAGTTTCAGCGATTTTGCGAACGGCCGGTGCCTGCGGCGATGCCAAGCCTGCGCCGACACCGCAACCCGTTCTGAGACAATCGCAGCCACCCGTGTCTCTCCAGTCCCCACCTCCATGACGGTTTCCTTCTCGGCCATCCAGCCCGGTCTCAAGCTCGCAGACCAGGTTGCCCAGCAGCTCGAAGCGCGCATCCGCTCCGGCAATCTGCAGCCGGGCCAGAAGCTGCCGACCGAGGCCGAACTCGTGCAGCAGCTCGAAGTCAGCCGCACCGTGGTGCGCGAGGCGGTGTCCCAGCTCAAGTCGCGCAACCTGGTGGAGTCGCGCCAGGGCAGCGGCATGTATGTGAAGACGGCGGGCATCGAGCCGCTGGACTTCGAGGGCCTGCCCGCGGCCGGCAAGAACGCCGTGATCCAGATCGCGGAAGTGCGCCGCGCGCTGGAAGCCGAGGTGGCCGAGCTGGCCGCGCGGCGTCGCAGCGAAGAAGACATGCAGCGCATCCACCGGGCCGAGGAAGCCCTGGCCGAGGCCGTGCGCCTGGGCCGCGATGGCGTGCAGGAGGACATGGACTTCCATCGCGCCATTGCGCAGGCCTCCGGCAACCCCTTTCTCATCAGCACGCTGGACTACCTGTCGCAATTCCTGCGCAATGCCATGCGCATCACCCGCGCCAACGAGGCACGGCGCGACGACTTCGGCAAGGCGGTCGAGCAGGAGCACCACGCCATGGTGCTGGCCATCGCGGCCGGCGATCCCAAGGCGGCGCGCAAGGCCGCCGCCACCCACATGAGCAATGCCATCAGCCGCATACAGCGCGCCGATGCCAGCTTCTGGGAGCAGGACGGCGAGCGCCTGGCCCGCGACATCCTGGCCACCAGGCCCTGAGCCTTCGGGTCACCTCGGCCGCACCCAAGGGTTAATACTTGGTTTTGATTTTTTCCACAAATTTGTATGATGACCTGATGACAATATCAGCCGTCAACATGCCATGAGCGACGAGTCCCGCATCCGAGAAGAAATCTGCACGGTGGGCGCCAGCCTCCATCAGCGCGGCTACACCGTCGGCGCCGCGGGCAACATCAGCGCCCGGCTCGACGACGGCTGGCTGATCACGCCCACCGACGCCTGCCTGGGCCGGCTCGACCCGGCCGAGCTGTCCAGGGTGGACGGCAACGGCCAGTGGATCGCGGGAGCCAAGCCTTCCAAGACCCTGGCGCTGCACAGGGGCATCTACGACAGGGGCCGCGAGGCGCGCGGCATCGTCCACACGCATTCCACCCACCTGGTCGCGCTGACGCTGGCCGGTGTCTGGCGCGAGGACGAGGTGCTGCCGCCCATCACCCCCTACCAGGTCATGAAGGTGGGCCGCATCCCCCTGATCCGCTACCGCCGTCCTGGCGACCCGCAGGCCGCGGCCGAGGTCGCCGCGCTTGCCGGCCAGGTGCGCGGCGTGCTGTTCGAGCGGCTGGGCCCCGTGGTCTGGGAGCGTTCGGTCACCCACGCCAGCCACGCCCTCGAGGAACTGGAAGAAACCGCCCGGCTGTGGCTGATGACCCAGCCCCGCCCGCAGCCGCTGGACGCGACCGCCATCGACGAACTGCGCACGGCCTTCGGCGCGCGCTACTGATCACCGCAGGGCGGCGCCCCACCGCCGCTTTCCTTCCTTCATCCATCCACAGCCGCGCCACCGCCATGCGGGGCAGCAAGCGGCGCATCCACCGGGAGACAAATCCATGACGACCAGCGAAATCGCGGCCGGCGCCCCCCAGGCCGAGCCCCTGGAGACGGCCCGCGCCTATGCCAAGGTGTTCTGGCGCCTCGTGCCCTTTCTCATGCTCTGCTACGTGATCGCCTACCTGGATCGCGTCAACGTGGGCTTCGCCAAGCTGCAGATGTCCCAGGACCTGGGCTTCAGCGAAGCCGTCTTCGGCCTGGGCGCCGGCGTGTTCTTCATCGGCTATTTCCTGTTCGAGGTGCCCAGCAACCTGCTGATGCACAGGCTGGGCGCGCGCATCTGGATCGCCCGCATCATGATCACCTGGGGCATCCTGTCGGCCCTGTTCATGTTCGTCGAGACACCGACGGGCTTCTACATCCTGCGCTTCCTGCTGGGCCTGGCCGAGGCGGGCTTCTACCCCGGCGTCATCCTGTACCTGACGTACTGGTACCCGGCCCACCGGCGTGCCAAGATCATCGCGCTGTTCATGTCGGCCATCCCCGTGGCCGGCATCTTCGGCAACCCGCTGTCGGGCTGGATCATGCAGGCCTTCCACGGGGACCACGGCCTCGCGGGCTGGCAGTGGATGTTCCTGATCGAAGCCATCCCCGCCGTGCTGATCGGCATCGTCACCATCCTGTACCTGGACAACGGCATCTCCAGCGCCAAATGGCTGAGCGACGCGGAAAAGAAGCTGCTGGCCCGCGAGATCGAACTCGACCAGCGGCAGGCCGGAACCCAGCAGCATTCGCTCAAGGCCGTGTTCGGCGACCGGCGCGTGTGGTGGATGTGCCTGATCTACTTCGCCTTCGTCGCGGGCCAGTACGGGCTGACCTTCTGGATGCCCACGCTGATCAAGTCCACGGGTGTACAGGGCACGCTCAACATCGGCCTGCTCAGCGCCATTCCCTTCCTGTGCGCCATCGTCGTGATGAACCTGCTGGGCCACAGCGCCGACAAGCGCCGCGAGCGCCGCTGGCACCTGATCGTTCCTGCGCTGATGGGCGCCGTGGGCTTCGCCATGGCGGCCCTCTTCTCCGCCAACACCCTGCTGTCGCTGGTCTTCCTTTCGCTGGCAGCCGGCGGCGTGCTGACCTGCGCTCCACTGTTCTGGTCCCTGCCCACGGCCTTCCTGTCGGGCACGGCGGCTGCGGCGGGCATTGCCATCATCAACTCGGTGGGCAACCTGGCCGGCTTTGCCAGCCCCTACATGATCGGCACCCTCAAGGACCTGACCCAGTCCACCCAGGCCGGCATGTTCGTGCTGGCGGCCATTCTCGTCATCGGTGCCATCGCGGTCTGGCTCACCCCCGCAAAGATGGTGAACCGCTGATACGCATTCCTTTCCACTTCCCGAACTCAAGCCCCATGAAAGTACTGATCACCGGCGGCGCCGGATTCCTCGGCCAGCGCCTGGCCCGCAAGCTGCTCGAACAGGGTGCGCTGCACCTGGCAGGCGTGCGCTGGCCCATCCACCAGATTGACCTGCTCGACGTGGTGGCCGCCCCCGACTGCAACGACCCGCGCGTGCGCCCCGTGGTGGGCGACATCGCCGACCCGCAGGTGCTGCGGGCCGCCATAGACCAGGACACGGCCGTGATCTTCCACCTGGCCGCCGTGGTCAGCGGCCAGGCCGAGGCCGACTTCGACCTGGGCATGCGCATCAACCTGGACGCCTCGCGCGCGCTGCTGGAGGCCTGCCGGGCTGCGGGCCACATGCCGCGCGTGGTCTTCACCAGCTCGGTGGCCGTCTATGGCGGCGCCCTGCCCGAGACCGTGCTCGACGACACCGCCCTCAACCCCCAGTCCTCCTACGGCACGCAAAAGGCCATCGCCGAATTGCTGCTGGCCGACTACACGCGACGCGGCTTCGTCGATGGCCGCGTGCTGCGCCTGCCCACCATCAGCGTGCGCCCGGGCCGCCCCAATGCCGCGGCCTCCTCGTTCGCCAGCGGCATCATCCGCGAACCACTGGGCGGCGAAGCCGCCAACTGCCCCGTGGCCCCGGGCACGCGCCTGTGGCTGCTGTCGCCGCGCCGCGCCGTCGACGCCCTGGTGGCGGGCTGCGAACTCGATGCCACGGCCATCGGCGAGCGCCGCCCCATCAACCTGCCCGGCGTGTCCGTCAGCGCCGGCGACATGGTGCAGGCGCTGCGCGAAGTGGCCGGCGACGCGGTGGCGGACCGCGTGAGCTGGCAGCGCGACGACAAGATCGAGCGCATCGTCGGCAGCTGGCCCGGCCGCTGGGACACGCGCCGCGCCGAGCAGCTCGGCCTGCAGGGCGATGGCGACTTCGCCAGCATCGTCCGCGCCTACATCGCCGATGACCTGACACCCGCCAAGCCATGAACGCCACCGACTCCCCCCGCACCGCACCGGCCGCCGTCGGCGTCATCGGCCTGGGCGCCATGGGCGCGGGCATCGCGCAAAGCCTGCGCCGCGCAGGCCATACGGTCCATGCCTATGACCTGCGCCCCGAGGCCGTGGCCGCCTTCGCCGCCCAGGGCGGCACGGCTTGCGCCACCCTGGCCGACATGGCGGCAGCCTGCACCGTCGTGGTCAGCGTGGTCGTGAATGCCCGCCAGACCGAGGCCGTGCTGTTCGGCGAGGGCGGCCTGGCCGCATCGCTGCGCCCGGGCTCCGTCTTCATCATGTGCTCCACCGTGGACCCCCGCTGGTCCGAGGCGCTGGAGACCCGGCTGCAGGCGCTGGGAGTGCTCTACATCGACGCCCCCATCTCGGGCGGCGCCGCCAGGGCCGCCGCAGGCCAGATGACCATGATGACGGCCGCCCGCCCCGAAGCCTACGCCGCCTGCGAAGGCGTGCTGGATGCCATGGCCGGCAAGGTCTACCGCCTGGGCGACCGCGCCGGCGCGGGCAGCCGGGTCAAGATCATCAACCAGCTGCTGGCCGGCGTGCACATCGCGGCGGCGGCCGAGGCCATGGCCCTGGGCCTGCGCGAAGGCGTGGCCGCCGATGCCCTGTACGAGGTGATCACGCACAGCGCCGGCAACAGCTGGATGTTCGAGAACCGCATGGCCCACGTGCTGGCCGGCGACTACACGCCGCTGTCGGCCGTGGACATCTTCGTCAAGGACCTGGGCCTGGTGCTGGACACCGCCCGCCACAGCACCTTCCCGCTGCCCCTGGCTTCCACGGCCCACCAGATGTTCATGCAGGCATCGACGGCGGGCCACGGCCGCGAGGACGACAGCGCCGTCATCAAGATCTTCCCCGGCATCACGCTGCCGCAACCCGCCACGGAGGCCCCATGACCCTGCAGCTGGGCTGCATAGCCGACGACTTCACGGGCGCCACCGACCTGGCGAACAACCTGGTGCGCGCCGGCATGCGCGTGGTGCAGAGCATCGGCGTGCCCGACGCGCCGGTGGGCGACGATGTGGACGCCGTCGTGGTCGCGCTCAAGTCACGCACCACCGCCCCCGAAGAAGCCATTGCCCGGTCGCTGCAGGCACTGCGGTGGCTGCAGGGCCAGGGCCCCGGTGGCCGTGCGCCGCAGATCTATTTCAAGTACTGCTCCACCTTCGACAGCACGGCGCGCGGCAACATCGGCCCCGTCACGGAGGCGCTGATGGATGCCCTGGACTGCGACTTCACCATCGCCACCCCTGCCTTCCCGGACAACCAGCGCACCGTCTTCAAGGGCCACCTGTTCGTGGGCGACGTTCTGCTCAGCGACAGCGGCATGCGCAACCACCCGCTCACGCCCATGACGGACGCCAACCTCGTGCGTGTGCTGCAGGCGCAGACACGGCGCAAGGTCGGCCTCATCGACCATGTGGCCGTGGCCACTGGCGAGGCCGCCGTGCGTGCGCGCATGGCCGCCCTCCAGGCCGAAGGCGCGGGCCTCGCCATCGTCGATGCCGTCTCCAACGACGACCTGCTGCGCCTGGGCCCGGCATTGAAAGACATGCCCCTGGTCACGGCCGGCTCGGGGGTGGCCATCGCCCTGCCCGCGAATTTCGGCATCCGGCCCACGCCGCAGGCCGCCGCCCTGCCGCCGCCCACCGGCCTGCAGGCCGTGGTCTCGGGCAGTTGCTCGGTGGCCACCAACGCCCAGGTCGCGCACTTCATCGCCTCGGGCCGGCCGGCACTGGCCATCGACCCGCTGCGCATCGCCACGGGAGAGGACGAGGCCGGCCGGGCCCTGGCCTGGGCCCGCCAGCACATCGCCAGCGGCCCCGTGCTGGTCTACTCCACGGCCGAATCCTCGGCCGTCAAGGCCGTGCAGGGCCGCCTGGGCGTGGAGAAGGCCGGCGCCCTGGTGGAGCAGACCATCGCCGCCATCGCCCAGGGCCTAGTGGAGATGGGCGTGCGCCAGCTCATCGTCGCCGGTGGCGAGACCTCCGGCGCCTGCGTGCAGGCACTGCGGATCGCGCAGATGCGCATCGGCCCGCAGATCGACCCCGGTGTCCCCTGGTGCCATGCCGTGCCGCCCACGGCTCCCGAGGGGCTGCACATCACGCTCAAGTCGGGCAACTTCGGCACGGTGGACTTCTTCACCAAGGCCTTTGCCTGCCACCAGTGACACACTGGGCACCTACCGCAACGCAAGAGAGAACCATGCCCCGCTTCGCCGCCAACCTGTCCATGCTCTACAACGATGTGGACTTCCTCGACCGCTTCGCCGCCGCAGCGCGCGATGGCTTCCAGGCCGTCGAGTACCTGTTCCCCTACGACTTCGCGCCCGGGCAACTGGCCGATCGCCTGCGCGACAACGGCCTGCGGCAGGTGCTGTTCAACGCCCCGCCCGGCGACTGGAGCGCGGGCGAGCGCGGCCTGGCCTGCATTCCCGGGCGCGAGGCGGAATTCGCCGAGGGCATGGAGCGCGCCCTGGCCTACGCCCAGGCCCTGGCCTGCCCGCGCATCCACGTCATGGCCGGCCTGAAACCGGCTGGCGTCAGCGACGAGGCGCTGCGCGCCACCTATGTCGCCAACATCCGCCATGCCGCGCGCCTGGCCGCCCCCCATGGCATCGCCATCCTGCTGGAGCCCATCAACGGCCGCGACATGCCCGGCTTCTTCCTGAACCGCCAGGACCAGGCCCATGCGCTGGTGGCGGAGATCGCCGAGCCCGGCATCGAGAACCAGGTCCAGGTCCAGATGGACCTCTACCACTGCCAGATCGTCGAGGGCGACCTGGCCATGAAGATCCGCCAGTACCTGCCCACGGGCCGCGTCGGCCACATCCAGATCGCGGGCGTGCCCGAACGCCACGAGCCCGACATCGGCGAGATCAGCCACGGCTATCTGTTCAAGCTGCTGGACGAGCTCGGCTACGACGGCTGGGTGGGCTGCGAATACCGCCCCGCGCGCGGGGCGGCCCCGCACGGCACCAGCGCGGGGCTTGGCTGGCTCAAGCCCTGGCTGTAGCCTGGGTCGGCATCAACCAAGAAGGTCGCCTGGCTCAGGCGTATTCCAGGTCGCCGTGCTTGCCGGCCACCCGCTTGCCGGCCGACAGCGACATCATCAGCAGGGCGATCGCCTCATGCATGATCAGCGTATGCGTGTTGCCCGTGGCCACCATGTGGGCGCGCAACGACTCGCGCACCTGGGGGGAGCCCGTCACGTCGATGATGATGTCCACCGAGGGATCGACCAGCTCCATGAAGCGGGCGGTGACCGGCACGCCGCGCGCACGCGCCAGGGCAATGCCGGGCTGCTCCAGGTCCAGGTCCGCCACGCCGAGCACCTGCACGAAGGGCGCATCCAGCAGTTGCCGAAGCAGCGGCGTGCCGGTATCTCCCGCACCAATGACCACGATCTGGAAGGCTTGCATGGGATAGTCCTCGTTTCCTTGTTCAAAGCACCGGCCCATCATAGGAATTCCGTTTCGCCGGCAGGCCGTCGCCCGCGACGGGAATGCATTTGCTTGCGCCAGATCAAATCACGGACAGGGCATGGCCGCATTTGCGGGGCATGGGCACGGGCAACAGCTGCCCCAGCGCCTTCACCAATGGCGAGTCATCGGCGCGCCGCCAGACAGCCACCGTGTCCACCACGGTCCTTTCACCCTGCAGGCGCCGGTAGGCCACGCCCTCTCGCTGCATGGCCTGCACGCACGAAGGCACCAGGGCAACGCCCATGCCGCCCGAGACCAGGCTGACGATGGTGTGCATCTGCCGCGCAGCGAACAGCCGGGGGCTGAAGCCATGGCGCATGCAGGTCGACACGATGGCATCGAACATCAGCGGCCCCTGGTGCCGCTCGAAACCCAGGAAACGCTCCTGCGCCAGCTTCTCCAGCGCGATGCGCCGCCCCCGTGCCAGGGGATGGCGCTGGGGCAGCGCAATCACCAGCGGCTCGCTCCACACCAGCGCGGATTCCAATGACGCAGGCAGGTCCGGCGTGCGGAACACCAGGCCGACATCCAGTCGACCGCTTTCGATGTCGTGCACGATCTGGTCGGTCGTGCCCTCCTGCAGCGACAGCCGGACCTGCGGATAGTCCTCGCCGAAGCGGCGCAGCGTGTCCGGCAGAAAGGAATAGGCCGGCAGGCTGATGAACCCGATGGCCAGGGAGCCCATGAGTCCCTGCGAGGTCTCGCGTGCACGACGCCGCAGGGTATCGGCGGCGGCCAGCACGGCACGGGCATCGCGCAGCGCATCTTCCCCGGCCTGGGTGAGCACGATGCGCCTCGATGTGCGCTCCAGCAGGGTCACGCCCAGCTCCTCCTCCAGTTCCTTGATGGCCAGGCTCACCGGTGGCTGGGTCAGGTGCAGGCGTTCGGCCGCCCGGCCGAAGTGCATCTCCTCGGCCACGGCCACGAAGCAGCGCAGATGTCGCATGTCCATTCATAGCCTCCGCAAATCGATCCATATGAATTGCAAACTTCCTTGCATTGAACCAGATCCCTAGACTGCTTCACAGGGCCTGCACGCACCATCCCGCAGTGGGCCGACACAAGCTGACCACAAGGCAGCAGCAGGAGACAAGCCATGCAGGAACGTCCAGCGGCCTTGCCCAGGCCCCGCACCCTCGTCCACCCCGGGCCCTGCAACGCATTGCGCCTGGAGCATCGGCAGGCCCCCGGCGCACGGCACCTGCGCCTGGCCCTGCCAACCGGAATATCGCTGTTCGACGCCATCGTCACGGCCCTGGCCTCGGCCGGCGTGCACAACGCCTCATTGACCCTGTTGCAAGGCGATCTCGACGACCTGGATTTCTGCGTGGCACCGCCCGATCGCAGCGGGCGGACCGTCGCCACCTACGGCCCGCCCACAACGCTGCGCCGCGCGAGACTGCTGTTCGGCAACGCCACGCTGGGCCGTTCCGAAGCGGGCGCGGCGAGCGTCCACTGCCACGCCGTCTTCAGCGACTGCGACGGGCACCTGCTCGGCGGCCATGTGCTGACGCAGCGTTGCCGCATCGCCCATGCGCCGATCGGCGCCCTGGCGACCGCGCTGGACGGGTTCGAGCTGCGCATCGCCCATGACCCCGAAACAGGCATGCCGCTGATGCGTCCGGCGACCATGCAGGCCCGCCATGACTGAGGCCTGCATGGTCGAGTCAGGCCGCATGGGCCGCGTGGCCTACGCACGCATCGCACCCAACGAAGACCTGGTGCTGGGCGTGGAAAAGCTCTGCGCCGCCCAGGGCTTTCGCAACGCCTTCGTGCGCGGCGCCCTGGGCAGCCTGGTCGATGCCTGCCTGCTACGCGCCGACGGCAGTTGCCTGCTGGTGCAAGGTCCGGCCATCGAGGTGGTCAGCCTCGCGGGGGAAGTGCGCAGCCACAGCGACGGATCGCTGCGCGCCTGCCTGAGCGGCGTGGTCGCCGACACCGAGGGCCGGGTGCATGGAGGCCCTTTCGTGGCCGGCGCCAATCCCGTCTGTATCACCTTCGAGCTGACGCTGGAAGAGTGGCTCCCCCACGCGCCGGAACTGCAACCCTCCCCATCCACCCTCCATCCCGATCCAGGAGCCTGCCCATGACCCACCGAGATTCCCATCCATCCACCGCCCGCGTCGCCGTCGTCACCGGGGGGGCACGCGGCATAGGCCGGTCCATAGGCGAATGGTTCCTGGAACGGGACTGGCATGTGGCCTTGCTGGACAGCGACGGACCGACGCTGGAGCGCACGGCGCGGGACCTCGGCCAGCCTGCACGGTTGCTGTGCCGGCGCTGCGACGTCGCGGACCCCGGTCAGGTACAGGACGCCACGACCGCGGTCATCGCGCGCTGGGGCCGCGTGGATGCACTGGTCAACAATGCGGGCGTGGCCGTGTTCAAGCCCGCGCTGGAGACCTCGTTCCAGGAGTGGCGCGCGGTCATGGCCACCAACCTGGACGGCGCCTTCCTGTGCACCCAGGCCTTTGGTGCGCTGATGGCCCGCAGCGCCGGTGGCGGCGCCATCGTCAACATCGCCTCCATCTCGGGGCTGCGGGCCAGCACGCTGCGCGTGGCCTACGGCACGAGCAAGGCCGCCCTCATCCACATGACGCGCCAGCACGCCGTGGAGCTGGGCAACCTGGGCGTGCGGGTGAACGTGATCGCTCCCGGCCCCGTGGAGACCGAGATGGCCAAGCTCGTGCACAGCGTGGCCATACGCTCCGACTACCACGATGCGATTCCGCTGGGCCGCTATGGAACGCCGCGGGAAATGGCCGAAGCCGTGGGCTTTCTGTGCAGCGATGCGGCCAGCTTCATCAACGGCCAGGTGCTGGCGGTCGATGGCGGCTTCGACGCCGCAGGCGTGGGCCTGCCCACGCTGCGCCGCCGCCAGGCAGAGGCAGCCGAGCCGGCCCGGCCCGCGCATGCATGAGCGCGACCCCATCACCGCAACACCCGGGAGACACACCATGAACCCACCCCGCATCGTCGGCTGGGGCCACACGCCCTTCGCCAAGCTCGACGCCGCCGACTCCGAACAACTGCTGCGTGAGGCCATCCACCCGGCACTGCACACCGCCGGCCTGGAGCCTCGGAACATCGACGGCATCTTCGTCGGCCACTTCAACGGCGGCCTGCTGGCCCAGGATTTCAGCGCCAGCCTGGTCGCCATGGCCGTACCAGAGCTGCGCCATGTACCGGCCGTGCGCAGCGAGAACGCCTGCGCCACCGGCTCGGCCGCCCTCTGGGCCGCGCTCGACGCCGTGCAGTGCGGCCGCGTGCGGCATGCACTGGTCGTGGGCCTGGAGATCATGAACGCCCAGCCCGGGCCGAAGATCGCCGAGATCCTGCTGCGCTGCTCCTGCGTGAAGGAAGAAGGAGGCACACCGGCCGGCTTCGCGGGCGTGTTCGGCCAGATCGCCACGCGCTACTTCGAGCGCTTCGGCGACCAGAGCGACGCGCTGGCAGCCATTGCGGCCAAGAACCACGCCAATGGCGTGCACAACCCTGTGGCCCACCTGCGGCGCGACCTGGGCTTCGACTTCTGCCGCCATGCCTCGGAGAAAAACCCCTTTGTCGCGGGCCCTCTCAAGCGCACGGACTGCTCGCCGGTCTCCGATGGTGCCGCCGCCCTGGTCATCTCGTCCGAGGCCTGCGGCAACGCCAGCGTGACGCCCGTGCGCTGGCGGTCGCGCACCCAGGTCAACGACTATCTGCCTTTGTCGCGGCGCGACCCCACGCGCTTCGAAGGCGCGGCCCTGGCCTGGCAGCGGGGCCTGGCCGATGCGCGCGCCACGCTGGCCGACCTGGGCTTCGTGGAAACGCACGACTGCTTCACCGTGGCCGAACTGATCGAGTACGAAGCCATGGGCCTGGCGCCGCACGGCCAGGGCGCACGCGCCATCCTGGATGGGAGCACGCACCGGGGCGGCCGTCTGCCCGTCAATCCCTCGGGTGGACTCAAGTCGCGCGGCCATCCCATCGGCGCCACGGGCATCTCCCAGCATGTGATGGCGGCCATGCAGTTGTCCGGCACGGCCGGTGCCATGCAACTGCCAGCCCCCCGGCTGGGCGCCGTGTTCAACATGGGCGGCGCTGCCGTGGCCAACTACCTGAGCATCCTGGAGGCGGCATGAGTGCGGCCAGCCCCTCTCCCACGGGCCGGCACGCGCCAGCCCCAGGCTCGCCCCGGGCGGCCAACCTGTCGCTGCTGCTGTCCCAGACGGCCGCCCTGTTTCCCGAGCGGCCCGGCCTGATCCACGGAGAACACCGCTGGAGCTGGGCGCAGATCGACGCCCGCGTCGATGCGCTGGTCCAGGGCCTGCGCGCGCTGGGCATGCAACCTGGGGAGCGCCTGCTGGTGCTGTCGCGCAACGGCATCGCCTTGTTCGAGAGCTGCTGGGCCGCCTTTCGGCTGGGCGCCGTCTGGGTACCGGTCAACTTCCGGCTCGCGGCACCCGAGGTGGCGGCCCTGGGCAGCGCCAGCGGCGCCACCGTCATGCTGGCCGAGCAGATGTTCGCCCTCCACGTGGATGCCGTGCGTGCGGCCTCGCCACGGCTGCGCCATGTGATCACCATCGGCCGGCCGCGCGCGGACCGGGGCGAGCATGGCTACGAGGCGCTGCTGGCGGACAACGCCGCCGCGGCGCCCTCCGTGGCCCCCGTGCATGCCGACACCCCGCTGTGGTTCTTCTACACCTCGGGCACCACCGGCCGCCCCAAGGCCGCGATGCTCACGCACGGGCAGATGGCCTTCGTGGTGGCCAACCACCTGGCCGACCTGATCCCGGGCACGGACGAGCGCGACTGCTCCATCGCCGTGGCCCCGCTGTCGCATGGCGCGGGCATCCATGCCCTGCTCAACGTGGCACGCGGCGCGGCCACCGTGCTGCCCACCTCCGACCGGCTGGAGCCGGCCCAGGTCTGGGAGCTGGTGCAGCGCCACCGGGTCACCAACCTCTTTGCCGTGCCCACCATCGTCAAGCGGCTGGTGGAAGACCCGGCGGTGGACCGCTTCGACCACGGCACGCTGCGCTATGTGGTCTATGCGGGCGCCCCCATGTACCACGCCGACCAGCAGCGCGCCCTGCGCAAGCTGGGGCCGGTGCTGGTGCAGTACTTCGGCCTGGGCGAAGTCACGGGCTGCATCACCGTGCTGCCGCCCGCCCTGCACCGGCTGGACGCAGGTGATGGCAGCGATGCAGGCCATGCAGGCGCCGGCGATGCACTGATCGGCACCTGCGGGCGAGCGCGCACCGGCATGGAAGTCGCCGTGCTGGACACCGACCTGCGCCCCGTGCCCACGGGCCACATCGGCGAGATCTGCTGCAGGGGCCCGGCCGTGTTCACGGGCTACCACGACAACCCCGAGGCCACGGCCCAGGCGCTGCGCGGCGGCTGGTTCCACACCGGCGACCTGGGGCGGCTGGACGCGCGCGGCCTGCTCTACATCACGGGCCGGGAATCGGACATGTACATCTCGGGTGGCTCCAACGTCTACCCCCGGGAGGTGGAGGAGCTGCTGCTGACCCACCCGGCCGTGGCCGAGGTCGCCGTGCTGGGCATGCCCGATGCGGCCTGGGGGGAGATCGGCGTGGCCGTGGTGGTCGCGCGCGAAGCCGGCGAGGGCGGCGAAGGCGCTGCCGGCAGCCTCACGGCACAAGACCTGCTGGCGTACCTGGACGGGCGCTGTGCCCGCTACCGCTGGCCGCGACAGTTCCACTTCTGGGACGCGCTGCCGCGTTCGGGCTACGGCAAGGTGGCCAAGAAGGACATCCGCGAACGCCTGCTGGCCACCGCCCCGCAGGGAAAGGAGCCCGCCGCCCCCGCTGCCTGACATGCCCCCCATTGATCCACAAAGACAACATCCAGGAGACAAGCCATGCCCCTTTCCCGACGCCATGTGCTGCAGGGCGCCGCCGCCTGCGCCCTGCCCGCCGCGACGCTGCGCAGCGCCTTCGCCCGCAAGGCCGAGTTCCGCTACAAGTACGCGAACAACCTGCCCGCCACGCATCCCATGAACCTCCGGGCCCTGCAGATGTCGCAGGCCATCCTGGCCGAGACAGGCGGGCGGGTGGACATCCAGGTCTTTCCCAACGGCCAGCTGGGCTCTGACACCGACGTGCTGGGCCAGTTGCGCTCGGGCGGCGTGGAATTCTTCACGCTGTCGGGCCTGATCCTGTCCACCCTGGTGCCGGCGGCCTCCATCAGCGGCGTGGGCTTTGCCTTCGACGGCTACGACAGCGTCTGGAAGGCCATGGACGGCGAGTTGGGCGCCCACATCCGCGCGCGCATCGCCCAGGCCAACCTCGTGGCCATGGAGCGCATCTGGGACAACGGCTTTCGGCAGATCACCTCATCGACCCGCCCCATCGCCAGCCCGGCCGACCTCAAAGGCTTCAAGATCCGCGTGCCCGTCTCACCGCTGTGGACCTCCATGTTCAAGGCCCTGGACAGCGCGCCCGCCTCCATCAACTTCGCCGAGGTCTATTCCTCGCTGCAGACAAAAATCGTGGACGGCCAGGAGAACCCGCTGGCCATCATCTCCACGGCCAGGCTCTACGAGGTGCAGAAATACTGCTCGCTCACCCACCACATGTGGGACGGCTTCTGGTTCCTGGCCAACCGCCGCGCCTGGGAGCGGCTGCCCGCCGAGCTGCGCACCCTCGTGGCCAGGCACATCGACGCCGCGGGCCTGGGCGAGCGCGACGACGTCGCCGCCCTCAATGCCGGCCTGCAACAGGAACTGGCCGCCAAGGGCCTGGCCTTCAACCATGCCGACACCGCCGCCTTCCGCGCGCAATTGCGCAAGGCCGGCTTCTATGCCGAATGGAAGCGCAAGTATGGCGACGAGGCCTGGGCCATTCTGGAGCGCAGCGTCGGGGCGCTGGCATGAGCGCGCCACAGGACAGCGGCCCCCGCCCGCCGACGCCGGCCGGCGGTGCACTGCGGCACCTCGACCACTGGCTGGGCACGGCCGTGGCCTGCGCCGCGGGCCTGCTGGTGCTGGCCGACATCGGCGTGTTGTTCGCGGGCGTGGCGGCACGCTTTGTCTTTCACCGGCCCCTGGTCTGGGCGGACGAACTGGCCTCCATGCTCTTCATCTGGCTGGCCATGCTGGGCGCCGTGGTCGCCCTGCGGCGCGGCGAGCACATGCGCATGACGGCCCTGCTCTCTCGCATGCCGCCCGCGCGCCAGGCCCTGTTCGACGCCATCGGCCATTGCGCCGCACTGGCCTTTCTCTGCCTGCTGGCCTGGCCGGCCTGGGAATGGGCGTCCGACGAGCGCTTCATCACCACGCCCGCCCTGGAAATCTCCAACGCCTGGCGCGCCGCGGCACTGCCCACGGGCATCATTCTGATGGCCGTGTTCTCGGTGCTGCGCCTGATAGGCAGCGGGCCGGGCGCGGGACAGGCCACGGCCCCCAAGGCCCTGGCCATCGTGGCCGCCATCACGGCGGCTTTCGCGCTGGGGCACGCCGTGTTCGAGGACCTGGGCCGCCTGAACCTGCTGGTCTTCTTCGTCGGCGTGGTCGCGGTCTGTGTCTTCAGCGGCGTGCCCATCGCGTTCGCCTTCGGCCTGGGAACGCTGGGCTATCTGGCCCTGGCCACGGACACCGGCCTGCCCGTGATCATCGGCCGCATGGACGAAGGCATGTCCCACCTCATCCTGCTGGCCGTGCCGCTGTTCGTCTTCCTGGGCCTGCTGATCGAGATGACGGGCATGGCCCGTGCCATGGTGGGCTTTCTCGCGGGCCTGCTGGGCCATGTGCGCGGAGGGCTGTCCTATGTGCTCGTGGGAGCCATGTACCTGGTCTCGGGCATCTCCGGCTCCAAGGCAGCCGACATGGCGGCCGTGGCCCCGGCCCTGTTTCCCGAGATGCGCCAGCGCGGAGCGGACGAGGGCGACCTCGTCGCCCTGCTCTCGGCCACGGGCGCGCAGACCGAGACCGTGCCGCCCAGCCTGGTGCTGATCACCATCGGCTCGGTCACGGGCGTGTCCATCGCCGCGCTGTTCACGGGCGGGCTGCTGCCCGCCCTGGTGCTGGGCCTGTCGCTGTGCGTGGTCGTCTGGTGGCGCTCGCGCCACGACCGACCGCCGCAGGCCCGACGCCAGCCCTGGGCGCAGATCGCACGGCTGGGCGCCATCGCCCTGCCGGCCCTGGCCCTGCCCTTCGTGATCCGCGCGGCCGTGGTCGAGGGCGTGGCCACGGCCACCGAAGTCTCCACGCTGGGCATCGCCTACGCGGCCCTCGCCGGCCTGCTGGTCTACCGCCAGTTCGACTGGCGCCGCATCGGCCCCATGCTCGTGGCCACGGCATCGCTGTCGGGCGCCATCTTGCTGATCATCGGCACGGCAACCGCCATGGCCTGGGGCCTGACCCAGTCGGGCTTTTCCCGCTCGCTGGCCGAGGCCATGGCCGCACTGCCCGGCGGCGCGCCCGCCTTCCTGGCGGTCTCGCTGCTGATCTTCATCGTCCTGGGCTCGGTGCTCGAAGGCATTCCGGCCATCGTGCTGTTCGGCCCGCTGCTGTTTCCCATAGCACGCGAGCTGGGCATCCACGAGGTGCACTACGCCATGGTCGTGGTACTGGCCATGGGCCTGGGCCTGTTCGCGCCGCCGCTGGGCGTGGGCTACTACGCGGCCTGCGCCATCGGCCGCATCCACCCGGACAAGGGCTTGCGCCCCATCGTGGGCTACCTGCTGGCGCTGCTGGCGGGGACCGTCATGGTGGCGGCGATTCCGTGGCTGTCCATCGGCTTTCTGTAGACGGGAGCACGGGACACGGCTGCGGCCTGCCAGACGGCATCTGCCTGCCCAGGGTTGCGGGCGGCACTGTGTTCACTTGCGCAGCATGTCCAGGTAAAGCGCCTCCACCTTTTCGCGCGCCCACGGGGTTTTGCGCAGGAATTTGAGGCTGGAGCTGAGGCTTGGCTCGTGCGAAAAACAGCGCACAGGCATCTGCCGCGCCAGGCCCTCCCAGCCATGGCGGGCCTGCAGTTCACGGACGATGGTCTCCAGCGTCACGCCATGAAGCGGGTTGCGTGGCTGGGCGTTGGCGGGCGGGGTCTGGTGCATGGGGGCATTGTCGCCCTGATCGCCCCGCGGCAGGACGTCCTGCACACCAGCACAGCACAAGCGCCAGCAACGCGATAGCACCCAGTGACAGGAAGGCCGCATCGAACCCGAAGCGTTGCGCGATCCAACCCGCCAGTGCCGGGCTGGCTGCTGCACCCAGGCCCTGAAGCGTCATCACCACCCCCAGGCCCGCATTGACGTGACCCGTGCCCCGCAACATCTGTGCGACCAGACCCGGCAGCGCGACACCGAGAAGCCCCGCGCCGACCCCATCCAGCACCTGGACCGGGACCAGCGCCCAGTCACTGTCCCAGGCGGCGGCGACCAGGCCGCGCAAAGGCAGGGACAGCAAGGCGATCCTGACCAGCGCCCAATATCCCTTGCGCCGGGCATGGCGCCCGGCCATCAAGGCCATGGGAATCATGACCAGTTGCGCCACGATGATGGTCAGGGCCGTGAAGCCGGCGGGATCGGCATGGCCGCGCGCCACGGCCGCTTGCCCCAGCAGCGGCAGCATGGCCGCATTGCCCAGGTGGAACAGCAGCATGACGGCGGCCAGCCACGCCAGCGATGGCGTGCCCGCCAACACGCGCAGCAGCGGGGCTGGCCGCAGGGCGGCCGCACCGCAGGAGACGGTGGTGCCCGGCCCCGCCTCGTGCAGCCTCATCCGTCCCAGGCACATCAGCGCCGCGCAGCCCATCAAGGCCATGAGGACGAACACCGACGGCAGTCCCCAGCGAAAGCCCATGGCGCCGGCCAGTGCCGCCGCGGCCACATTGCCCGCATGGTTCCAGGCTTCGTTGATGCCCAGTTGCCGAGGCAGGCCCGCATGGCCCGTGATCTGCAGCGTGATGGCCAGCAGGCAGGGGGCGACCAGGGCCGCGGCCAGGCCGGCCACGACCTGCGAGGCGGCCGTCACGGCCAGTGAGGGAAAAGCCCAGATGGCCAGGTTGCCGGCCAGCAGCAGGGCGATCGCGACGGCCAGCAGCCGGCGCTTGTGGCGCGACGCGTCGACCAGCGCGCCCAGCGGGGTGGTGGCGAGCATGCCCGCCATGCCTCCCAGGGCCATGACGTATCCGATGTCGTCCAGCCGCCAGCCTTGTGCCAGCAGGAACACGCCCAGGAAAGGCCCCATGCCATCACGCACATCGGCCAGAAAGAAATGCAGCCCTGGCAGCCAGCGCCGCGCATTGCCGTGCCTGCCCTGCATGCAGCCTCCCTGCATCAGCGCAACGGCCCCTTGAAGACGAAGAAGGCGCCCAGGCAGATGAAGCCGAAGCCCACGAGATGGTTGAGGGTCAGCTTCTCGCCCAGGTACAGCACGGAAAACGCCGCGAACACCACCAGCGTGATCACCTCCTGCATGGTCTTGAGTTCGGCGGCGCTGTAGACCTCATGGCCCAGCCGGTTGGCCGGCACCGCGAAGCAGTACTCGGCCAGCGCGATCAGCCAGCTGACCAGGATGACGAGATACAGCGGCCGGTTCTCGAACTTCAGGTGCCCATACCAGGCAAAGGTCATGAAGATGTTGGATATCAGCAGCAGCGCGATGGGTGCAATCTTGGGAGACATGTCTGTTCGGAGGGAGGATGCGAAAGGGCCGCCCCAGGGGATCTGGGTCCCGCAGGGGCGGCATCGGAAGGATCCGGGAGATCAGGGGCGGTCGTACAGCGGCTGCAGATCGGACAGGCTGGCTCCCGTGCTGACGGCCTCCAGCGAGGCTCCGTACGCGTTGCGGGTGCCCAGGCCCGAGGCGGCGAACGGCTGTCCCTGTCGCAGGGCCTGCTGCAGCGCATGGGGAGGAAAGCGCACGATGCTGCCGTCCGACAGGATGACGCCCTGCGCCTCGCCGCGCGGGCCCGTGAGCACGACGTCGATGTGCCCCTGGGCCTGCTGCGTCTGCAGGCCGGCCATGCGCAGGTGCGCCGGCATGGGGCGGCCGCCGCGAGGCGCCGGCGGCTGGTCGTACACGGTCTGTCCGGTGGCCGTGTTCACGATGGCATCGGCCTTGACCGAGCTGGCCGATTCACGGCGGCCGATGACACGCACCCGGTCACCGACCTGGACGGCCGCCGTCAATGCCTCGGCGAGATGCGGGGGAAAGCGCACGATCGTGCCGTCGGAAAGGCGCAGGCCATCGACCTCGCCGTAGGGATTGGTCAGCAGCCGGGTGACCGGGCTTTCCAGCTCGGCCTGCATCGCGGCGGGCATGGCCCGTGCAGGCGCGGGTGGGGCGAAGGGTGCTGGCGGAGCGGCATGGGCATTGAATGCGCCCAAGCCCAGCCACACGAAGATCGGAGAAGCGGCAAATCGGTACATGAAGACTCCTGGGGTTGCAAGGGACATGCTCCCTTCAGTGCAAGTGCCATGCCAGGCGGCGGCTTCATGAAATCAAGGACTTGCGATCGCCCTTCCCCCGAGGGTGTCCGATCCGGCGACACAGGGTGTCACCCGGACGGACGGTTCGCAGGCGTGCTTCAGCCCAGGCCGAACTCGGCGAGCTTGCGATACAACTGCTGGCGCGAGAGTCCCAGGCGGCGCGCCGCCTCGGCGCGATTGCCCCGGGACGCGGCAAGGGCACGCGTGACCATCTCACGCTCCAGTTGCGCGATGGCGGGGGCCAGCGGCCCGTTCCAGTCGATGGCGGGCCCGGAGGCCGCCGCCGGCTGCAAGCCCAGGTGCTCGGGCCCGATGACCGGCCCGGGGCACAGCAAGGCCGCCCGCTCCATGGCATTGCGCAACTCGCGCACATTGCCGGGCCAGTCATGGGCCAGCAGCATGCGCGCCGCGTCTGCGCCCAGGCGCCTGGGCGTGGCTGCGCCGAGCTGGCGCAGGAAATGCTCGGCCAGCAGCAGGATGTCGCCCAGCCGCTCGCGCAACGGGGGCAGGTGCACCGGCACCACCTGGAGCCGGTACCACAGGTCCTCGCGGAACCGCCCTTCCCTGACGGCCGCCGGCAGGTCGTGATGGGTTGCCGCGATGATGCGCACATCCACCGCAATGGCCCGGCCCGCGCCCAGCGGCGTGATCTCCCGCTCCTGCAGCGCCCTGAGGATCTTGGCCTGGGTGGACAGCGGCATGTCGCCCACTTCATCCAGGAACAGCGTGCCGCCCTGCGCCTGCCGGAACCGCCCCGCGCGGTCACCGACCGCCCCGGTGAAGGCGCCTTTCACATGGCCGAACAGCTCGCTTTCCATGAGGTCCGCGGGAATGGCCGCGCAATTGACGGCCACGAAGGGATGGTCCGACCGGGCGCTGTTGCGGTGCAGGGCCCGCGCCACCAGTTCCTTGCCCGTGCCGGTCTCGCCCAGTACCAGCACCGTGGCCTCGCTGCCGGCCACCAGGCCGATGCGCTTGAAGACCTGGCGCATGGCCTCGCTGCCGCTGACCAGCTCGTTGTCGCCGTCTTGGTCGCCCTCCGCAGGCTTGCGGGCCGCTTCGCCGTCGTTTTCGCCCTGCGCCTGGCTGCCGCCGACCAAGGCGCGCTCCAGGGTGTCGACCAGTGCCGCCCTGGCGATGGGCTTGGCCAGGTGGTCGAACGCGCCCAGGCGCATGGCTTCGATGGTGTTGCCGCCACTGGCATAGGCCGTCAGCATGATGCAGGGCGCCCGCGAGAGGCTGCGCGCCTTGCGCAAAAAGGCCAGCCCATCCTCGCCCGGCATGCGCAGGTCGACGATGGCCGCATCCACGGGGCCGGACTCGAGCAGCCCCAGGCCCGCCGCAACGCTGGGCGCCTCGCTGACGTGGTGGCCGAGATCGCGGAGCATCTCGGCCAGGCTTTCCCGGAAGGCGGTGTCGTCGTCGACGATCAGGATGCGGGCCATGGCAGTTCCATCTCCATGCGGGTGCCTCGTTCTGTGCCGGCCAGGGATATCCGTCCGCCATGGGCTAGCACGATTTCCCGTACCAGGGTCAGGCCAAGCCCTGTTCCACCCGGGCGCGCCGTGGCGAAGGGCTCGAAAAGCGTTTCGCGCAACTCGGCCGCGATGCCGCAGCCATCATCGGCGACCCACAGCCGCAGCATGCCGTCTCCATGGCGGTCCGCCCCCAGCTCCACCGTGCCGCCGCTGGCCGTGTGCGCCAGCGCATTGAGCAGCAGATTGTCCAGCGCCCGGGCCATCTGCCGGGGATCGAGCAGCGGCCGGACCGTGCCCCGGGCCAGATCGCCGGACAGCGAAACCGCCAGCCGCACGCCCCGGGCCTGGGCCATCTCGGCATGGGCCTGGCGCCGCTCCTCGAACAGCTGCCGCAGGTCCACCGGCCGGGGCTCCACCCGGAAAGGCTGGGTCAGGGCCAGCAGGCTGGACACCAGATCCTCCAGCCGCTGGGTCTGCGCCAGCACCGCCTCCAGCGCGCCCGACATGCGCGACTCGCGCAGCTGCGCGGGAGCGGCAAGCGCCGTTTCGGCCTTCATGCGCATCGTTCCCAAGGGGTTGCGGATCTCGTGCGCCAGGCCTGCGGACAAACGGCCCAGCGTCGCCAGCCGCTCGGCGCTGCGCAACTGCTGCTCCAGCCCCTGCGACTGCCGCTGCCAGCGCCTGAGCGTCCTGCCCAGCCACAGGCCCGACACCAGGACCATGCCCAGCAGCAGGCTGACGGCCAGCAGGAGCGGCTTGACCACATCGGCGCCGATCAAGGGGACACGCATCAACGTCCACGCCACCAGCCCCGCTGCGTCGGCCTGGGCCGGGCAGGCGGCAAAGACCACGGCCTCGCGCAAGCCGGGGCGCAGGTCGGTCACCAGGCCGCCGGAGGCTCTTGCGCGCTCGGCGGTGGAGACGATGCGCTCCATCTCCGCGCTGGGAGCATCCCGCTTGATGCCGGAGCCGTCATAGGTCGGAAAGGCATAGGCCACGACCCCTGCGCCATCGCGCCAGAATCCGCCCTCCATGCCCGGACTGTCACGCAAGGCCAGATCCAGCACGGCCTGCATCGCAGAAGACTGTGCAGGGAAAGCCGGCCCCGCCAGCCCGGCCGCGTCCATGCGCGCGGCGCCCGCCTGCAGCGCACTGCAACTGACCCCTGCCAGATGGCGCGCGCGGTCGATCTGCTGATCGGTTCCCTGCCGCGTCAGCAGCATGAGCAGCCACACCAGCACGAGTGCGACGGCCGAGATGGCGGACCACAGGACCACCAGATCCCGTTGGATGGACTTTTGCGGATTCAGAAATGGCTCCTGAAATGATGGACCGGACCCAACCGATGAACGCGCAAGGCCTGCCCGCCCCTCACCCCAGCAACCTCTTGGCCCGCTTGTCGGCCTTGCTCTCCACCGGATTGGCCGTCAGCCAGTTGGCCGGATAGGGACGCATGAACTCGCGGGCCTTCTCGACACGTGCGCCGAGCCAGGCGTCATAGGCGCCTTTGTTGAGCACGGCGGGCATGCGCTTTTCGGCGCCGGGCTGCTGGTAGCGGTGCAGCAGCGCGTGGCTGTTGGCGTTGACGGTCAGCAAGGTGTAGCTCAGCAGGACCTCGCCGTCGGGACCGGTCCACTGCGCCCACAGGCCGGCCACGCCCATGGGCTTGCCATCGACGCGCGCGATGCGCGTGGACACGGGCTTGCCGCTGCGCAGGTCGTCCTCGAAGAAGGCCGCCATGGGCACGATGCACCGCTGGCCGCGCAGCCAGGCGTCGCGAAAGGCCTGGGCCGTGGACACGGTTTCCGAACGCGCGTTCACCAGCTTGAGCGCCCGCAGCCGCCCATCGGAGGCCGACTTGACCCAGTGCGGCACCAGGCCCCACTGGGCGGTCACCAGTTCACGCACGGGCGTGGCCGCGGGTGACGGGGGCTCGACGGCGGCCTCCTGCGCGCCAGCCTCCTGCGCAACGGGCTCGGACGGTGCTGCCGGCGCCACGCTGCGGATGAAATGGCCGGGCTTGCGCGGCCGCATGTACCGCTCGCCGGCGGCGGGCGGCTCCACGCCAAAGGCGTCGCGGTAGTCATCGGCCTGCGACAGGTTTTCGTACTGGGTGCTCATGCGGGCGATGGTACCTGCGCCCGGACCTGCCAGCGCCGGCCACCGCGCTGCGCCAGACGCGGGTGGCCATCTCAGGGGACGAAGAAAAATCAGACAGCGAATAGGACGGGTCTTATTCCCAAGCCTCCCATCGATCGATAGTCTTTTTCTATTTCACTTTCCAGCCAATTGAAGAACCTGCGCTCCGGCTCCCTGCCGCACGCATGCGGGCTGGCGGCCTTGCCACGCTCCGGAGGGAGGATCCATGCATCCATCATTGCAGAGGAAGACAGCGGCCCTGCCTGCACGGCGCCGACCCAAGGGGGCGCCATGCCCGTACGCCGCACCTGGCGCTGCGGGCCCTGGCAGCCATGGATATCCGCGGCTCGGCTCCAGCGCGGGATGGCTGCTCGTGGCGTGGATGGCCCTGCTGCTCATCGGCTGGAGCCCGGCATTTGCCCAGTCGGCCGGCACCCCAACCTACAGCCTCTACATCGATACGGACGGTGATGCCCGCACGGGCTGCGCCGCCACCCTGGTCGATCGCAACGGAACTACGCGCATCGCTGGTGCGCAATACCTGGTCCAGGTCGAAACCCGCGCCGGCGCCACAGGCACGCAGGCCGGCCCCGTCACGCTGAGCGCCTGCACAGCCGGCGGATTCGGCCAGGCCAGCGTCCTGGATGCGGGACCGGCGTCCATCGTGGCCAGCATGGCCCAGGGCGAGGCCCGGGAGCAGATCGAGTGGCAGTTGCCCCTGGCACGGCTGGGGCTGCACGGAGATGCCCTGATCACCCTGGCGGCCGCCAGCCGTGGCGACTACCTTGTGCAAGCCGCGGGCCAGCCCATACGGCTGCAAATCCGGGCCCATGGTTCCTCGGCGGGAGCACGGCCCATCCCCACGCTGACAGGCGGAGCACTGGCGGCCCTGGCCGCGTTGATGGGCTTGCTGGCCTGGCGATACCGCAGGCGGGCCGGCGGCCCCTTGCTGCTGGCCGCCTTCGTGCTGGCAGGCACCCTGGGGACCATGGACGCCGACAGCCCGCTGGCCTGGGCCGGCTCCGGCACCCGTCCCCTGGCCCTGGATCCTGCGGGCGATCAGCTGCCTGGCACGCCCGACCTGCGGGCCCTGCATGCCGCCCAGCAGGGCAGCTGGCTCACGCTGCGCATCGACGCCGTGACAGGCTCTGCACCCGGCCCCGGCGGTGCCGACGGCCACCGCGACCTGTCCCCGCTCGAGCAGGCCGGCGGGCTGCCCCGCTTCACCACCGTCCCCCGTCTGCTGGCACAGGCCGGCCAGCCCTGGAGCTACCAGGTCCGGGCCGAGGACAGCCAGGGCCGCCCGCTCGCGGTGGAGGCCGCCGCTGCCGGCCTGCCACAAGGCATGGTGCTGTCCGGCGTGGCACCGGACCAGCTCATGCGCTGGACTCCGTCGACAGCAGGCCTGCACTCCGTCGAACTGCGCGTGCGCGACGCCGACGGCCGCGCCGGCAGCCAGGGCTTCGTGCTGGGTGTCAGCGATGACCGCCGGCTGCCGCCCGACCCTGCGCAGCGCGCATCGCCCCAGCCTGCGCACCTGCTGACGCCCTTCGTGGAAAGCACCCGCTTTCTCTACGAGGGCACCGACCCGGTACAGCAGGGCGTCGCCCCCGGCAGCCTGGACCCCGTGCGGGCCGCCGTGCTGCGCGGACAGGTCCTGGACAGGTCCGGCACCCCGCTGGCTGGTGTCCTGGTCCGCGTACAGGGCCATCCGCAGTTCGGCCACACCCGCACGCGTGCCGATGGCTGGTTCGACCTGGCCGCCAACGGCGGCGGCTGGCTCACCCTGCACTATGAAAAACCCGGCTACCTGCCCGTGCAACGCAAGCTCGCCACCCGCATGCGCGACTGGACCCTTGCCGAGGATGTGGCGCTCACGCCCCTGGACGCCCAGTACAGCCGCATCGAGCTTGACCAGCCGCAGCTGCAGGCCTACTGGGGCGCGCAGACTGCCGATGAACGCGGCCCGCGCCGCACCACCATCCTCTTTCCCGCGGGCACGCGGGCCACGGCGCAAATGCCCGACGGCAGCACGCGCCCCCTGCCCCGGCTGACCGTGCGCGTGTCCGAGTACACCGTGGGTCCCCAGGGCGTCAGGGCCATGCCCGGCGAGCTGCCCTCCACCGTGGGCTACACCTGGGCCGCCGACTTCTCGGCCGACGAGGCCCTGGCCCTGGGTGCCAGCCACGTGCGCTTCGACCGCCCCGTCCACGCCTACACCACCAACTTCATCGGCGCGCCCGTGGGCACGGCCGTGCCGGCGGGCTGGTACGACTTCGGGCGCTTGGCCTGGGTGGGCTCCGCCAACGGGCGCGTGGTGGAGCTGCTGTCCATCGACAACGGCAAGGCCACGCTGCGCGTGACCCGCGACCGCCGCGCGGCCACCGCGCAGGAGATGGCCGAGCTGGGCATCACCGACGACGAGCGCCAGGCCCTGGCCAGGATGCATGCGGTGGGAACGCAGCTGTGGCGCACGCCGCTGGAGCACTTCACGCCCTGGGACTTCAACTGGCCCTGGGGCCCGCCCGACGGAGCCAGCCCGCCGCCGCCCTCCGATGCGCCAGACCCCCGGCCCGGTCCCGGCCCCGATCCGAACGGCTCCGACGCGCCCCCGGACCCCGAGGACACGGACAACGACGACACCTCGCTCGACGAGCCCGGCGAGGACACCGAATGCGGTTGCGACATCTACCTCAAGCAACGCGCCGTGGGCCAGCGCATCCCGCTCCAGGGAATGCCCTTCGACCTCTACTACCGCAGCGACCGGACGCTGAGCACCCCGCCCGCCACGGGCGAGCAGACCACCTGGAGGACACGCGTGAAGTCATCGGACTTCAGCGCCTCATCGCTGCTGAAATATGCCGAGGTCCGGCACACCATTGCCGGCCGGCGCATCACCACCCGCTGGGATGGTGCGGATTTCGCCAATGCCGCTGCACTGGCGGAAAGCGGCTGGGATGGCACCGACGCCTACGGCCGCCCCGTGCCCTACGGGACGACGCTGCAGACACAGGTGCGCTATGCCTACCAGGCCGTGTACTACAGCCGTCCCGCCGACTTCCAGCGCGCCTTCGAAAGGCTGCAGCCGGCGGGCTCGCAGATGGGCCGCGACCTGTTTGCAGCGGGCGCCGAGATTTCCCTGGCGCGCACCCGGCCCGCACGCCTGATCCAGCCACCGCCGCGGCTCGGCGTCGAAGTCGCGCAAGCCCGCGTCGGGGGCTGGACCCTGAAGGGAATGCGCCTGTATGACGCGCAAAGACAGGTGCTGTACACCGCCGGCAAGCTGCCCCGGCCATCGGACCGCATGGTGCCGGGACTGCAGCCGCGCGGCCGCATCACCCTGCCCCCATCCGCCGTGCTGCTGAGCCATGGCGGCATCGCCGTGGCTCGCGGCCACCAGGTGCTGCTGCATGCCGGCGTTGATACCTTGTCGCAAGCGGGCGAGCCGCTTGCGGGCCAGGCGCAGGCCGGCTTTTCCGGCGACGGCGGTCCCGCGCGCGATGCGCAGTTCAGCGCGCCCACCCTCGTGGCCGAGGCACCGGGGGGCGGCTACTACATCATGGACAGCGGCAACCGGCGCCTGCGCCTCGTCGCCCCCGACGGGACGGTGCAGACCGTGGCCGGCAATGGCCAGGCGCAAGCCCCTTTCACCCCAGGCGTCCCGCACCAGGCGCTCGATGCCGGATTCGAAGCGATATCCATCGCAGCCCTGCCGGACGGCAGCCTGATGGCGGTCACGGACGGCTACTGGCGCCAACTGGTGCACCTGACCCCATCCGGCACGTTGACGGCACTGGCCTTGCCGGACGCCGATGCCACGCCCTACCGGGTGATCACCTCGTCCACGGGCCAAGTGTGGATAGGCGCACACCAGCGCAGCCAGCCAGGGGCGGACATCACGCCCAGGCTCTATCGCCTGGATGGCACGGGCCGTCTCACGCTGGAAGACTTCGCCTCCAGCATCGCCAGCGCGACGGCCGGCCCGGATGGCAGCCTGCTGGTGCCTGAGGGACGCAACCCTCGCATCCAGATGGTCAAGCCCTTCGGGCAAAGGCAGGTGCTGCACAGCACGGCCGAACTCGCCGGCCTGGGCGCGGTCCGGCTGATCGGCCACTCCAGCGACACCGGTCTGCTCCTGACGGCGGGCACAGGGCAACTGCTGCAGCTGTCCACCGGAATGCCCGCCTACAACGGCATGGCCTCTCATCTCGTGGGCCGCGAAGACGGCCGGACCTATGAGGAATTCTCGCCCCAGGGCCTGCCGCTTTCCGTGCGCAGCGCCGTCACCGGCGAGACCCTTTCCACCAGCACCTATGACGCGGACCACCGCCTCGTATCGGTCCGGGACGCCTTCGGCAACACCGCCCTCCTGCAGCGCGACGGCAGCCAGCAATTGACCGAGGTCACGGGCTTCGACGGCCAGCGCACCACGCTGGCCTATGGCGCGGACGGACTGCTGCAGTCGGTCACCGAGCCCGGCGGCGCCACCCACCGCATGGTCTACAACGCCCAAGGCCTGCTCACCGAATACCACGACCCGCGCGGCGGCGTGGACCGCTTCCGCTACGACGCCCGGGGCAAGCTGACCAGCAACCTGGCCCCCGATGGCAGCGGCTGGTCCCTGAGCCGCGCCAGCGACAACACCATCACCGCCACCACGGCCGAGGGACGCAGCAAGACCGTGCGCCAATGGGCCATGCCTGACAACCGCCTGAAAAAGGCCAGCACGGGCCTCGATGGCCTGCCGGTCGCCAAGGAAGGCAACACCCGGTACGGCAGCACGACCACCACCTTCCCCGATGGCACGGCCCAGGGCATCAGCCGCAGCCCGGACCCGGTCTTTGGCGCCGTGGCCCCGGCATTCACCACCACCAGCAGCAACGGCCAGACCCGCACCCAGCAGGGGGAGTCACGCTCCGCACAGTGGGACGGGCGGCAGTTCCTGACCTGGGCATCGCAGAACCGGTCATCCGACGGCACCTCATGGTCGCAGCGCCTGCTGCCGGGCCCGCAGCCGGCCATCGCCACCACGGACCCGGGCGGCGCGCAAACCACGGTCACCTACAACGCAGCCATGCAGCCCGTGTCGGTGGACACGCCCCAGCGCACGCAACTGCGCTACGGCTACACCGCACGCGGCCAACTGGGCCAGCTGGAGATGCGCGACCAGGCCGGCACGAGCCGCACACTCGCCCTGGCCTACCACCCCCATGGCAGCGACGGCGCGGGCCAGCTGGCCACGGCCACCAACGCCCTGGGCCAGGAAAGCCGCTTCAGCTACGACGCCGCCGGCCGGCTCACCACCAGCACCCTGCCCGATGGCCGTGCCACCCGCTACCGCTACGACGCGGCCGGCAACCTGCTCAGCCTCACCACGCCGGCAGGCACCACGCACAGCTTCAGCTATGACGGCGCCAGCCAGCCTGCCAGCTACCAGGCGCCCCAGGGCAGCATCCAGTGGAACTACACACTGGAGCGCCGACCCGCCAGCGTGACCCGCCCCGGCGGCGAGACCATCCGCTTCGGCTACGACGCGGGTGCCCGGCTGGCCTCCATCGCCAGCAACGCCGGCACCACCAGCATGCACTACGACGCCGTGGGCCGGCTCGAACGCCTGAGCCGCGCAGACCAGCAGATCAGCTATGGCCGTACCGATGGCATCGTCACCTCCGAACAATGGAGCGGCACCATCGATGCCCGCCTGGAGACGGGCATCGACCAGCAAGCGCGTGCCACCGGCATGCGTATTGCATCGGGCACCGACCGGATCGAGCTGCCCATCGGCCACTACGCCAACGGGCGGCCCCACGCCGTGGGCGGTCTCTGGCTGGGCTACGGCAGCGACGGACTGCTCACCAGTGCCATCGGCGACTTCGGCAGCATGCACTATGGCTACAACGGCTTCGGCGAAGTGGACCGCGCCAGTTTCGTCATGTCCGCGCCGGGCGCCTTGCCGCAAGCCCGGCCCACGCAGCTCAGGCTCGCCGCCAGCCTGCGTGCGCTGGAAGCCGCGCTGCTCGCGCAGATCACCGAGGCCGGCACCTGCCGCCTGCGCGGCTGGTACGCCCCGGGCCAGGGGTTCATACCCTCCACCCAGCCGCGCGCAACCGCCTTCGCGTGGGACTCCGCCGCGGCGAACTGGATCCTGGACACGCCGCAACTGGCCGCGCAACAGCGCATCGGCCATGTCGCGCAATACGGCCAGCCCCGGGAGGTGGACCCTGACTACTGCGCCGACCAGGTGCGCCGCTACCTGCAAACCCCGTTGCGATACGCCGAGGAGGAAGGCGGCACGCCCTGGTGGTCCGGGAGCGTTCTTGGCGACATCCGCGCACTGCGCGATGCCACGGCCGGTGGCGCGCCCGCCGTGGCCGTGCTGGGCTGGGGTCCTTCGCTGGCCGGCAGCCTGAGCGACACCACCAGCTTCAACACACCTGCCATCAGCGCCCTCTACGCCCAGGCACTGCAAATGCTGGAGGACCTGGATACCGCGCGCTACCAGTACGGCACGCCAGTCGAATTCACCTACGAACGCGATGCGCTGGGACGCATCACCCGGCAGGCCGAGCGCATGCTGGCCACCCGCCTGGAGCATGCCTACGGGTATGACAGCGCCGGCCGCCTGACCCGGCACACGCTGGACGGGAGCACCACCCTCTGGAGCTATGACGCCAACGGCAACCGCACCCATGAAAACGGCCAGCCCATCGCCAGCTACGACAGCGAAGACCGCCTGCTGCACTGGAAAGACAACACCTACCAGTACAGCCCGGCCGGCGACCTGCGCCAGAAAGCCACACCCGCAGGAACCACCACCTACCAGTACGACAGCCTGGGCAACCTGCGGCAGGTGCGACTGCCGCGCGGCGACCGCATCGACTACCTCGTGGACCCGCTCAATCGCCGGATAGGCAAGCAGAAAAACGGCGCGCTGCAATACGGCCTGATCTACCAGGACGACCTCAGGCCCGTGGCCGAGCTCAGGCCCGGCGGCGGCGTCCGCAGCGTCTTCGTCTACGCCGACAAGCCCAACGTGCCCAGCGCGCTGATACAGGGCGGCAAGACCTACCGCATCGTCAGCGACCACCTGGGCAGCGTTCGCATGGTGATCGACCCCGAAACCGGCGCCATGCAGCAACGCCTGGACTACGACGCCTGGGGCCGCGTGATCCATGACAGCAACCCCGGCTTTCAGCCGTTCGGATTTGCGGGAGGCCTGTATGACCCGGACACAGGGTTGACCCGGTTCGGGGCACGGGACTATGACGCGGAGACTGGGCGGTGGACGGCGAAGGATCCAATTTTGTTTGAAGGTGGGGATACGAGTCTCTATGGCTATGTTTTGCAAGATCCTATGAATTGGTTTGATCCCGATGGCCTGGCCAAATTTGGAGGAAAAAGGAAGGGCGAAAGAAATAGAACAGCCAAACCAGAGGGAACCGTCAATCCCTACAAGCACACAAGACAGGACCCCAATGATCCATCAAAAATATTGCAAAAAGATGCCGATGGAAAATGGATAAAAAAAGCGAAACCAGAAGGCTACGATGACGCAATAAGAAAAAAACAAAAAGGTGAAGCACTCAATGAATTTCTAGAGAATTTTCTACCTTGGCCATTTATACCAAATGAATTGGCATGCGCTACACTGGATTGTCACTACTCATGGGATCCATGCGAAAAAATTTGGACCAAAAGATGACCAAAAAATCATTCAACTTGGCACAAGATGCAATAGAGCAAAAAAGATACAAGAAGGCATTTAGAATTTATCTAAAGTCCATGAAAAATGGAGATATAGATTGCGAGCTGAATATTGGATACTTTTACGACAAAGGAATTGGAATAAGAAAGAACAAAAAAAAAGCAGCTTACCATTACAAAAATTGTGCTGATCGAGGAGACCCTGCAGGCGCAAACAATTTGGCAATTCTCTACAAGGAAAACAAAAAATATAGATTAGCCGAAAGATATTTTAACCTTGCAATTATTCTTGGCGATAAAGATGCAGCTCTCGAGATAGCCGAAATACATATCAAAAATGGCGACATCAGTTCAGCAAAAATCTATTTACTCCTTGTCATAAAAGCAGCAGATAATGAAGTCACACCTGCATCAAGAAATGCAGCATCAAATATTTTAAAAACCATCAATAAAAATTCCATTATCCGTCGATAAAAATCAATAGCCACCCGACATCTCTTCGGAAATTAAATATACAAAAAAGACCTAAGCAGCGCCATTTCTCTACTGAAGCTTGTCGCGAAGTTCGATATCACACATGCTCATTTTGATCTGGCAGTCATTTATGAAACAGGCCATGGAGTCGAGAACAACAGAAAAAGGCATATCGACATTTTCTTGCAGCCACCCTGAATGGCGACGACAGTTCCATGAATGAATTCTGGCGCTGCCTTTACTATGGCACCAGGATTTATCGCGACAGAAAATCGGCCTAAATATGGTTTCTCCGGTCAAAATCACTTGGCATATCATTCAGAGAATATCCAATTCATTATCCAACATTAACATCATGCGCATAAAGCCCAAAAATCAAAGGATCTTTCGTATTGATCAGATTACGCAGGATGGAGAAAATGCAAAACAGATTGAATTGCCCCAATTGTCATCTACAGTATCGCAAGCTACTATACAAAGAGATATCCATATGCCCATATTGCAACGCAAAAATAAAAACCGACATATTCATCATCAATCTTATTGAATCCACAGCAGGAGCACCTGTCTTATGGATGTTTTCAAGCCTGTTTCGACTATGGCTTGGTGATGATCTGGAGCTTCTGGCCTATGCCTTGACCATTTCAATTGCGGCTGCCATGCACTGGGTGGTAGTCAACCACTACATCACGGCAATGGTGGTCGGTGAAGAATAGTCAGCCAATGCTATTGGTCAGTACAAGCCACTGCCAACCAACTACAGCTCTATTGCAATTGAATTTATCAGACAGGCGAATGGCCGGAAAAACATGAATTTCCTTCATTGATTACAAGAAGAAATCCGCCGCACCGGGAGGGTATGCACCAACCTCACAAAGCATCGCTTTCATCGAATGACCAGCCACAAAAAAACCCGCCGGCTTCGTGGCCCGGCGGGTTTCCTCAGGTGAACAACAGCCGGGGCTGTTATGGCTTCACAGGGACCTGCTCCGTGTATTCGCGCAGCACGCCGCCGCCTTCGACGGAGCCGCTGACCTGGCCGTCCTTGACGCGATCCACGCAGGAGCGGTGGTCGGCTTCGTTCTTGAAGACGTCGCAGCGGGCCACGGCATTGCGCTGGAAGTGGTCGCCCGACTGGATGCCGCCACGGCGCGCTTGTTCCTTGACGGCGGCGGCTTCGTGCTGTGCCGGGTCGCGGCGGTCATAGCCACGCTGGGCGGGGCCCTTGTCGGCATGCTTCTTGTGGTGGTGCGGCTTGGCTTTTTCCGCGGCGGGCGGTGGGGGCGGTGCGCCATCGGCGGGCGGCGCGGGCTGGGCGGTGGCCAGGCCGGCCATGCCCAGGACGGCGGCGCCGATGCACAGTTGCAGGGGACGGATCCATGGGTTCTTCATAGCTTCACTCCATTCCTCGTGAAAAAGTCAAGGCCCAAGCATGCGTGTTTTCCAGCGCCGTATTTATCGGTACAGCACGGCTACGTGTGCAGGCCATGGCCTACAGCTTGCCGTGAGCCGCTCGCGCGCGTCCTGTCCCAGGTCAAGCCGGCATGGCAAACCAGCGTTGCACGCCTTCGGCCATGCGCGCGAAGACGCTGTCCAGCGTGGGCACCTCGCTGCCCCAGAGCGCGCGCAGCACCTCGGCGCTTTCGAACAGGCCATGCCAGTAGCAGCCCGCGACGCGCCCGTCGGTGCTGTGCCACAGCAGGCCCGGCACGGGCTCGCACACGGCGCTGCCGGCGGCCACCATGTCGGCGCGCACGCGGGTCTGGCCGTGATGGATTTCATAGGCCTGGGCGCTGGCGCCGGACAGCGGCGCCAGCGCACCGGGCAGCGGCGGCAGGCGCACGCTGGCGGGGCGCACCGTTTTTTCGCTGGCGAACAGCGTGGTCAGCGGCAGCAGGCCCAGGCCGGCGGCGTTGCCATCCACGCCATGCAGGTCGATCAAGGCCTCGCCCAGCATCTGCAGGCCGCCGCAGATGCCCAGCACCTGGCGGCCCGCCGCCGCATGGGCCGTGACGGCCGCGTCCAGGCCCTGGCTGCGCATCCAGGCCAGGTCGGCGGCCGTGGCCTTGGAGCCGGGCAGGATGATCCAGTCGGCCCCGGCCAGTTGGGCCGGCGTGCGCGCCCAGACCACGCGCAGGCCGGGCACCTGCAGCAGGGGCTGGAACTCATCGAGGTTGCTGATGCGCGGGTAGGCGACGATGGCAAGGGTGGTGTGCACGGCCCGCCCTGCCCCGCCCAGCCCGACTGCGCCGCTGGAGCCCCGGTCATCGAAGACACCGTCTTCCTCGGGCAGGCCATGCTGGAACTGCATGGGGATGGTGGCCACGGTGGGCACGCCCGTGCGTTCCTGCAGCATCTGCGGCGCGGGTGCGAGCAGGGCGGCATCGCCCCGGAACTTGTTGAGCACGAAGCCCCGGATCAGCGCCTGTTCCTCGGGCGGCAGCAGGGCCCAGGTGCCGTAGAGGTGGGCGAAGGCCCCGCCCCGGTCGATGTCGGCCACCAGCAGGCAGTGGGCGCCGCAGTGGCGCGCCACGCGCATGTTGACGACGTCGCTGGCGTGCAGGTTGATCTCGGCCGGAGAGCCAGCGCCCTCGATGACGACCACGTCGTTGTCGGCGCGCAGGCTGTCCAGGGCCTCGGCGATCTGCGGCCACACGCGGGCGCTGCGGCCCCGCCATGGCAAGGCCGACAGTTCTTCGCTGACCTGCCCCAGCAGCACGACCTGGCTGCGCATGTCGGCCTCGGGCTTGAGCAGCAGCGGGTTCATGCGCACGTCGGGCGCGCAGCCGGCGGCCAGGGCCTGCAGGTACTGGGCCGTGCCGATCTCGCCCCAGGCGCCGCCCGGCGCGGCGACCACGCGCGCGTTGTTGCTCATGTTCTGCGCCTTGAAGGGCGCAACCTTGAAGCCCTGCGCACGGTACCAGGCGCACAGTGCGGTGGCGACCCAGCTCTTGCCGGCCCCGCTGCTGGTGCCCAGCACCATCAAACACAGCGCGGGGCGCCGGCCCGGTGCGGGCAGGGGAAGGTTCATACCCTGGGGGTCATGCGAGTCCATGTTCTTTCTCCACTTGCCGCCAGGCGGCGTGCAGCGCGTCCTGGGACGCAGGTGGCAGCACGCCCATGCGCACGCAGCCCGGCAAGCCGAAGCTGGCGCAGTCGCGCAGCTTGATGTCCTGCGCGCGCAGACCGGCCAGCAACACGGGCATGTGGCCCTGCAAGGGCCCGGGCCAGCGCGCCACGAAGTAGTTGGCCTGCGATCCGGGCAGCACCTGCCAGCCCAGCCGCTGCACCAGATCGATCTGCCGGGCCTTCCAGCCGCGCAGCAGGTCCAGGCTCTGCGCCAGCCATTGCCGGCCGGCAGGCGAGGCCCAGGTCGCGAGCATGGCCTCGCCATGGGCGCCCACGGGCCAGGAGGGAGCCAGGTCGCGCAGGGCCTCGATTTCCTGCGGGGCCACGCCTGCGGGCGCGATGGCATAGGCGGCGCGCACGCCGGTCATGCCCAGGGCCTTGTTGGGAGTCCACATCTGCCAGGCACCCTGCACGTCGGGAGGTATCGGCGGGCCCGGCTCCAGCAGGAGCGGCGCATAGGCGCAGTCGATCACACGCCAGGTCCCGGGCTGGGGCGCACCGCTCCACTGCGGCCAGACCTCCTCGGGCCGGCCCAGCGGGCTCGATGGCGCGCAGGCCCAGTGCAGGCCGCCACCCGCTTCGGCGACGCCGTCGCGCGCGGCCAGCGGCAGGCGCCAGACCCGGGCCGCGTGGGCATAGTCGCCGTAGTGGTGCGCGGGCAGGCTGGCGATGGCCGCGCCTTCGCGCAGCGCATGCATGGTGATGCGGTGGATGAATTCGCTGGCACTGGCGGCCACGACGATGCGTTCGGCCTGCACGCCATGCAGATCGGCCAGGAGGGCGCGCAGTGCCGTGTAATGCGGGTCCGGGTACTGGGCCGCGTGGGCCCCGGCCAATGCCGCCAGGGCTGCCGGGCAGGGTCCGCAGGCGTTGCGGTTGGTGGAGAAGTCATGGACCGGCACGCCCAGCGCATCCGTGCCGCCGTGGGTCAGGGCCATCATGTCGCGCCCGCCATCACGCCGGCCACGGCCAGGCCGCAGACGGCCAGCAGGGCGACCACACGGCCTGCATGAACGACGGCCTGTTGCAGTTCGGCGGGCTGCGGAACGCGCCCCCGGGGGTTGAGCACATAGACGCCGGGCTTGCCCAGGCGCACGCCCAGCAGCCGCGCCATGGCGCCCATGGGCCAGCCGCCATTGGGCGAAAGTGTGACGCGCGCATCCTGGCGCAAGCCCCTCCAGCCCACGCTGCGACCGACAGCCATGCCGGACAGCGCCAGCAGCAGCGCCGTCAGGCGCGCGGGCATCCAGTTGAGCAGGTCGTCGGCGCGCGCGGCCCATTTGCCGGCCCACTGCCAATGGCGCCGGTCGTCGCCCTTTCCTCGCCAGCCCGGGTAGCCCCACATGGCATCGGCGGTGTTCGCCAGGCGGTAGAGCGCGGCGCCCGGCAGGCCGGCCACGGCAAACCAGAACAGCGGCGCGAGCACGGAGTCGCTGAGGTTCTCGGCCAGGGTTTCGATGGCGCTTTCGCGCACCTGGCCCGCATCCAGCTGGGCGGTGTCGCGGCTGACCAGCCAGGTCAGGCGCTCGCGTCCTTCGGGCAATGACTGCTGCAGCGCGGCCTCCACGGCCAGGACTTCCTCGCGCAGCATGCGCCAGGACAGCAGCGGCTTGAGCAGCACGCCCAGCACCAGCGCACCCAGCCACCAGGGCATGGGCGGCAGCAGCCATTGGATCAGTGCATAGAGGCTGGCGAAAAGCAGGGCCAGCAGGCACCAGGCCAGCGCGCCCAGCCCGAAGCGGGGCCAGTCGCGCGACCGATCCTGACGCGGCGCAATCCTGAGCCCGGCGGCGCCCAGCAGTCGACCCATGGCGACCACGGGGTGCATCCACACCGGAGGCTCACCCCAGAGCCGGTCGATCAGCAGCGCCACGGGCACGGCCAGTGCGGCGGCCATGGCATCGCGCGCCCAGGGACCGGGATGGGCCTGCGACAGCGCCTGCCAGGCCCACCACAGGGGGCTCAGCGCCGCGGCCGGCAGTTGCCAGGGCTCGATGGCGCTCATGCCTGCGGCAGCACCCCGGCGCCACCCTGGCCCCAGAGGTCTTCATAGAGCATGTCCTGCAGGGGCGCGCGACTGGCCCATTTTTCCTGCTGGAGCATGGGTTCGGCGTAGTAGGCCGATACCGGGCCCAGGCACAGCACGGCCAGCGGCCGGCTGCCCACGGGCATGTGCAGCAGCGCGGCCAGCGCCTCGGGATCGAAGAGGGACACCCAGCCCAGCCCCAGCCCTTCGGCGCGCGCGGCCAGCCACAGGTTCTGGATGGCGCAGGCGGCGGATGCCACGTCCATCTCGGGCAGGGTGCGGCGACCGAAGACATGGGCCTCGCGCCCCGGCGGCATGGCCACGACCAGCACTTCGGCCGCCTCCAGCACGCCCTGGACCTTGAGCTTCATGAAGTCTTCCTCGCGCTCGCCCAGAGCGCGTGCCGTGCACAGGCGCTCCTGCTCCACCAGCGCGTGGATGTCCCTGCGCAATCGCGCATCGCGCACGCGGATGAAGCGCCAGGGCTGCATGAAGCCGACGCTGGGCGCATGGTGGGCAGCGCGCAGCAGGCGCAGCAGCGTGTCCGGCGCGACCTGGCCGCCGCAGAAATGGCGCATGTCGCGCCGCTCATGGATGGCGCGGTAGACGGCGTCGCGCTCGGCCTCGGTGAAGGGCCGGGCGGCAATGGTCGCGGGGGCCGGGACGGGGGATGCCGGGGATGGAAGATCGCTGCTCATGCCACCATTGTCCGCCGCAGGCCGCTGGCCTGCGGGCGGCATCAGTCCTCGATCCCGCGTTGGGCGGGAATGCCGGCCTGGAAGGCATGCTTGACCAGTTCCATGCGCGTGACGGTATCGGCCACGGCGATGATTTCCTCGGGGCAGCGGCGGCCCGTGAGCATGACGTGCACATGGCGCGGGCGCTCGGCCAGCGCCTGGAGCACGGGCTCCAGCGGCAGCCAGCCGTAGATCAGCGGGTAGGTGATCTCGTCGAGCACGACCAGGAAATGCTCACCCGAGAGGATGGCGGCGCGCGCGCGCTCCCAGCCTTCGCGGGCGATCTGTGCCGAGCGCTCGTGGTCCTGGCTCTTCCAGCTGAAGCCGTCGCCCAGTCCTTCGATGGGCATGCCCAGCTGCTCGAACATGCGGTGCTCGCCGAAGCGCGCCGTGGGCACCTTCATGAACTGGAAGATCTTGACGGGCTTGCCACGGCCATGGGCGCGCAGGGCCAGGCCGAAGGCCGCCGTGCTCTTGCCCTTGCCGTCGCCGGTGTTCACCAGCACCAGGCCACGGCGCTCGCCTTCGGGCTTTTCATAGGGCTTTTCCGTCGGGGCCTGTTCGATCTGCATGGGTTCACGTCCTCAAAAGTTGCACGCGCCACGGCATGCATGCGCCGCGGCGGAGCGCCACTTTAACCGAGGCGGCAAGCCAGCCGGCGCCGCAGGGCACGCACGGCGCTGTCCACCGTGGTGAGCACGGGCAGGCCGGTGGCCGCCTCGCACGCGGCGCGGGCGCGCGCCATGCTGAACTGGGCCAGGGCGATGCGCGTGCAGCCGCGCGCGGCCAGCACCCTGGCCTGCTCGACCACCAGCCGGTCATGGGTGGCGGCATCACCCCGGTCGAGCGCATCCATGGCGCCATCGGCCAGCGCGGTCACCAGTGGCACAGCGGCCGGGAATTCCGGCGGCATGGACTGCAGCGTGGGAGCGAAGCTGGAGATCAGGCCCAGAGGCCCGCCCTGCCCCGCCACGGCTTCCTCGATCATGGCCTCGTTGGGCTTGAGCACGGGAATGGGTGCATGGCGCGCGGCCACGGCCTCGATGCAGGGCCCGAAGGCCGAGCAGGTGAACAAGATCCCCTGCGCCCCCGTGTCCACGGCGTACTGCGCCAGCCGCTGGAAGCGTTCGTGCATGGCGGCATCCAGGCCGCGCCCGTCCCGGGCCAGATCGGCGGAAAGGCTGTCGTCCAGCAGGTTCATGCGCACCGCCTCGGGCCAGTCGCGCGCAAAGG
The DNA here is from genome assembly GCF_903815225.1 of Delftia tsuruhatensis. Classification (NCBI taxonomy): domain Bacteria; kingdom Pseudomonadati; phylum Pseudomonadota; class Betaproteobacteria; order Burkholderiales; family Comamonadaceae; genus Delftia; species Delftia tsuruhatensis. The sequence goes on from NZ_LR813084.1 coordinate 4,018,710, forward strand.
CTTCGTTGATGGGAGCGACGGAGTGGCTGAGGGCGTGGATGAGGGCGATGCGGGTCATGGATGGGGGAGTCTGGAATGGAAAGGAGTCATCGGGGCGCCAGCCGGGTGAACTGGGAGCGCGGCAGCAGGCGCTTGAAATCGGCATCGAAGCTGACCACATGCTCACCCTGGTGGATGGCGGCGGCGGCCAGCCATGCGTCCGGCACGTCATTGGCGGCAAGCGCCTTGTCGGCGCACAGTTGCATCAACGCAGGCCATTCGGCACCCAGCACGGCCTGCTCAACGCCTGCCGATGCCAGCAATGCGTCGATGAAGCGCAAAGCCTCGGCCATGGGCGTCGGGTTGACGAAGATCTTCGGATGCGTGACCAGACGCAGAAAGCTCGCCACCACCATGGGCTGCAATTTCAACGGCACGCCCTGACTGGCATCGGCCATCGCCTGCTCCAGCCAGTTGCGGGCCACCGGATGCTGGGGGTGGTCGCTGCGCGATGCCGCGACCAACAGGCTGACATCGGGCGTCATGGCTGATCCTGCTGATCGGCGGCATCCAGCAGCGCGCGGTTGCTCAGTGCGTCCAGCCCCGGTGCCAGTCCGCCCTTGCCGTGGTAGACGGGAAGGCGCACGCGCCGGGCAGGCGCCTGGGCCTTGCGCAAACGCAATTGCAGGCCCTCCTCTATCAGGCGCGTCAGGCTGGTGTGCTGCTGTGCCGCATAGGTCTTCGCTTCGGTCAGCAATGCATCGTTGAGGTCAAGCGTGGTCTTCATGGCGGCCCCTGGAGCAGGAATTTCGTACAGATTTCTGTATGTTAGAAAAATTCCGCTGGCAGGGCAAGCCGGCCGGCCTGCGCCCTTCAGATGCCCTTGTCCGATGGACGGGCGAAGGCCTCGCGCGTCTCGGCGTTCAACGGGTAGTTGATGTTGATGCCCTTGGGCGGGATGGGCGACATGAACCAGCGCTGGTACAGCGTTTCCATCTCGCCCGATTGCATCATGCCCGTGACCACGCGGTCGACGATGGCCTTGAAGCCGGCGTCGTCCTTGCGCAGCATCAGCGCCTGGTTCTCGGTGCGCAGGCTCTCGCCCGTGATGAGGTAGTCCTTGGGGCTCTTGGCATTGGCGATCTGGCCCGCCAGCAGGATGTCGTCCAGCACGAAAGCCTGGGCGCGCCCGCTTTCCACGAGCATGAACGAATCCGAGTGGTCCTTGCCGGAGAGGTTCTTCACGTCGAGGCCGCGGCCCCGGTCGGCCTCGCGCAGCAGGCGGAACGAAGTGGTTCCGGCCGTCGTCGCCACGGCCTTGCCCTGCAGGTCGGCGATGGAGCGTATGCCCGAATCGGCACGCACCAGCATGCGCACGTTGTAGCGGAAGATGTCGGGTGAGAAGGCCACCTGCCTTTGCCGCTCGATCAGGTTGGTGGTGGAGCCGCATTCCAGGTCCACCGTGCCGTTGGCCACCAGGGGGATGCGGTTGGCCGAGGTCACGGCCTGCAGTCGCACCTCCAGCGACGACAGCTTCAGCTCGGCCTTGACCTCGTCCACGATGCGTCGGCAGATGTCCATGCTGTAGCCCACGGGCTTGAGGTCGCCATCCAGGTAGGAAAAGCCGAAGGAGGACTCGCGGTAGCCGAGGGTGATGGCGCCGCTGGCGCGGACCTTGGCCAGGGTACCGGTTTCCTGGGCATGGCTGGATGCCGGCGGCAGCAAGGCACCGAGCACGGCCAGGGCCGAGCACATGAGCGTAGGGCGGGGAAAGGTCATGGAAGTACTCCTGCGGCAGGTTGGGGAAGGTGGTATGCGGTGCGGCTGCGGTGCGCTGGAACAGGAGCCGGGCCTCAGGCCGCGCGAGGGATCCGGGCGGTCGCGGCCTCGATGGATTCGGCCAGGCGGGCGGCGATGGTCTGCAGCTCGGTGCGCGTGGCGATGAAGGGCGGCGCCAGCAGCACGTGGTCGCCTGCGCGCCCGTCGGCCGTGCCGCCGCCGGGGTAGCACAGCAGGCCGCGCTCCATGGCCTCGGCCTTGATGCGGGCATGCAGCTTCAGGCATGGATCGAAGGGGGTCTTGCCGGCGCGCTCGGCCACCAGCTCCACCCCCCAGAAGAAACCACGGCCACGGATATCGCCCACATGAGGATGGCCGCCCAGCGCCTGCTCCAGCATTCCCGCGAAGGCGGCACCGTCATCGCGCACCTTGTCCAGCAGGCCGTCGCGCCGGATCACGCGCTGCACGGCCAGCGCGGCGGCACAGGCCACCGGATGCCCCAGATAGGTATGGCCGTGCTGGAAGTAGCCGCTGCCGCGCGACATGGCGTCCACGATGCGCGATTGCGCCAGCACCGCGCCCACGGGCTGGTAGCCGCCGCCCAGGCCCTTGGCGACGGTGATCAGGTCGGGCAGCACGCCCTCCTGCTCGCAGGCATGCAGGGTGCCGGTGCGGCCCATGCCGCACATGACCTCATCGAGGATCAGCAGCACGCCATGGCGGTCGCAGACCTCGCGCACGGCCTTGAAGTAGCCGGGCACGGGCGTGAGCACGCCGGCCGTGGCGCCGCCGACGGTCTCGGCCACGAAGGCGATCACGCGGCGCGGCCCCTGGGCGCGGATGGCCGCGTCCAGCTCGTCGGCCAGGCGCTGGCCGTACTGCGCGGGGGTCTCGTCCGTGCGCTGGTCGCGGTAGGCATTGCAGGGCGAGACATGGGTGGCCGGCACCAGGATGGGCGCGAACGGTGCGCGCCGCCAGGCGTTGCCGCCCACGGCCAGCGCGCCCAGCGTGTTGCCGTGGTAGCTCTGGCGCCGGGCGATGAACTGCGTGCGCTCGGGCTGGCCGATCTCCACGAAGTACTGGCGCGCCATCTTGAGCGCGGCCTCCACGGCTTCGGAGCCACCGCTGACCAGATAGGCGTGGCTGGTGCCTTCGGGCGCACCGCGCACCAGCTCCCGGCCCAGTTCCTCGGCCACCCCGGTGGTGAAGAAGCTGGTGTGGGCGTAGGCCAGCTGGTCGATCTGCGCATGCATGGCGGCGATCACGTCGGGATGGCCATGGCCCAGCGAGGACACGGCGGCCCCGCCCGAAGCGTCGATGTAGGTACGGCCGCCGGAATCCCGGATCTCCACCCCCGAGGCGGCGACGGCGACCGCAGGGGTCTGGTGCAGGTGGCGATGGAACACATGGCTCATGGTGGATCTCTTTTGAAACAAACGTTTCATTGCATTATTCGATGGAACATTTGATCCGTCAAGCAGATTTCCTGGGCACGGTGTTCCAGGTCCGCTACAGTCGGCGCGGACACCGCAACGCTTTTCCCCAAGGATTTCCATGGCCGTCCGTGACGACATAAGCCAGCGCTACGCCGAGCTGAGCCCCGCCCTGCAACAGGTGGCCAGGTTCGTGCTCGAACACCCCAACGACGTGGTCACCGCCTCCATGCGCACCGTGGGCACGCGCGCCGGCAGTCCGCCGGCAACCCTGGTGCGCTTCGCGCAGATGCTGGGCTTCGAGGGCTGGCCCCAGCTCAAGGAGGCCTTCGCCCAGGACATGGGCCTGGGCAGCGACGCGGCCTATGGCCAGCGCGCCAAGGCCCTGGTGGGCCGGGCGGTGGATCACGATCTGGTGGGGGAGACCTTCGAGGTGCACCGCCACAACCTGCAGGCCACCGAGGCACGCCTGGGCGACGCGCTGCACCAGGCCTGCGCATTGCTGGAAAAGGCCCGCGCCGTGCATGTGGCGGGCTTTCGCGCCAGCTTTCCCGTGGCGTTTTCCTTCGTCTACGTGTACCGGCTTTTCCGTGCCAGCGTGCACCTGGTCGACGGCCAGGGCGGCATGCTGGAGATGCAGTGCCGCGCCATGGAGCGCGGCGATGCGCTGCTGGCCGTGGGCTTTGCCCCCTATTCGCGCGAAGTCCTGGCCGCCGCCGAGGCCGCCAGGAACGCGGGCTGCCGCATCGTGGCGCTGACCGACAGCCCGGCCTCGCCGCTGGCGCTGATGGCCGATGCCACGCTGCTGTTTTCACTGCACAGCCCCTCGTTCTTCCCCTCCATCACCTCGGCCGTGGCGCTGTCCGAGGCCCTGGTCGAGCTGCTGGCCAGCCGTGCGGGCAAGGGCGTGGTCGGACGCATCGAGCAGGCCGAGGCGCAGCTGTTCGCCAGCGGGGCCTACCTGGAGGCGCCGCAGCGCCGGCGCGGCGGGCGGGAATAGGGCCTATCCCAGAGCCGCTGCGGCCTGTTGCGCCACGGCCATGGCAACGCGGGGATCGTCGCCATCCTCGATGCCCCAGACGGCGGACAGCCCGCACCAGGCGAGCACCCACTGCAGCAGGCGCCGCCGCTCGATGCCCGAGGCCCCGGCCAGGATGTCCAGGCGGCGCGCCAGGCGCCCGGGCGCCAGCGCGCTGGCGTGGTCGGGATTGCACAGGATGTTGGCGTAGTCGAAGCCACGCTCGCCATGCAGCCCCTTGGGGTCGATGGCCAGCCAGCCCGCTTCATCGAAGTCCAGCACATTGCCATGGTGGATGTCGCCATGCAGCACCACCGCATCGCGCGGCGCCTCCAGCAGCTCCCGCGCCGTGGCGGCGCATTGTCCCAGGAGGCTGGCCTGGCCATGCTCCCTGGCCAGCAGGGGCTGGAACCATTGCGCCAGCGGCACCAGCGCAGGCCGGGGCCCCGAGCGCGGCCGGTGCAGGCACGCCGCCGCAGCGCCCAGGATGCGCGTGGCCTCGTCGTCCCGGCCGCCACGGGCCATGTCCGCCAATGAGCGCGTGCCGGTCGCGCGCGCCATCAGCAGGGCCGGGCCGTCCAGGGCCAGCACGGGCGCGGCGCCGCCGCCACTCCACCAGGCCATGAGGCGGGCGCCGGCCACCTCCTCGGGCTCCTGCGAGATCTTGAGCATGGCGGACCGCCCGGCCTGGCGCACCGGCAGCAGCATGGCGCGCGGCGTGGACAGGGCCGGGCCATCGGGGTCCAGCCCCCACCGGTCCAGGTACGGCTCGAATCGCTGCATGGCGGGCATCAGCGGCCGCCAGCCTTGCCACGCAACCGGGGCAAGGCCAGCCATTGGCCGTCGATGGCGTGGATGCGCAGCCGGTGCTCGAACACGGTCTCCAGCACGGCATGGGTGGCCGGGTCGGCACAGCCGCCCTGGTGCGCCACCCGCCCCCTGTCGAGAATGACCAGCTCCTGCGCCTGCAAGGCCATCGATATCTCGTGCAGCACGCTGACCACGGTACGGCCTTCGGCAATGAGGGACTGCACGCATTCCAGCCAGTCGGCCTGGTGCGGCGGGTCGAGATTGGCCAGCGGCTCATCCATCAGCAGCACCTGCGCCTGCACGGCCAGGGCCCGGGCCAGCAACACGCGCTGGCGTTCCCCGCCCGAGAGGCTGCCCACGCTGCGTTCGCGCCATTCCCAGCCCTGGGTCTGGCGCAGCGCCTGCTCCACGGCCGCATGGTCGGCCGGGCCGGGCGCGGCCAGCCAGCCCTGGTGCGGCAGGCGGCCCAGCATGACCACGTCCTGGACCCGCATGTCGCCGGACACGGGCTGGTTCTGGCCCAGCCATGCCAGCGAGCACGCGCGCTCGCGTGCCGGCCATTGCCGCAGCGGCCGGCCCAGCAACCGCACCTCGCCGTGCAGGACCTGTGCCGGCGCATCCATGCCCGCCAGCGCGCGCAGCAGCGTGGATTTGCCTGCGCCATTGGGGCCCACGACGGCCGTCCAGCGCCCTCTGGGCAGGGACAGGTGCACATCGTGGAGCACCGGGCGTTCCCCCAGCCGCACCACGAGGCCCTGCGCGTGCAGCGCGGCGGCGGTCATGCCGGCCCCCCGTCGCGCAAGCCCTGGCGGCGGTGCATCAGCCACAGCAGGTAGCTGCCGCCCAGCACGGCCGTGAGCACGCCCACGGGCAACTCCTGGGGGGCGACCAGCCAGCGCGCCAGCAGGTCGGCCGCCAGCAGCAGCACGGCTCCCATGCCGGCACTGAGCACCAGCAGCCAGCGGTGCATGGCGCGCACCGCGGAGCGCACCAGGTGCGGCGCGGCCAGGCCCACGAAGGCGATCAGTCCGGTCTGTGCCACGGCCGTGCCCGTGGCCAGGGCCAGCAACAGGACCAGCAACAGGCGCAGCGGCGCCATAGGCAGGCCCAGGCTGTGGGCCGTGGCCTCCCCCAGGGCCAGGCCATCCAGCACACGGCCCAGGCCCCAGGCCGACAGCGCGGTGGCCAGCAGCACGGCCAGCATGAGCGCGCACGCGCTCCAGTCCAGGAAGGAGGTGCTGCCCAGCATGAAGGACTGCATGGCCTGCATGATGTCGGGATGCATCAGCAGCACCAGCGAGGCCGCGGCGCCCAACACCACGCCCACCACCACGCCGGCCAGCAGCAGCCGCAGGGTGTCGTGCACGCCCCGCGCCAGCACCAGGGTCAGCAGCACGGCCAGGGCCGCACCGGCAAACGCCGCGCCCGTCACACCCAGGCGCGCCAGTCCGGCCAAAGCAAAGGGCGAAGCCCCCAGCGCCACCATGCCCAGGGCCACGCCCAGCGAAGCACCCGAGGCGCTGCCCAGCAAGTAGGGATCGGCCAGCGGGTTGCGAAACAGGCCCTGGGCGATGGCGCCGGCCAGGCCCAGCAGGCCGCCGGCCAGCCAGGCGCCCAGGGTGCGCGGCAGCCGGATGTCGGTGACGATCTGCCAGGACAGCGGATCGCTGCGCGCGGCCCAGACGCTCTCCCAGCCCGTGCTGCCCACGCCCGCGCCCAGCACGACCAGCAGGCCGCTGGCCAGCAGCAGGGCCAGCGCCATCCAGGGCGCGGCCAGGCCGAGCTGCCGGCCCGGGACGGGTCGGCAGGCCGTCATGCGCCCGGGCCCTTGAGCGCCAGCGGCAGGCCCGCGCACATCAGCGTGACGGAGTCGCAGCACCGGGCCATGCGCTGATTGAGCCCGCCCAGCGCGTCGACGAAGGCACGCACCTGCGAGCCCAAGGGGATCACTCCGAGCCCGATCTCGTTGCCCACCAGGATCACCGGACCCGGCGCCTCGCCCAGCGCCACCGCGAAATCATCGCACTGCCCGGACCAGCCGCTGGCCAGCTCCGGCGAGGGCTCGGCCGGCATCATCCAGTTGGTCAGCCACAGGGTCAGGCAGTCCACCACCAGCAGGCGCCGGGGTGTGCTGTGCCGCGCAATGCAGTCGGCCAAGTCCAGCGGTTCCTCGAGGGTGGTCATGCCTGGCACGCGCTCGGCGCGGTCGCGCCGGTGGCGGGCGATGCGCTCGCGCATTTCATCGTCCCAGGGCTGGCCGGTGGCGATCAGCATGGCCTCACGCCCCGGTTCGCCTTCCATCCATCCACGCGCCAGCAGCTCGGCACGGCGCGACTTGCCGCTCTTTTGGCCACCCAGGATCAGTTGGCTGCGCGGCAGCGAAAAGGGAAAGACCGCCCCGCTCATGGCCGCTCCGCCCGTGGCGCGGCGCCCAGCAGCGCAGCGACGGCGCGCGGCTGCGAGGCGAACCAGGCATGGAAATAGCTGGCATGCACGCTGCCATGGCGGTACAGCGCCTCGCCACGGCCTGGCTGCACGGCCTGGCCGGGGCGGTGGCTGCGGGCGGCCTCAGGCATGTCGGTCTCCAGCCTGCTGTAGTGGAAGGTGTGGCCGCGCAGCGGCCCCCATGGCGTGGGCAGCTCCAGCATGCCCAGGCCCGCCAGGCGCGGCTGCATGCGCGCATGGCCGGGCAGCAGACCCCAGAGGTCCGTGGTCCGGCCGGTGTTGTCGGTCAGTCGTTCGCACAGCGCGAGCATACCGCCGCACTCGGCCCAGATCGCCTTGCCCGCCGCAGCATGGCTGGCAATGTCCTCGCGCAGTCCGACCTGGGCGGCCAGCGCCGCAAGGTGCAGTTCGGGGTAGCCGCCGGGCAGCCACAGCGCATCGCAGCCGGGCAGGCGCTCGCCCGCCAGCGGCGAGAAGAAAGCCAGCCGCGCACCCAAGGCGCGCAGGCAGTCGAGATTGGCTTCGTAGATGAAGCTGAAGGCGGCGTCGCGCGCCACGGCCACGGTACGACCGGCCAGCCAGGGCTGCACCTGCTGCGACGGGGCCGCAGGCTCGAACGCCACGCACCAGTCCTGCCAGCTGGCACCCTGCCCCAGCGCGGCCTGCCAGGGCAGCCGTCCCAGCGGCGTGGCCAGCAAGGCATCGGCCGCGACGTCCAGGCGCTGCAGCGCATCGCCCAGTTCATGGGCAGCAACCAGGCCCAGGTGGCGCTCGGGCAGCAGAGCCGCTGCATCCGGCCCTTGCACGCGTGCCAGCGCGCCCAGCCACAGGGCGGGGTCGCGCAGGCCCCGGCGCAGCAGTTCGGCATGGCGTTCGCTGCCCACACGGTTGGCCAGAAGGCCCGCCCAGCGCAGGCCGGGCCGGTAGTGCCGCAGCCCATGGGCCAGCGCGCCGAAGGTCTCGGCCATGCCCGAGGCATCGATGACGGCCAGCACCGGCAGGCCCAGCCGCTCGGCCACGTCGGCCGCGCAGGGATCACCATCGAACAGGCCCATGACACCTTCCACGATGATGAGATCGGCCTCGCGGGCGGCCGCATGCAGGCGGGCGCGGATGTCGTCCTCACCCGTCATCCACAGGTCGATGCTGTGCACGGGGGCGCCGCTGGCCAGCGCGTGCCAGTGCGGGTCCAGGAAGTCGGGCCCGCACTTGAAGATGCGGACCTGTCGTCCCTGCCGCGCATGCAGCCGCGCCAGTGCCGCCGTCAGCGTGGTCTTGCCCTGGCCCGAGGCCGTGGAGGTGATCAGCAGGGCCGGGCAGTGTGCCGGCCTGTCCTGGCCCGTGTCGATGTCCATGGATGGCTTGCCTGTGTTGCGTGCGGCCCGGAAGGCCCGGGCCCGGGCGCCCTGCATGCGGGCAGGCGCCACTGCGGCGCATTGTAGTGCGCACCCGTGCCTGCAAGGACCGCCGCTTGCGCAACCATTTCTTACGCAAAACATCCTGCGGATGCTGAAGAATCCTACACAGGGCGCTACGTTTTTGTGAGACAGTGCTGCGCTTTCGCTCAAATACCCGAGCGCGGCGCTGTCGTCAAGCCATGCATGCCCCGCCGTTACCAGGTTTCCTCGGATACTTCCAAGGAATGCGCCCACTTCGTTCGCAAGTCCTACAATCTCAGCGTCTATGACCTCCCAGACTTCCCTCGACCATATTGCAGAGCGCGTGGAGCGCCTGCTGGTTCGCCACGAGGAGCTGCAGCGCACCAATGCGCTGCTCGCAGAGCAGGTGGCGGCCCTGACCCAGGAGCGGGATTCGCTGCGCTCGCGGCTCAATGCCGCCCGGGCCCGCGTCGATGCCCTGATCGAGCGCCTGCCCTCCAACCAGGGGGCCTGACCCCTTCGCAACCGCCGACGCCCCGAACGCCCATGAAGCAGATCGAAGTGCAAATCCTGCAGCAAAGCTATGTGCTGACCTGCCCCGATGGCCAGGAAGAGCGTCTGCTCGAAGCCGTGCGCCGCGTGGACACGGCCATGACCCGCATCCGCGACAGCGGCAAGGTGCGCTCGCGCGAGCGTGTGGCCGTGCTGGCCGCGTTGAACATGGCCTTCGACGTGCTGGACCGCGAGGTCCAGCAGGCCCACCTGGCCGCCGCCCAGGCCGAGATGCAGTCCCTGCATGACGAGGCCGCCACACCGCGGGCCCAGCCCGCCGAACCCAGCCCCGAGGAACTGGCCGAGCAGCAGCGCCAGCAGGCCCTGGCCGAGCAGCTGGTGCTGCGCCTGGACCAGGCACTGGAAAGCGATGCCCGCCTGCTCTGAGGCCGTGTGCCGCAGGCCCTCCTCCATACCCGCATCGGCCTCTTCGGAGGCCGTTTCCATTTCCGTGCGGCATGTCAATGGAAAGTCCATGCCATCCGAAGAAGTTGCTCGCGGCCCCGTCCAATCGCCTTAGAATGGAGGCGTCTGCAAACCCGCCAGGCTTTATAGTTCCTTGGACCAATGCTCTATGAGCCCGGGCTTGGTACATTGCCATTCGAGCGTGATCGTCTCGCGTCAGATGAACCCAACGTCTGGCTGCCCTTGCCCCCCTGAACCCCGGTTCAGGATGACGGCCCGGTGGTCTTTGCAGACACCTGATTCCAACCCGGCGCACCTCTCAGGTGCGCCGGGTTTTTTGTTGCTCGCCCTCCACTCGCGCCTTCTGCGACATGCCTGATCTGCTGTTTCTCGAACTGGCCCTGCTGGGCCTGTGCTCCGGCTTCCTGGCCGGCCTGCTGGGCGTGGGTGGTGGCATGGTGCTCGTGCCGTTTCTGACCTACTTCCTGGACAAGCGCGGCATCGGGCCCGACCTGGCCGTGAAGATGGCGATCGCCACGGCCATGGCCACCATCGTGTTCACCTCGATCTCCAGCCTGCGCGCCCACCATGGGCGCGGCGCAGTACGCTGGGACATCGTGCGCAGCCTGGCTCCGGGCATCGTGACGGGCGGGCTGCTGGCCAGCCTGGGCGTTTTCGCGCTGCTGCGTGGCAAGTACCTGGCACTGTTCTTTGGCGTGTTCATCGGTTTCATGGCACTGCGCATGCTGCGCAGCAGCAACCAACCCACGGCCACGCGTACCCTGCCCGGCCCGATGGGGCTGTATGGCGCCGGCACGGGGCTGGGCTTCATCTCCGGCCTGGTCGGCGCGGGCGGCGCCTTCATCAGCGTCCCCTTCATGATGCGCTGCTCGGTGCCCATGCACCAGGCCGTGGGCACCAGCGCGGCCCTGGGTTTTCCGATCGCGCTGGTGAACGCGGCCGGCCTGATCTTCACGGGTGCCGGCGATCCGGGACGCCCCGAGTATTCGCTGGGCTACCTGTGGCTGCCGGCCCTGCTGGGCCTGGCCTGCTGCAGCGTGCTGACGGCGCCGCTGGGCGCGCGGGCCGCGCACCGGCTGCCCGTGGCCCAGCTCAAGCGCATCTTCGCCACGCTGCTGTTCGGCCTGGCCGCCTACATGCTCTGGAAGGGCTTGAGCACGGGCAACTGAGATGCCGCCCCCTGGGCCATCTTCTGCCGGTAGGCGATGGCGCCCAGGCCTGCGCGCTGGGCCTGAAGGCATTCGCCGAACTGCTCGCGCGGCAGGCCGGGGGCGCACAGAAAGCCCTGGAAGTAATGGCCTTGCATGCGGTGGATGGCCGCCAGCTGCTCGGTGGTCTCCACGCCCTCGGCCACGATCTCCACGCCCAGCGCCAGCCCCAGGCTGATGATGGCGCCGACGATGGCCTGGTCGCCCTCGTCGCTGGGCAGGCCGCGCACGAAGCTCTGGTCGATCTTGATCTTGGAGATGGGCAGCTTCTTCAGATAGGCCAGGTTGGAGTAGCCCGTGCCGAAGTCATCGATGACCATGCCCACGCCCAGGTCGGCGATCTGGCATACGCGAAGCGCCATGTCCTGGGCATCCTGCAGCAGGATGCTCTCCGTCAGCTCCAGCTCCAGCAGTTGAGGCTCCAGGCCATAGCTGCGCAGCAATTCGGTCACACGCTCGACGAAGCCCGACTGGCGAAACTCCAGTGCCGACACGTTGACCGACACCTTGATGGGCGTGCCCTGCTGCTGCCAGCGCGCCGCCTCCTGCACGGCCTGCTCCATGACCCAGGCGCCCAGCGTGACGATGTAGCCCGACTCCTCGGCCAGCGGGATGAAGACGCCGGGCGAGACCACGCCGAATTCGGGATCGGTCCAGCGCAGCAGCGCCTCGGCCGCGACGATGCGGTCGCTGTCGATGTGCACCTGGGGCTGGAAGTACACGGCCATGCGCCCATGCTCCAGGGCCTGGCGCATGGCATGTTCCAGCTTCATGCGCGACAGCAGGCCTGCGCTCATCTGCGGCTGATAGAAGCTGAAATGCCCGCGGCCGCGCTCCTTGACACGGTACATGGCCGTGTCGGCCTGGCGGATCAGCTCGTCCAGGGTCAGGCCGTCGGCCGGGTACTGGGCCACGCCGATGCTGCACTGCACGGAAAAGCCCAGGCCGTCGAGCAGGAAGGGGCGCTCCATCTCCTGCAGGATGCGCCGCGCCACCGAGGCGGCCAGGTCGGCGTTGCAGCCATGCAGGTAGAGCACGAACTCGTCGCCCCCCAGGCGGCACAGGATGTCCACGGGCCGCATGCAGTCGCTCAGGCGCTGCGCGACCAGCTTCAGCACCCGGTCGCCGAACTGGTGGCCCAGCGAGTCGTTGATGATCTTGAAGCGGTCCAGGTCGATGAACAGGATGCTGAACACCGTGCCACCCGCACGGGCCGCCTCGATGGCCGCATCCACGCGCTGGGTGAGGTTCAGCCGGTTGGGCAGGCCGGTGAGCGCATCGCTGTAGGCCAGTTGTTCGATGCGCTGCTGTGCCACGCGCTGCTGCGTGAGGTCGCGCATGAAGCCGATGCTCTGCACCACATCGCCCTGCGCGTTGCGCAGCGGCACCCAGGACAGGCGCACGGCGCAGCGCGCCCCGCCCGCCTGGCGCAGCCACAGGTCGCCTTCCCAGAAGCCGCCCTGCTGCCATTGGATGCGCGCCATGTCGCCCAGCGGCTGCGCGGCATCCTGCGCGGACTCGAACAGCGACTCCACCGTGCGCCCCTGCACCGGCACGCCGCCCAACAACCGCTCGCAGGCGGGATTGGTGCGTGCCACGTCCATGTGACCATCGGCGATGAAGATGCCATCCAGGCTGGACTCGAAGACCCTGGCCGCCAGTTCCAGTCCGGCCTGGGTCTGCGCCTCGGCCGTGATGTCGCGGAAGGAAAAGATGCGCCCCATGGGCAGCCCACGGCGCAGCTGGGGCACGGCACGGCGCTCCAGGATGCGGCCGTCGCGCAGCTCCAGCACGTCGGCCGACTCCATCAGCGGCTGGGCGGAGAGCCTGGACAGCTGGCGGGCATAGGATTCGGCGTCGCGCACCTGGCTGGCCAGGTGGTCGAGGATGGCCACGTCGTTGCGGCGCACCAGCAGCCCCTCCGGGATGCCCCAGAGCGTGGCGAAGCGGTGGTTGAAGGCGCGGATGCGACCATCGGGGTCGCAGACCAGGATGGCGTCGGCGGCCGACTCCAGCGTGGCGCGCAGCTCGCCGAGCAGGCTTTCGAATTCGGCCTCGTGGCGGGCCTGCTCGCGCCGGTCCAGCATGCTGACCAGGAGCACATCGCCGTCCAGCGCGCGCACACGCATCTCCACGGGCGCCAGCTGCCCGTCGGCGCGGCGCACCTCGGCGATGAACTGGGCACCGGCCTGCCAGTTGAACGGATCGCTCCAGAAGGCCTGCTGCTGCGGCGTGGCGGCCAGCACCTGCACGGGCAGGCCCATGGCCGCATCGGTCTCATAGCCGGTGACGGCCTCGCTGGCGGCATTGGCGCGCAGCACCGTCAGGCTGCGTGCATCGATCAGCCACAGCGCCTCCTGCAACGCGTCGAGCAGACGGGGCCAGGCGCGGTTCAACGCATGCTTGTTCAAGGCGCCACCCTCGGTGGATCGAGCTCCACCGCCCGTTCGAAGTAATAGCAGACACGCCGGCGTGGTGACAGATAGTCCAGCGCATCGCGCGGCAGCTGCGCCGGGGCCACGCCACGGCGTATGCCCAGCTCGGGATACAGCTCCAGCGCCAGCACGGGGGCCTGGGCCGCGGGCACGTCGGCATCATGGACCATCACCGAGGGCTTGAGCGGGCGGGAGGCATTGACGGACATGACCATGGCGTGCCGCCCATCGGTCAGCTCCACCACCGAACCGGGCGGGAACACGCCCATCATGCGGATGAAGCCGTTGAGCACGGGCGCCGCGAACTTGTCGCGCAGCCGGCTGAACAGCAAGGCCAGCGCCTCGTGCGGCGTATGCGGCGTCTGCGCGTCGCCGGGGTTGCACAGGCGGTCGTAGGTGTTGACCAGGGCCAGGATCTGGCCCGTGAGCTCCATGTCCTCGGCCACCAGGCTCAGCGGAAAACCCGTGCCATCGGCCCACTCGTGGTGCTGGGCGATGGCAGTGGTGACCTGCGCCGACAAGCCCATGCGCAAGGCGATGGCCACGGATTCGCCCACGTGGCGCTCGTAGCGCTCGCGCACCGCCTCGGGCACGGAAGGCTCCAGCGCCAGGCCGTGCATGCCTTCGACGCCTGTCACGGGCTTGCCCGCGTCATGCAGCAGCGCCGCCAGCCCCAGGTCGCGCAGCAGCGACGCCTCCAGCCCCAGGGCACGGCCGAGCAGCAGGCTGAGCACCGTCACGTTGACCGCATGCACGCTCTGGTGGCTGCCCACGCCATCGGACAGCAGATGGATGGCCACGTCCTGCGGCCCGGCCAGTTCGGCCATGCAGCCGTCGACCAGGGCCTCGGTGGGCCGCCGCGCCTGCTCGGGGTCGCGTGCGATGGTGGCCTCGATGGCCACATAGCCGCGCTCCACTTTCTGGAAACGCGCATTGCAGTCCTCCAGCCGACCACGCCAGTCAGGTACGGACAGCAGCAACTGCGCCTGGGTGGCATCGCCGACGGGGGCCGGAGGCGGCAGGGGCGCCGACTCCTCGGGCGCAGGCGTGCGCGCCTCGGCCGGCCAGGTGTCGCTCTTGTGCGGCACGCAGCGCACGGTCTGCAGACCCAGCGACTTCAGCGTCTGGATCTGCGCGTTCGAGGTGATCTTGAAGCTGCTGACCGGAAAAGGATGGTTCAGCCATCCAACATCGAGCTGGACAAACATGCCCGGACGAAGGTCTCGGATATCGATGAGGACGGAATGGTTCACGCGCGGCAACGGCCCCGAGGCTGTAGGGATCGGCAAATGTAAGCCGATGATTCGGGCATTATCTCCAGTTCTGGAGGCCTCGCAGCCAATCTGCGGGCACCAGTGTCCGACCAGGCCACCGGCTGTTGCTCAACGGCACCACAGACTGGGCTTGTAGACCAGGTCCATCCACAGTGCCCAGGCAGCCACGCCGACCAGCATCAGCCCGGCCAGGCGCGTCCCCCATTCGGCCCGCAGTCCGTCCAGGCGCTGGCGTCCCAGCCGCCACAGCCAGGGGCCGCCCACCAGCCACAGGCCGCTGCCCACGCCAAAGGCGGCCATGGCCAGCGCGCCCTGCACGGCCCCGCCGCTGAGGGCCGCCACCAGCACGGCGGAGTACAGCAGACCGCAGGGCATGAGGGCCCAGGCATAACCGGCCGCAAGCGTTCCGCCCGGTGCCGACACCCAGGGTTGCACCCGGCGCCAGGCGGCACGGCCCGCCGACTCCAGCCAGGCTGGCTGGCGCGCCTGGGCCATCATGGCCAGGCCCCAGGCCATCACCGCCACATGGGTCAGCGTCCAGAACGGCTGCAGCGCCGTGGTCCGGCTGGTCAGCCACGACAGGCTTTCCATGGCCAGCGCCGAGGCGGCGCCCAGGCTGGCATAGCCGGCCAGCCGCCCGCCATGGAACAGCGCCGTGCGCAGCCACAGACGACTTTGCAGCCCGTGGACGGTGACGGGCTGGGCACCACGGCCCTCGCCCGCCTGGCCGGAAGTGACCACGCCGCAGGGCGCGGCGCACATGGCAAGGCAATGGGGCCCGCCAACGAGCCCCATGATCAAGGCGGTCCAGAGCAGCGACAACAGCATGGGGGCTAGATGATGCGCGAAAAACGCGCCCGGTTCTTGTCCGCCTGCAGATACCGGTCGAACAGCATGGCCACGCCGCGCACGAAGTACCAGCCCATGGGCGTGACCTGGAAGCCCTCGTCGCTGATCTGCACCAGGCCCTTGTCCTGCAGATCCTCCAGCGCCGCCATCTCGGGCGCGAAATATTCGCGAAAGCCCAGCAGCCAGGCCTGCTCCATGGGCTCGAACAGCACGGCGCCCTGGCACATGATGGCCATGATGACGGCGCGGCGCACCAGGTCGTCGCGCGACAGCGCCAGGCCTCTCACCACGGGCAACTGGCCGGCGTCGATGGCGTCGTAGTACTCCTCCAGCGTCTTGGCGTTCTGGCTGTAGCTGGCTCCCACCTTGCCGATGGCCGACACGCCCAGCGCGATCAGGTCGCAGTCGGGCTGGGTGCTGTAGCCCTGGAAGTTGCGGTGCAGCCGCCCCTGGCGCTTGGCCACGGCCAGCGCATCCTCGGGCAACGCGAAGTGGTCCATGCCCACATAGACATAGCCGCCGTCCATGAAAGCCGCGATGGAGCGCGAGAGCATGGCCAGCTTGTCGGCGCCCTGGGGCAGATCCTCGGAAGCGATACGCCGCTGCGGCTTGAAGCGCTCGGGCAGATGGGCGTAGGCGTACAGGGCGATGCGATCCGGCCGCAGCGCGTTGACCTGCGCCAGCGTGCGCTCGAAGGACTCGGGCGTCTGCCTGGGCAGGCCGTAGATCAGGTCCACATTGATGGAGGCAAAGCCCAGCCGGCGCGCGGCGGCCACCAGCTCGAACACCTGCGCGGCCGGCTGCACGCGGTGCACGGCGATCTGCACCTGCTCGTCGAAGTCCTGCACGCCGAAGCTCAGGCGGTTGAAGCCCAGTTCCTTGAGCACCGCCAGGCGTTCGGCGGTGACGGTGCGTGGATCGACCTCGATGGAGTACTCCCCCCCGGCCTCCAGCCTGAAGTGCTCGCGCAGCAGGCCCATCAGCGTGCGCAGCTCCTCGTCCGAGAAGAAGGTGGGCGTGCCGCCGCCCAGGTGCAGCTGGCTGACGGCCTGGCCCTTGCCGCAGTGGGCGGTGTGCAGGGCGATCTCGCGGGCCAGGTAGTCCAGGTAGACCGCAGCACGGTCATGGTGGCGCGTGACGATCTTGTTGC
Organism: Delftia tsuruhatensis; assembly: GCF_903815225.1. Taxonomy (NCBI): domain Bacteria; kingdom Pseudomonadati; phylum Pseudomonadota; class Betaproteobacteria; order Burkholderiales; family Comamonadaceae; genus Delftia; species Delftia tsuruhatensis. The sequence goes on from NZ_LR813084.1 coordinate 4,035,447, forward strand.
AGGCGCAGTAGTAGCACAGCGATTCGCAGAACGGCACATGCACATACAGCGACAAAGGCATGGCACGTGCTGCGGTACTCGATTTGCGTTGTTGCAGCGCCAGGATATAGTCCTCTGCACCAAAGGCCTCCACGAAACGGTCGGCGGTGGGGAACGAGGTGTATCGGGGCCCCGGTACGTCGAAGCGACGCAGCAGCTCTGGGGTGACAGCGGTCATGGGTTTTTTCCTCTAATACCTTGACTGTGCCGCAGGGCATCGGCCCCGTCCTTGACTCACATCAAGAGTTGTTTGAGGCACTGCTGCGACAATTTGATCCAACTCATCGCCATCCACGAGGTCACCACTGGCACGCCACTGTGCCGCTGATGTTTACTCCATGAACCTTCAGACCATCAAAGCCTCCTGCTCCAACTGCAACCTGCGCGAACTGTGCATGCCCATGGGGCTGGATGCCGAGCAGATGCAGCGCATCGACGACATCGTGGCCACGCGCCGCAAGGTCAAGCGCGGCGGCCTGCTGTTTCGCAACGGCGAGGCCTTCACCTCGCTGTATGCCATCCGCACGGGCTTCTTCAAGACCTGCGTGGCCACCGAGGACGGTCGCGACCAGGTCACGGGCTTTCAGATGGCCGGCGAGATCATCGGGCTGGACGGCATCGTCAACGACCATCACACCTGCGATGCCGTGGCCCTGGAGGATGCCGAGGTCTGCGTCATGCCCTTCGACAAGCTCGAGCACCTGTCGCGCGAGGTCACGGCCCTGCAAAACCACGTGCACAAGGTCATGAGCCGCGAGATCGTGCGCGAGCACGGCGTCATGCTGCTGCTGGGCAGCATGCGCGCCGAGGAGCGCCTGGCCGCCTTCGTGCTCAACCTGGTGCAGCGCCTGCATGCACGCGGCTTTTCCAAGTCCGAGCTGGTGCTGCGCATGACGCGCGAGGAGATCGGCAGCTACCTGGGCCTGAAGCTGGAGACCGTCAGCCGCACGTTCTCCAAGTTCGCCGAGGAGAACATCATCGAGGTGCGCCAGCGCCACCTGCGCATCCTGGACACGGATGCGCTCAAGCGCATCGTCAACAGCCAGCAATGCCAGTAGGGCATGCCAGACGCCCCTTGCGGAAATGATGAAGGCCCGCGAAAGCGGGCCTTGTTGCTTGCGGGGTGACCAGGGGAGCGGATCAGTCGCGTCCCAGTCCCTGCAGGGCCAGATCCGGGTCGGGCTCGGAGACGATGCCGTCGTTGAGGTCGCGTGCCGAGCGGCCCAGCATGATGGTCATGAGGCTGGACAGCATGGTCACGGCCCAGAACGCGAAGAAGGCCAGCGTATAGATCCCCTGGCGGGACCAGCCCAGGTCGCCGAGCCAGTGCAGCTCCAGCGGGTCCACGAAGGCAAAGACCAGCATCTCCATCACGGCGGCCGCCAGGAAGGCAGGCCAGGCAATCCACATCCAGCGTTGGGCCAACATCAGCGATCTCCTTGGGCTGTCGAGGGGCACGTTGATTGTGCGCCCCGCCAAAGCATGCCGCCAAGCCCCACGCAGCCCCGCCGGCCTGTAGGAAACCCTCACCCGTCGCGCATGCCGGAGACGGGGTTCACCATGCAAAAAAAGGCCGCATTGCGGCCTCCTGCAAGGATGCGCGGCGTTCAGCGGTCCGTGGGGTGGTCGTACGCCGGCGTGGCCGCATGGTTGCGGCCTGTGACGGCGGGCGCCAGGCTCTTGGGAACTTCGCGCGCGCCGCCTGCACGTTCATTGATCTCGATGCCGTTGCGGTAGTAGTCGGGGTCGATCACGGGGTCGGCCCCATTGATCGCGATGATGGCCGTGACCACGCCGGCCACCACCACGGCGGCCGGACCGGCCACCACGAGCCAGACATGGGCGAACTTCCACCAGGGCTTGCCGGCGTCCGGGTGCGGAGCGGACGGGGCGGCCGAAGGGACTGCGGGACTCGAAGACATGGGAAACCTCTTTCTTTCAAGCGGCACACGCGGCATGCGCCGCGCGTTCCGGGAACATTACCTGGGAACCAGGAAGACCGCCTTCTCGGACGCCCGGCCCGCACCTGCCGCCACGGCATCGATGTCGAAGAATACGGTGTGCGAGCCCGGCTCGGCGGAACCGTAGGGAATCTGCAGGCGCGCCGCGATGCCGCGCGTCTCGGCGGGGCCGACCTCGACCTCCTGCTCCGAGGCCAGCTCCAGGCCGTCCAGGCCGTGGGCGCTGATGCGGTAGCGCTGGGCCTGCTCGGTGGCGTTCATGATCTGCAGGCGGTAGACATTCTCCAGCTTGCCGCCCGCGACGATGCGCGACAGCGAGGCCCGGTCGCGGATCACGTCCACCTTGACCGACTGGCGCAGCGCCAGGCTCACGATCATGGCCGTGCTCAGGCCGACCAGCACGGCCGAGTAGATCAGCACGCGGGGCCGGAAGATGCGGCGCAGCACCTGGGCGCGCCGCCAGGCACCGGCCATGGCGTTCTGCGTGGTCAGGCGGATCAGGCCGCGCGGGTACTCCATCCTGTCCATGATGGAGTTGCAGGCGTCTATGCACAGGCCGCAGCCTATGCACTCGTATTGCAGGCCGTTGCGGATGTCGATGCCCACGGGGCAGACCTGCACGCACATCTTGCAGTCGATGCAGTCGCCCAGGCCCTGGGCCTTGTGGTCCACCTTCTTGGTGCGCGGCGCGCGCGGCTCGCCACGGCCCGTGTCGTAGCTGACGATCATCGTGTCCTTGTCGAACATGGCGCTCTGAAAGCGCGCATAGGGACACATGTACTTGCAGACCTGCTCGCGCATGTAGCCCGCATTGCCATAGGTGGCGAAGCCGTAGAACAGCACCCAGAATATCTGCCAGCTGCCCTGCAGCGCCAGCAGCTCGGCTCCCAGTTCGCGGATGGGCACGAAATAGCCCACGAAGGTGAAGCCCGTCCACAGCGCGATGGCGATCCACAGGAACTGCTTGAGCAACTTCTTCCAGAGCTTCTCGAAGGTCCAGCCGTTCTTGTCCAGGCGCATGCGGGCACTGCGGTCGCCTTCGACCTTGCGCTCCACCCACATGAAGATCTCGGTATAGACGGTCTGCGGGCAGGAGAAACCGCACCACAGGCGCCCGGCCACGGCCGTGAACAGGAACAGCGCCAGCGCCGAGACGATCAGCAGCCCGGCCAGGTAGATGAAGTCCTGGGGGTACAGCACCAGCCCGAACAGGTAAAAGCGCCGAGCGCCCAGGTCGAACAGCACCATCTGGCGCTGCCCCCACTCCAGCCAGGGCAGGCCGTAGAAAACCAGTTGCGTGAGAAACACCAGGGCCCAGCGCCAGCGTGCGAACACCCCGCTGATGGAGCGTGCGTAGACCTTCTTCTCGGACTCGAACATCGACACCAGCTGGTCCGGATCGGGTGTGGCCGACCCATGCGCAGCCGGCGTGATCGGAATGACTTTGCGGGGAGGCTTCCCGGCGTCATCGCCGCTCTCGGGCTTCATGGTGGGTTCCTTTGTTTTTTTGAAATATCTGAAAACTCAAAAGCCAAAAAAGGCGGCGCCGGGGCACCGCCTTCTTCATCTTTTACTGCGCCGGGGCGCCGTCCTTGTGGGACATGCCCCAGACGTAGGAAGCAAGCACCGCGATCTGCGCCTCGGTCAGCTTGTCCTTCTGGGCCGGCATCTCGTTGTGCTTGCCGTTGTTGATCATGGCCGTGATGGCCGCCTCGCCCCAGCCGTGCAGCCAGATGTCGTCGGTCAGGTTGGGCGCGCCCAGGGCCTGGTTGCCCTTGCCGTCCATGCCATGGCAGGCCGCGCAGGCCGTGAACTTGGACTTGCCCAGCGAGGCCTTGAGCGAGTCGTGCGGGCTGCCCGACAGGCTCAGCACATAGTGCGAGAGATTGCGCACGTCATCAGGCGTGCCCACGGCGGCGGCCATGGGAGGCATGATGCCGACGCGCCCGCCCGTGATGGTTTCCCGGATCTTCTCGGGCGTGCCGCCATGCAGCCAGTCGCCATCGGTCAGATTGGGGAAGCTCTTGCCACCGCGCGCATCCGAGCCGTGGCACTGTGCGCAGTTGTTCATGAACAGGCGCTCGCCGATGGCCATGGCCTGGGGATCCTTGGCCATTTCCTCGGTGGACATGCTCGTGAACTTGGCGTACAGCGGCTCCAGGTCCGCGCGGGCCTTGGCCATCTCGTTCTCATAGGCGCCCAGCTGCGACCAGCCCAGCTTGCCCGCGAACGAGCCCAGGCCCGGGTAGGCCGCCAGGTAGGCGAAGCCGAACACCGAGGTGATGATGAACAGCCACATCCACCACTTGGGCATGGGGTTGTTCAGCTCGCGCAGGTCCTCGTCCCAGACGTGGCCCGTGGTGTTGTCGGCGGAGGGGACCACCTTCTTGCGCGCGGTGAGATACAGCAGCAGCAGGCAGCCGATGATGCCGCCCAGCGTGATCGCCGTGACGTAGATCGACCAGAAGTTGTTTACGAAATCGCTCATGGGAAGTTCTCGTTCTGGTGGAGGGACTCAGTCTTGCTCGAACGGCAACTGGGCGGCCTCGTCGAAACGCGCCTGGTTGCGGCGGGCGAACGCCCACCACCAGATGCCGATGAAGCAGGCCAGAGAGGCCAGCGTGGCCACGATGCGCATGGTGGTGATGTCCATGTCGCTCTCCTTTACTTGACCGAACGGCCCAGCACCTGCAGGTAGGCGATGACGGCTTCCATTTCCGTCTTGCCCTTGACCTGTTCGGCGGCGCCGCTGATTTCCTCGTCGCTGTAGGGCACGCCCACCTTGCGCAGCGCGCCCATGTGCCGGGCAACCACGGTGTCGTCCACCTTGTTCTTCTCCAGCCAGGGATACGCGGGCATGTTGGACTCGGGCACCACGTCGCGCGGGTTGTTCAGGTGGATGCGATGCCATTCATCGCTGTACTTGCCACCCACGCGGTGCAGGTCCGGGCCCGTGCGCTTGGAGCCCCACTGGAAGGGGTGGTCGTAGACGAACTCCCCTGCCACCGAGTAGTGGCCATAGCGCATGGTCTCGGCGCGGAAGGGACGGATCATCTGCGAGTGGCAGTTGTAGCAACCCTCGCGCAGATAGACATCGCGGCCCATCAGCTGCAAGGGCGTGTAGGGCTTGAGGCCCGCCACGGCCTCGGTCGTGGACTTCTGGAAGAACAGCGGAACGATTTCCACCAGCCCGCCGACGGCGACCACCAGCAGGGTCAGCACGATCAGCAGGAAGTTGTTGGTTTCCACCTTCTCGTGGGAAAAGCTCTTGGGAGCGGTATGGTTGTGATCGGACATGAGTAATGCTCCTAGACGCTCAGGCGTGGGCCACGACGGCAGGCACGGCCACCTTCACCGAACGACCCGAGATCGCGGTCTTCCAGGTGTTCCACAGCATCACCAGCATGCCGCCCAGGTACAGCAGGCCACCGGCCACGCGGATCACGTAGAACGGATAGCTGGCCTTGACGCTTTCGACGAAGGTGTAGGTCAGCGTGCCATCGGGATTGACGGCGCGCCACATCAGGCCCTGCATCACACCGGCGATCCACATCGCGGCGATGTACAGCACGATGCCGATGGTGGCCATCCAGAAGTGCAGCTCGATGGCGCCCACCGAGTACATCCTGGTCTTGCCGAACAGGCGCGGGATCAGGTAGTACAGGGAGCCCATGGTGATCAGGCCCACCCAGCCCAGGGCGCCCGAGTGCACGTGGCCCACGGTCCAGTCGGTGTAGTGCGACAGCGCGTTGACGGTCTTGATCGACATCATCGGGCCCTCGAACGTGGACATGCCGTAGAACGACAGGGACACGATCAGGAAGCGCAGGATGGGGTCGTCGCGCAGCTTGTGCCAGGCGCCCGACAGCGTCATCACGCCGTTGATCATGCCGCCCCAGCTGGGAGCCAGCAGGATCAGCGAGAACACCATGCCCACGGACTGCGTCCAGTCGGGCAGCGCGGTGTAGTGCAGATGGTGGGGGCCCGCCCACATGTAGGTGAAGATCAGCGCCCAGAAGTGGACGATGGACAGGCGGTAGCTGTAGACCGGGCGGCCGGCCTGCTTGGGGATGAAGTAATACATCATGCCCAGGAAGCCCGCGGTCAGGAAGAAGCCCACGGCGTTGTGACCGTACCACCATTGCACCATGGCGTCCTGCACGCCCGCATAGGCCGAGTAGCTCTTCATCCAGCCGGCCGGGATGGCCGCGCTGTTGACGATGTGCAGCAGGGCCACGGCGATGATGAAGGCGCCGAAGAACCAGTTGGCCACATAGATGTGGCGGACCTTGCGGATGCCGATGGTCCCGAAGAACACGATGGCATACGAGACCCAGGTGACGGCGATCAGCAGGTCGATCGGCCATTCCAGCTCGGCGTACTCCTTGCCCTGGGTATAGCCCAGCGGCAGGCTGATCGCGGCGGCCACGATGACCAGCTGCCAGCCCCAGAACGTCAGGCTCGCCAGCTTGGGCATGAACAGCCGCGTCTGGCAGGTGCGCTGCACCACGTAGTAGCTGGTTGCGAACAGCGCCGACCCGCCGAAGGCGAAGATCACGGCGTTCGTGTGCAGCGGACGCAGGCGTCCGTAGCTCAGCCATGGAATGCCGAAGTTGAGTTCCGGCCAGGCCAGCTGCGAGGCGATCAACACCCCGACAGCCATGCCCACCACCCCCCAGACGACGGCCATGATAGAGAACTGCCTTACGACGGAATCGTCGTAATAGACAGCCTTGTTATTTGAACTTTCCATCGTGCACCCCTTAGATTGCTATCAAAGTGTTACTTTCTTCGCTGTCGGGCGTGTTGACCCACGTCAATCGTCCCGAAGAATGCGTTCGCCCTCTTGTTCCACGCTCTCGAACTGCCCGCGATACACGGCCCACCACAGGGCCGCGAGGATGGCCAGCACCAGCACCACCGACAGCGGGATCAGCAAATAGAGAATGTCCATGTTCAGAACCTCCCCACCGTTGCGGTGGAGCCCGTCGGCATGGTGACGGACGCTGCGGGCGCAGCAGGCGTGCCCGTGTGATTCGCCAGGGCCGGTGGCAGGCCGCGCGCCAGGCGCGCGGCGTTGAGCACCACCAGCAGCGAACTCAGCGCCATTCCCAGGCCGGCCACCCAGGCCGGCATGAAGCCCGCCAGGGCCAGGGGAATGGACACCGCGTTGTAGGCGGCGGCCCAGGCCATGTTCTGGCGCACCACCTGCAGCGTGCGGCGCGACAGCAGACAGGCCTGGAGCACCAGTTCCAGGCTGTCGCCCAGAACGACGAAATCAGCACGTGATTGTGCCAGCGGCACTGCTCTGCCAAAAGCAAAAGAGACATGCGCTCCAGCCAAAACCGGGCCGTCGTTGAGCCCGTCGCCGACCATGGCCACATGGCGGCCGCCCGCCTGCGCCTGCTGCATGCGCGCCAGCTTGTCCTGCGGGCTGCAGCCGCCCTCGGCCCGGGCAATGCCCACGCGGGCCGCCATGGCGAGTGCGGCATCCTCGCGGTCTCCGGACAGCAGCATCACCTCGACGCCCATCTGGCCCAGCGCCCGCACGACGGCAGACGCCTCGGGCCGCACATCCTCGCTGAGCACGAAGCGCGCCAGCGTGCGCCAGCCCTGCTGCGTCTGCTCGGCCAGCAGCACGCCCTGCACGGGCTGCTCGCCCGCCACGCCCGCGTGCAGGGCCGAACCCAGCCGCAGGTGGCGCTGCCCGGCCGGCCCCTGCACCACGGCGTCCAGGCCCAGGCCGGCCATCTCCTGCACGGTGTCCAGCGTCCAGGCCGTCGTGGCGTCGGCACCGGCCTGCGCAATGGCGCGCGAGGCCGGGTGGATGGACTGGCGGGCCAGCAGCGCCGCCAGCGCCAGCACCTCGCCGGCATCCTCCCCGGGTGCGGGCTCGAAGGAGGACAGGGCCAGACCATCGCGTGTGAGCGTTCCGGTCTTGTCGAACACCAGGGTGTCCACCGCGGCCAGTGCCTCCAGCCCCTGGAGGTTTCGCACCAGCACGCCGCTGCGTGCCAGCGTGCCCGCGGCCGTGAGCATGGCCACGGGAGTCGCCAGCGACAAGGCGCAGGGGCAGGTCACGATGAGCACGGCCACGGCCACCATCATGGCCTTGCCGGGATCGGTGGGCCACCACCAGATGGCGGCGCCCAGCGCTGCCAGCAGCACGACCACCAGGAAGGGCCGCGCCACCTTGTCGGCCAGCTGGGCCAGGCGCGGCTTTTGCAGCGATGCGCTTTCCATGAGGCCCACGATCTGGGCGAAGCGCGTGTCCGCGCCCACGCCGTCCACGCGCACATCGACCACGGCGTCGAGGTTGTAGCTGCCGGCCGTGACACCGTCGCCCTCGGCGCGCACCACGGGCGTGGATTCGCCGGTGAGCAGGGCCTCGTCCGCATGGGTGCGGCCGCGCACGATGGTGCCGTCCGCGGGAAAGGCCTCGCCACCGAGCACGCGCACCAGGTCGCCCGGGCGCAGGCGGCGCGTGGCCACGCGCTCGAACTGGCCGTCGGCGCGCGCGCGCAGCACGGCGTCGGGCAGGCGGTTCATCACCGCTTCCAGTGCACCGGCCGTGCGATCGCGCAGGCGCAACTCCAGCCAGCGGCCGGACAGCAGGAAGAACACGAACATGGTCAGCGAGTCGTAGAAGACTTCCTCGCCGAAGGGCCCCGACGGATCGAAAGTGCCCAGCGAGCTGATCACGAAGGTGATCAGCATGCCCAGCGCCACGGGCAGGTCCATGCTCACGCGGCGCTGGCGTATGTCGCGCAGCGCGCTGGAGAAGAAGGGGCCGCAGCAAAACAGCACCACGGGCAGCGAGATCACCCACGACGCCCAGCGCAGCAGCGTCTCCATCTCCTGCGACAGATCGCCGGGACGGGCCACATACGCGGGCCACGCATACATCATGACCTGCATCATGCAAAAGCCGGCCACCAGCCAGCGCCACAGCGCGCGGCGGCTCTCGGCCTGGCGGCGCTCGCGCGCGAAGGCATCGCGCGCGGGCAGCGCCTGGTAGCCGGCGCGGCGCACGGCCTCCATCCACTGGGACGGAAGCACCTGCGCAGGGCGCCATGTGACACGCGCGCGGCGCGTGGCTGCACTGACTTCGGCCTTCTCCACCCCGGGCACGGCCCGCAGCGCATCCTCGATGGTCAGCGCGCATGCGGCACAGTGCATGCCCTCCAGGACGACGTACGAATCCCAGGACGGGAAATCGGTGGGCTCTCTGGAAGGGTCGGCGGGAGCCGCGGGGCCTGCGGGCCGTCCGAACGAGCTCCACTCCTGCGGATCATCCAGCAGCCGGGCCGTGGCCTGCTGCGAGGGCGAGGGGCCTGAATCAAGCGCCGCCACCGCCGCCTCGCTGGAGGGATCGGGAATGGTGTGGGGCATGGTTCTAGCGTAATCGGGGCGCATGATAAGCGTATTGACATTAATCAACCGTTAACTCATGGTTGGGTCTATGCTGACTTCGTCCCACCCATCAGCACTCACGAAAGGAGCACGCATGTACAACCGCATCCTGATCGCCACCGACGGTTCCGAGCTTTCCGACAAGGCCGTGGACAGCGGCCTGGACCTTGCCGCGCTGTGCGGTGCCAGCGTGATCGCACTGAAGGTCGTCCAGCACTATCCGCGCAGCTACTTCGAGGGCGGGGAGACCGTGGACCTCAAGCAGATCGAACGCATCGAAGGCCAGTGGACGGCCAATGCCCAGACCGTGCTCGACGCCATCCAGGCCAAGGCCCAGGCGCGCAAGGTCAGCCTGACCACCGAGATCGTCAAGTCCGACCTGGTCGCCGAAAGCGTGATCGACGTGGCCAAGCGCCGCGACTGCGACCTCATCGTCATGGCTTCGCACGGCCGCAAGGGCCTGCAACGCCTGCTGCTGGGCAGCGAGACGCAGCATGTGCTCACGCACACCCATATCCCCGTGCTGGTACTGCGCTGAAGCGTAGCGGCAGCTTCGGCTGACGCCCCATAAAAAAAGGCATCGGTGCCGCCGATGCCTTTTGCTTTTCCAATCGGACAAGGACCTGTGCGGCTCAGAAGCGCTGCGCAGAATGAGGGCCCGCGTCGCGATAAGGCACATCGCCGCCGATCAGCTCGGCCAGCAGCCCTCCGCTGGCCGGGCCGAACGCGCCAAGAGTTCACCCGGGTCGCTCACTGCCCAGGGGGGTCCAGTGGATGCCCGGGGCCGCGACGGCATGAGCCGCCCCAGCTGCGTCGCGTCCAACAACTCGCAGCCGAGGCCATGCTGGCAGGCCAGTTCAAGCGCCTCGCGGCTGGCCACATCCAGGGCCGCAGGCGCCGAGTTGACCCATTAGCGCGCCAGGCGTGCGGAAAGGCGCAGGGAATGACCGCTTCGCGCTGGACCAGGCTCGCATTGCCGCAGGAAGTCTCCTGCCCGGGTCCTTGCGGTCCACCAGCAGCAAGCAGTGTCCGTGTTGGCGCAATGCCAGCACCGTGCCGATGCCGACCATGCCGCCGCCCAGAACCAGAATCTCTGAACTCATGACGCTCGATGCTCCGGGATAAACAAGAAGAGGGAAATCAGGCCCCGCAGGACGGCCCTCACGCAATGCAAGCGGACAGGCCGCATGCCAGCCACGCATTGTGGGGGTGCTTTAGCTTGCGCACATCACATTTATCAGAAATAGCCGTTGCACATTCGGCAATCCATGAAGGGCCGACGGATTCAGTCCCCCTGCCGGATGGCATCGACCAGATGCTGCACGAAGGCGCGGCCGGCCTCGGGCAGGTTGCGCCCCGCAAGGGTCTGCACCTCGAGGTAGCGCTCGTTCATCTCGCTGTCGCGCAGCGGCACGGCGACGACCGTCTGGGACAGCAGCCGGCTGCGCACCGAAATCTCGCCATAGAAGGCAATCGCCTGCGGCGAGGCCGTGACGAAATGGGCCAGCGCATCGGGATAGTTGCTGATCAGGGTCGGCGTGTAGCGCAGGCCCTGGCGCGAGCAGCTGATGTCCAGCAGCTGCCGCAGGGAGCTGTCCTTGGAAGGCAGCGCCAGCGGGTAGCCGACCACCTGCGCCAGCGACAACTGGCGCATGCGGGCCAGCGGATGGCCGGTCCCCATCACGGCCAGGATGGGACAGGGGTGGCGCAGCTCCACGCGAATGTCCGGCTCCGGCAAGGCGCCCAGGGTGACACCGATGTCGGCCTCGCCGTCGCGCACGCGGCGCGCGATCCGGCCGGGCGCGAACACGTCGAGATGGAACAGGATGCCTTCGTAGCGCTGCTGGAAGGCCGCGATCAGCGTCGGCAGGAATTCAGCCGCGAAGCCGCCGGTGCTGGCAATCCGCACCTGGCCCGTGCGCAGCCCACGCAGCGCACCGATCTCGGTGGCCACGCGGTCGATCTCCTGCTGCTGGCGGCTGGCGTGGGCCGCCAGCAGCTCGCCGGCGGCATTGGGCACCATGCCGCGCGAGCGGCGCTCGAACAGCAGCGTGTCCAGCTCATGCTCGAGCCGCGCGATCTGCCGGCTCACGGCCGAGGGCGCCACGTTGAGCTTGAGCGCGGCCTCCTTGACCGAACCGGTGCGCACCACCTCCACGAAGTAGCGCACCGCCGTTTCCTGCAAGACCCTGGAATGCATCGCCTGGCTCCATGAAAGAAAAGTGCCGTGTCGGCCCCGGTCCAAGCCAAGCACGTCGATTGCCGATTTGGCAATTATCTGTTCGATCCATTGCGCTTGTTGCCATCTTCTCTTTTTCTTAGCATCTGCGTCACGGTCCTGCCACCCCTTGGCCCTGCATTCCTTCCCTCCGGAGCCCACGATGTCCCTGCTTTCCCGTACCCTGAGGCTTGGCACCGCCGGTGTCCTGGTGCTGGCCGCCTGCACCTGTGCACTCGCCGCCGACCCTTATCCGGCCCGGCCGCCGACCATGGTCATCCCCTTCCCCCCGGGTGGCGCCTCCGACGCACTGGGCCGCGTGATCGCCCAGAAACTGGGCGACACGCTGGGCAAGCCGGTGGTGATCGACAACCGTGCCGGTGCCGGCTCCATCATCGGCACGGCCTTCGTGGCCAAGGCTGCGCCAGACGGCTACACCCTGCTGCTGAGTTCGGGCACCACCTTCACCGTCAACCCGGCCATCCGCAGCGACCTGCCCTACGATCCGGTCAAGAGCTTCGATCCCATCGGCGTGGCCGGCCGCACCAGCCTGGTGCTGCTGGCCAACGCGGACGTGCCGGTCAAGACGCTGCGGCAGTTCGTGGACTACGTGAAGGCTGTGCCCGGCAAGTACCCCTACGGCTCCTACGGCAGTGGCTCCACCTCCCATTTCGCGGCCGAGAGCATGCTGGCGGCCACCGGCCTGAAGATGACGCATGTTCCCTACAAGGGCAGCGCACAGGCCATGACGGCCCTGATCGGCGGCCAGGTGCCTTTCACCGTCGACACCGTCACCGCCGCCATCCCCCAGGTCAAGACCGGCAGGGTCCGCGCCATCGCCGTCACCAGCGCCAGGCGCTCGGCCCTGTTGCCCCAGGTGCCCACCATGGCAGAAAGCGGCTATCCGTCCATCGACATGGACACATGGCTCGCCCTGATGGCGCCGCGCGGCCTGCCGGCCGACGTCAAGCACTCGCTGGAAAAGGCCCTGGCCACCGTCATGCAGGATGCCGATACCCGGGCGCGGCTGACGGCCCTGGGCTTCGACCCCGTACACGTCGACGCCGCCGGCGTCGCCGCGCTCATCGAGCGCGAACTGCCCGCCATGCGCGCGCTGGCCCAGCGCGCCCATATCCAGGCAGATTGACCAGGCACCCTTCAGAGAACGGACCATCCATTCATGACATCTGCAAATGCCCACACCTGCGAGACCGGCACGCTGGTCGAACTGTCCGCCGTCGAACTGCGCCGCCTGATCGGCAGCAAGCAGATCTCGCCCGTCGAGTTGCTGCAGGCCTGCATCCAGCGCATCGAGACCGTGAACCCGAAGATCAACGCCATCACGGCCACCTGCTTCGACCGGGCCCTGGGTGAGGCGCGCGCGGCCGAAAAGGCCGTGCTGGACGGTGCGCCACTGGGCCTGCTGCACGGCCTGCCACTGGGCGTGAAGGACCTGGAACCCACGGCCGGCCTGCTGACCACCTGGGGTTCGCCCCTGTACCGCGACCATGTGCCCGCGCAGGACGTCGAACTGGTGGCGCGCCTGCGCCGCGCCGGCGCCATCGTCGCGGCCAAGACCAATGTGCCCGAGATGGGCGCGGGCGCCAATTCGCGCAACAGCGTCTGGGGCGCCACGGGCAACCCCTTCAACCCCAACCTCAATGCGGGCGGCTCCTCGGGCGGCTCGGCGGCGGCGCTGGCCTGCGACATGCTGCCCGTGTGCACCGGCTCGGACACCGGCGGCTCGCTGCGCATCCCGGCGGCCAAATGCGGCGTCGTGGGCTTCAGGCCCTCGCCCGGCGTGGTACCCAGCGCACGCAAGCCGCTGGGCTGGACGCCCATCTCCGTGGTCGGCCCCATGGGCCGCACGGTGCAGGAAGCCTGCCTGCAACTGGCCGCCTCGGCCGGAATGCATGCGGGGGACCCGCTGAGCTACCCGCTGGACCCGCTGTCCTTCCTGACACCCGCGCCGCTGGACCTGGGCCGCCTGCGCGTTGCCTGGACCGAGGACTTCGGCACCTGCGCGGTGGACGAGCAGATCCGCGCCACATTCCGCGGCAAGATCCAGGCCATGCAGCACCTGTTCGCGCGCTGCGACCGCATCGAGCTGGACATGGGCGAAGCGCACCGCTGCTTCGACGTGCTGCGCGCCGAAGCCTTCGTGGCCGGCATGCAGGACGCCTACGAGCGCAACCCCGACAGCCTGGGCCCCAATCCGCGCGCCAACTACGAGATGGGCGCGCGCATGACGCTGCTGGACTCGGCCTGGGCCCAGGCCGAGCAGACGCGGCTGATCCAGCGGTTCCAGCACAGCTTCGCCGACTACGACCTGATCCTGTCGCCCACCACGCCGGTCTCGCCCTTCCCCTGGACACTGCCGCACGCCACCCACATCAACGGCCAGGAGCAGGCCAACTACTACCGCTGGCTGGCGCTGACCTATGTGGTCACGCTGACCACGCACCCGGCCATCTCGCTGCCCTGCGGCCTGGACCATGCAGGCATGCCTTTGGGCCTGCAGATCGTGGGCGGCTTTCGCGCCGACCACCAGGTGCTGGCCGCAGCCCATGCGCTGGAGCAGGCCTTCGACGCCCAGCCCGCGCTGCGCCGCCCGCGACCCGACCTGGCCCGCATGCCCGTGGCCGAACCGGCGCTGCGCTCCATCGTCACGGCGCCGCCGGTGCTGGATGGCAGCGCCATCACCAGCGCGGCGGCCACGGCGGTCTGACGCCGGGCGCCACGGCAGAAAGGCGCAACAAAAAGGGCGGCACATGGCCGCCCTTTTGCATTGGGCAGGCCCGCGCCGCGCTCAGGCGAACAATCCCTTGTGCTGGTCGCGCAGCAGGTTCTTCTGCACCTTGCCCATGGTATTGCGCGGCAGCTCATCCACCACGAAGCAGCGCTTGGGAATCTTGAAGTTGGCCAGCTGGCCCTTGAGCGCATCGACCACGGCCTGGCCCTGCAGGCTGGCGCCGGGCCGGGGCACGACCACGGCCACGCCCACTTCGCCGAAGTCGGGATGCGGCACGCCGACCAGGGCGCTTTCGGCCACGCCGGGCAGCTCGTTGATGAAGCCCTCGATCTCGGCCGGATAGACGTTGTAGCCGCCCGAGATGATCAGGTCCTTGCTGCGGCCCACGATGGTCACATAGCCGCGCTCATCGAGCTTGCCCACGTCGCCCGTGCGGAACCATCCGTCGGCCGTGAACTCCTCGGCCGTCTTCTCGGGCATGCGCCAGTAGCCCTTGAACACATTGGGGCCGCGCACCTGGATGTTGCCGATCTCGCCCACGGGCGCGGCCTGGCCCGCATCGTCCACGATGCGCACGCCCACGCCGGGCAGCGCGAACCCCACGGTGCCCGCGCGGCGCTCGGACTGGCCGCCGTGGCGCGCGTCGGCGCGGTAGGGATTGGAGGTCAGCATGATGGTCTCGCTCATGCCGTAACGCTCCAGGATGACGTGGCCCGTGCGCGCCTGCCAGTCGCGGTGGGTCTCCACCAGCATGGGGGCAGAGCCCGAGATGAACAGCCGCATGTGGGCGGCCGCCTCGCGCGTGAGCCGCGCATCGGCCAGCATGCGCACGTACAGCGTGGGCACGCCCATGAACACCGTGGCATCGCGCATGCGCGAGATCACGGCAGCGGGGTCGAACTTCGAGAACCAGATCATGGGGCTGCCATTGAGCAGCGCCCCATGGATGGCCACGAACAGACCGTGCACATGGAAGATGGGCAGCGCGTGGATCAGCACGTCACCATCCTGCCAGCCCCAGTAGTCCTTGAGCGTCTCGGCGTTGGACAGCATGTTGCCGTGCGTGAGCATCGCCCCCTTGCTGCGGCCCGTGGTGCCGCTGGTGTAGAGGATGGCGGCCAGGTCGTCCATGCCGCGCGGCACCACCTCGTGCGCATCGCCATGGTGGGCCGCGCGTTCGAGCAGCGTGCCGCTGCGGTCGTCGCCCAGCGTGTAGACATGTTCCACGCCCGAGGTGAAGGCGATCTTGGAGACCCAGCCGAAGTTGGCCGGCGTGCAGACCACCACGGCGGGCTCGGCATTGCCCACGAAATACTCGATCTCGGCGCTCTGGTAGGCCGTGTTCAGCGGCAGGAAGACATGGCCGCTGCGCAGCGTGGCCAGGTACAGCATCAGCGCCTCGACCGACTTGTCCACCTGCACGGCGATGCGGCTGGCCGCAGGAAGGTTCAGCGAAGCGAGCAGGTTGGCCATGCGCGCGCTGCCATGGTCCAGGTCGGCCCAGCTGTAGAACAGGCTGGTGCCATCGGCACCCACCGCTTCGACGGCACACTGGGTCAGATCCTGGGGGAAGGTGGCGCGCAAGGCTGCGAACAGATTGCTGTGGGTCATGGCTGTGAAGAAGAAGAAAGAATCCGCGTAGAAGTCTCAGGCTTGTTCAGGGGTCGGCGCGGGCCGGGCCACGGCCAGCTCGCACAGGATGCGCTCGCGGTCCGCGTCCAGTGCGGGTGGCTGGCGACGCACCAGGGCCTGGGCCTGGGAGGCCCGCAAGGGATTGCCCGCCACCTGCAAGCCCCGGCCACCGGGCGTTTGCACCTGGGCCAGCATGCCGCGTTCGCGCACCTGGGGGTGCTCGACGATGTCGGCCACGCTGTTGTACTCCCCCGCCGGGATGCCATTATCCGTGAGCAGTTGCAGCCAATGGGACCTGGGACTGTCCCGCAGGCGCGCCTCCAGCGCGGCCTTGAGTTCGGCCTGGTGCTCGCAGCGCAGCGCGTTGCTGGCAAAGCGCGCGTCCTGCGCCAGCTGCGGCAGTGCAAGCAGGTCGCACAGCCGGCGGAACAGCGCATCGCTGCCCACGGCGATGACGAACCAGCCATCCTGCGCGGCGAACACGTCGAAGGGCGCCATGGACGGATGCCGCGTGCCGATGGGGCCGGGCACGCTGCCCAGCGCGCCCAGCCGTGCCACGGGGTTCTCCAGCAGGGCCACCTGGCAGTCCAGCATGGAGACATCGACGCGCTCGCCCTGCCCCGTGCGCATGCGCCGCATCAGCGCTGCCTGGGTGCCGATGACCGCATACAGCCCCGCGCCCAGGTCGCCGATGGACACACCCACACGGCAGGGCCCTTCGCCCGGATGGCCGGTCACGCTCATCATGCCGCTCATGGCCTGCACCACCATGTCGTATGCCGGAAAGCCGCTGTAGGGGCCGGTCTGGCCGAAGCCCGAGACCGAGGTCATCACCAGCCCCGGGTAGCGCGCATGCAGTGCATCCCAGCCATAGCCGAGCTTGTCCATGGTGCCTGGCCGGAAGTTCTCGACCAGCACGTCAGCCCCCTCCAGCAGGCGCTCGAACACCTCGCGGTCCTGCGGCTGCTTGAGGTCCAGCGCGATGGACTCCTTGTTGCGGTTGACCGAGAGGAAATAGGCGGACGCCCCCTCCACGAAGGGCCCGATGCCGCGCGCATCGTCGCCCGATCCCGGCTGCTCGACCTTGATCACGCGCGCGCCCAGGTCGGCCAGCATCTGCGTGCACATGGGGCCGGCCAGCACGCGCGTGAGGTCGATCACGGTCAGGCCTTCGAGCGGCAGGCCGGTGGCTTGTTCATTCATAGCTGCTTCCTTTTCTTATCTACAACCTTGGCGCTCTACCGCCAGCCCATGCAACCGGCAAGCCACGAGCCAGGGACAGCAAGCAAGGGCCGCCCCGCAGCGAGGCTGTCGTCCCCCTTTAGGGAAGGCGCAAAGCGCCTCAGGGGGAGGTTTCACTGCAATCCGGCGCCGGAACGCTGGGTCAAGGCTTTCGATTCCTGTCCTTCCTTCAAGGCCCAGGCACGGAACTCCGCGAGCGAAACGGAAGGCGCGGCGAGATTGCCCTGCCTGGCCAGCCTGGCCTTCACATCGGGATCTTCCAGCGCCTGGGCACTGGCCTCGAAGAGCTTCTTCGCCACCTCCTCGGGCAGGCCTGCGGGCGCGAACAGGCCGAACCAGAAGGTGTAGTCGAAACCGGGCACGCCCGACTCCTTCATGCCCGGCAGGTCCGGGAACAGCGGCGAGCGGTCGGCTGTGCTGACGGCCAGCACGCGCAGCTTGCCGGCCTGCGCCAGCGGCAGCACCGATGGCGGCGTACCGAAGGTCATGTCCACATCGCCCGCCCCCACGGCCTGGATAGAGGGGGCGCCGCCCTTGAACGGCACGTGCAGCATGCGCAGCCCGCCGCTGGCGCCCGAGAACGACAGCGTGGCCAGGTGCGTGATCACGCCGGCACCCGAAGAGGAGTAGCTGAGCTTTTCCGGCTGGCTGCGCGCCAGCGCCACCAGTTCGCCCACGTTCTGGCCCGGAAAGTCCTTGCGCACGGCCAGCAGCATGGGGGCCGAGCTCCAGCGCGTGATGGGCGTGAAGTGCTTCGCCCCGTCATAGCGCGCGCTCTTGTAGAGCAGCTGGTCCGAGCCATAGATGTTGGCGCTGCCCAGCAGCAGCGTGTAGCCGTCGGCCGGCGCACGCGCCACATGCTCGGAGGCCAGCGTGGTGCCGGCACCGGGGCGGTTGTCCACCAGCAGGGGCTGGCCCAGCAGCTTGCCGACCTTGTCGGCCACGATGCGCGCCACGGCATCGGCGCCGCCGCCCGGGGGAAAGCCCACGACCAGCGTGACGGGCCGCGTGGGGTAGGACTGGGCCATTGCACTGCCGGCCGACAGGGCCAGCAGCAACGACAGAACGGAACGCTTGAACATGGCTTGTCTCCTTTTGTATATGTGATGCCAGGACGCGCGACAGGGGCGGGCTCAGCGGCCCTTGAACACCGGGCTGCGCTTTTCGCGCCAGGCCCGGCCGCCCTCCTGCAGATCCTCGGAGGCGATGCTGCGCTGCACCTCGCGCGTGATCTCGGCCACGTCATGGCAGCCGCGCGCGATCCGGTTCAGGTGCTTTTTCATGCCGAACAGGGGAATGGGTGCCATGGCCGCCAGCGTGCCCGTGAGCTGGTCCATGGCAGCCGCGAAGGCCTCGGGCTCGGCCAGATGGGTCAGGAAGCCGCAGTCCTTCATTTCGCGGGCCTGGATGCGCTCGCAGGTCAGGAACAGGCGCTTGGCCGTGTCCAGACCCAGGCGCGAGACATAGCGCTCCAGCCCGGCCGCATAGAAATGCAGTCCCAGGCGCGCCGCGGGCATGAACATCTCGGCCGCCGTGCTGCCCACACGGAAGTCGCAGGCCAGGGCCATGTCCGTGGCGCCCCCATAGACACCGCCATGGATGGCGGCCACGGTGACCGCGCGGCACTGCTCGATGGCATCCACCATCTCGCCGAAGCTGCTGCCTTCGGTCTGGCTGCCTTGTATCTCTGATATATCATAGCCACTGCAAAAGTACCTGCCCTCGCTGCGCAGCACCACGACACGGACATCATCGCGGTGGTTGACATGCTCCATGTGCGCCACCAGAACGGCCAGGTCCTCGGGCGCCAGTTTGTTGGCGGCTGCGGAGCGTTGCAGCGTGATGGTGGCCAGGTGATCCTGGATGTCGAGTCTGGGCGTCATATGTATCAGTCAGTCAATCAGATATATTTGAATTAGAAGATGCTTCCAGCCAAGCAGCCATTGGAGAAAACCCCGGCCACGCCCAGCCTGCAGGAGCGTATACGGCAATCGCTGGAAGACGAGCTGCGTTCCGGCGTGATGCGGCCCGGCGATGCCATCGACGAGCCGGCCCTGTGCGAACGCTTCGGCGCCTCGCGCACACCCGTGCGCGAAGCCTTGCTGCTGCTGGTGGCCAAGGGGCTGGTGGAGATCGTTCCGCGCTCGGGCATCTATGTGCGGCGCCTGGATGCACGCGAGTTGGTGGCCATGATGGAGGGGCTGGCCGAGCTGGAAGGCGTGCTGGCACGGCTGGCCGCCACGCGCATCCATGTGCAGTTGCGCGAGCGGCTGCAGGCGGCCCTGGCTCGCACGGCCACATGCGCCGAGGCCGAGGACGCCGAAGGCTATGTGCAGGCCAACATGCAGCTGCACGAACTGATATACGAGGCCAGCGGCAACGACTTCATCGTGGAGCAGACCCGGCTGCTGCGGCTGCGCATCACGCCCTACCGGGGGCGCATGTTCGAGAAGCCCGGGCGGCTGGCGCGCTCGCAGCAGGAGCACGAGGCCGTGGTCGCCGCCATCTGCGCGGGCCAGGCCGAGATCGCGGCCGAGGCCATGCGCCAGCACATCTGCGCGGGCGGCAGCGCCTTCACCGACATGGTGCTGGGCGCGCCCGCGCAGGCCGGCTACGGGCGCCCGCGCAAGCCGAGATAGTCCCGGCCCCGCTCAGGGACGGACTTCGAAGGCCAGGAACTGCGTCACCTGGTTGTCGGCGAAATTGTTGTCGGCCACCAGCACCAGGGTGCGGTTGCCGTTGGCCAGGCGCGGCCCCCAGGAGATGCCCTCGATGTTGTCCAGCTTGATGCCCTGGTAGGTCACGGGCATCTCCAGCAGCAGCTCGCGCTTCATGGGCTTGTAGCTGGCGCCGACCAGGCTCCTGACGGCGCGCACGTCGGTGGTGTCCGGCTCGATGGTGGCGCGCGTCAGGCGGATGGTGTTGCCCACGCCGTCGGCGAAGGCGCGCTCGATGGCGATGAACTCGTTGTTGGAGACGGCCAGCAGTTCGGGCAGGCCGTTGTCGGGCGGAAAACTGCCCGTTGCGGCCTTGTCCAGCGGAATCTTCGGCAACGGGTAGGCATACTGCGCGCCAGCCTTGCCCGTGGACGGGTCCAGCCTGACGACGCGGACAACGCTGCCTGCGGCCAGCGTGGTGATGGGGCCATCCTCCACCAGGGCATCCTCGTTGGCCGTGAACACGCTGCCGTCGGGCGTGACGGCCAGGGCCTCGAACAGCTTGTTGCTGCGTCCGCCGGTGGTGGCGTTGTCCACGTAGTTGAAGGCAGCGGGCGTCTCGAAGTCGCGCACGAAGCTGCCATCGACCTTGACCTCGCGCACGAAGGGCTGGAACAGGCTGGCGGCGTCGGTGCTGAAGTTGCCCTCGCTGGACACGTAGAGATTGCCATTGGGCGCCACGCGGATGCCCTCGGGGTCCACGGTGCGCCGGTTGGAGGGCAGCGGCTGGCCGTCGCGGCCCTTGAGATAGACCATCTTGCGGATGGTCACGGCCTGTATGGCCTTGTCGTCGAGCTGTATGCCCAGGTTGTAGAAGCGCGGGGTGCCACGCTCGCCGCCCCGGTCGTCCGAGATGGCCCAGTAGCTGCCGTCGCTGGCGCGGTCCAGTCCGGAGATCCCGCCGAACTCGACGCCGTCGAACAAGGTCCTGGTCTTGATCGCGTAGTCGCCGATCAGGCGCAGCGATCCGATGGTCTCGGGACGGTCGTCGCTGCCGCCGCAGCCCGCCAGGCCCATGCCGGACCCGGCCGCCAGGGCCAGCGCCAGGAGCATGGCCGGCATGCGGCGCGGTGTCGTCGTTGTCGTCGTTACTGTCGTCTCTGCCTCGTGCATGGCCCCTCCCAGGGTGTATTCCAGAAGGGGAAGACCATAGCCGACGGCCATGACGGGGCCGTGACATGCAGACGCACGAAGGGTCAGGCCATGGCCTGCGACACACTATTCGAGCTTGGCGCCCGAGGCCTTGACCACCTGGGCCCAGCGCGCGATCTCGGAGTGCACCATGGCCGCGAACTGCTGCTGGTTCATGCCGCCATATTCGGCGCCATTGCGCGCCCAGGTGGACTTGATGTCCTCGGCCGTGCCGATGCGCTGCACCTGCTCGATGAGCTGGGCCTGCACGGTCGCAGGCGTGCCCTTGGGCGCCCACAGGCCGTACCAGGTCGTGACCGTGTAGTCGGGCAGGCCGGACTCGGCCGCGCAGGGCACGTCCGGAAAGGCCGGGTTGCGCCGATCGCCCGAGACCATCAGCGCCTTGATGCGCCCGCTCTTGATGTGCTGCGCAGACGAGCCCAGGCCGTCGAACATCATGTCCACGTTGCCAGCGATCAGGTCCTGCAGCGCCGGGCCCGCGCCCCGGTAGGGAATGTGGGTGATGAAGGTATTGCTCTGCAGCTTGAACAGCTCCCCGGCCAGGTGATGGGAGGTGCCTGCCCCCGCCGAGGCGTAGTTGAGCTTGCCCGGTCGCCGGCGCAGGTCGGCCAGCAGTTCCTGGACGGTCTTGTGCGGCACGTTGCGCGGGTTGACCACCACCACCTGGGGCACGCTGGCCAGCAGGGCCAGGGGGATGAAGTCGCGCTCCAGGTCATAGTCCAGGCGCGGGTACATGGACGGCGCGATCACATGGTGGGTGCCGCCCATGAAGAAGTTGTAGCCATCCGGCGCCAGCTTGGCCGCATAGCTGGCGCCCAGCGTGCCGCCCGCGCCGCCGCGGTTGTCGATCACCAGGGTCTTGCCCGCGCTCTTGGCGAACTGGGCCGAGAACGGCCGCGCGAAGGCATCGGTGCCGCCGCCGGCCGGAAACGGCACGACCAGGTTCACGGGCTTGGACGGCCAGTCCGTCGCGGCGCGGGCCGCCATGGGCAGGGCCAGCGCGGCCATCGATGCCCCGGCCGCGCGCAGCACCGCGCGCCGCCCCGTGGGGTGCAAAGCTTGCATGACTTGTCTCCTTGTCGCCTCTGCGAGGCTGTCTTCGTTGTCAGGCGCGGCAGTCCCCGTGCGGAACGCAAAAAAAGGCACGGCGCAGGCCGTGCCCTTGTTCACTTGCACAGGGCTTCGATGTCCGAGGACACCGGTATGCGGCCCTGCGCCAGCAGGCCGCGATGCTTGTCCAGACGCTTGAGGTCGTACAGGTAGTTGACCATCAGCCCCAGCGATTGCTTGAGTCCCTTGGCCGACAGGTCGGCCGCCCAGTTCAGCCGCTCCACGCGCGCGCCATTGCCCAGGTGAAAGCGTGCCACCGGGTCCAGCGGCCGGCCCTTGGCAGTCTCGCGCCCCAGGTAGTGGGCCGCGCAAAACAGCAGCGCCCGGCGCACGGGCGCATCCGGCTTGAGCTCCTGTGGCGCATCGAGGGCGGCCAGCAGATGCTCGGCTCCCGCGCCACCGGCCTTCTGCGCCAGCGCCTTGCGCTGGCGCTCGTCCATCTTCTCCAGGACGGCGTCGCCATGCCTGGCGATCCAGGCGCGCAGGCCCGGGATGGGCGACAGCGTGGCGAAATGGCGCAGGCGCGGGAATTCGCCCGTGAGCGTCTCCACCACATGCTTGATCAGCGAGTCGCCGAAGCTCACGCCGCGCAGCCCGGTCTGGGTGTTGCTGATGGAATAGAAGATGGCCGTGGTGGCGCGGCCCAGGTCGGAAGCGGCCGCCGTCTCGTCCAGCAGGGGCGCAATGCTGTCGGACATCCTGTCCACCAGGGCCACTTCCACGAAGATCAGCGGCACATTGGGCATGCGCGGGTGGAAGAACCCGTAGCAGCGCCGGTCGCTGTCCAGCCGGTTCTTGAGGTCGGCCCAGCTGCGGATGTCGTGCACGGCCTCGTACTGGATCAGCTTCTCGATCAGGGAAGCGGGCGAGTCCCAGCTCAGGCGGCGCAGCTCCAGCAGCGCCACGTCGAACCAGGTGGAAAACAGGTGCTCCAGCTCCGCGTCCAGCGCGGAGAAGCGCTGCTGCTCGGCCTTGGGCAGGGCCAGCAGCTCGGCGCGCAGGTCCACGAGAAAACCCATGCCGCCCTGGGGCTGGGCAAAGCGCTGCAGCAGCCGCGTGCGCGGCGACATCAGCGCACGGCGCAGGTCCATCTCGGCCTGGCCGCGCTCGGCGTCGCTGGCCGCGGCGTCATAGCGCTTGCGGGCGGCCATCAGGGCCTCGGTGTCGGGGCCGAACTGCTCGACGATCAGCGCCCAGAAGTCCTTGCGCGCCGGCGGCTCGGCCTGGCCATGCCAGTCCATCAGCTGCTGCGCATGGCGCCCGCCCTCCACATCGCTGAGCGATGCGTCGGCGGCGGCCTGCAGGTCCTCCATGAGCTTGCGCAGCTCGCGCGGGGACAGCACCTCCTGGCCGCGCCGCAGGGTGGCCTGCAGGCGCTGGGCCATGCTGCGGGGCGCGGGCGCCCCGGCGCCATCGCCCCCCTCCTTGGCCGCCGCCGCCGCGGCATCGGTGCTGCGAAAGCGGGACACATTGCGGGCAATCCAGTCGGTAGCCAGACCCATTCAGACGTTCCTCCATGTCAAGCGGTCACGGAACTGTCATGCCCCAACGCGGGCCAATGACAATTCCTTGCTGCTCACATTATGAGAGCCTGCGCGCGGCGCGGTGTACGCCAATGTCGCGTTCTTGTCTTCGTAGTATCCCGAAACCGAGGCTGCCGCCTCCGTGCTCAGCGCCGGCTGTCGGGAATGGCCAGCGCGGGATAGCGCTCGGCCAGCCGCACCGGCATCTCCACATCCAGGATGAACCGGTCCCCTCGGTACCAGAACATGCCCGCCATCAGCACGCCTCCATCCACATCCGTGACGGTGCGGACCATCCTGGCGATGGGCGAGCCGAAGGCGTAGGCCAGGCTGCGCGACAGCTCGAAGTCGGCCGGCTCGACGGTCAGGGTCTGGTGGATGACGCCCAGGCGCTCGCCCTGCACCTCGCGCAACAGGTGCAGCAGCTTGCGGGTCTTCTCGCTGCCCGGCGCGAAGCGGTCGAACACCGGCTCGCACACATACATGTCGATCAGGCAAAAGGGCTGGCCGTCATGCAGGTGCAGCTTGCGCAACAGCACATAGCGCTCCTGCGGCTGGCCACGCCATGCCAGCGCGGCAGGCAGGCTCCGGGCCCTGCGCTTGTCCAGGACCTGGATTTCCAGGCCGGGGGCATCGACCGAAGCATCGTTGATCGCCGCGCGCAGGCGCTCGTCCGGCACCGGCGAGCTCTGGATCACATGGGTGCCACGCCCGCGCTGGCTGCTGATCAGGCCCTCCTCGACCAGCAGGGCGAAAGCCTGGCGCACCGTGACCCTGGCGATGCCGAAGCTGCGGGCCAGGCTTTCCACGGTGGGCAACTGGTGCCCCAGCGGGAACTCCCCCGAGAAGATCTTGTGCCGCAGCACGCTGGCCAGCTGGCGATAGCGCGTGACGCCTTCCGCACCGTCATCGGGCAGGTCGCCGCCGGCCGCATTCTGCATGGACTGCCTTGTCATGCCAGCACCTGCGTGGGAACGCGTACCGGCATGCTCAGCAGGATCTGCGCCATGCCCTTGCCCAGCGCATCGTTGCGCAGCGACGCCATGCCGCCACCATCGAGCGCCGATTCGCAGACGAAGTTCAGCGCCTCGAAGCCGGGCAGCTCATAGCGCGTCACCGGCCCCTGCACCAGATGGGCCAGCCACTGCGCCACGCGCCGGGGCGTCACCTCCCTGCGCAGCACGGGCAGGTACTGCGGGCGGCGGGCGATCAGGCCGATGTTGGAGATGTCGCCCTTGTCGCCGCTGCGGCCATAGGCCAGACGGATCAGAGGGACCTCGACCGTGTCCGCGCCGGGCTGCGCGGGCGGCGGGTCCGTGGCCGCGGCGCTGTCCATGGCAGGGGCCGGCGCCTCCCCGCCCAGCGGAATCTCCACCCGGCTGCGCACGCCCTCCATGACCACGCTGGGTGCCAGGGCCGACTTGTCGAGCAGGAAGGCGTACTGGCGGATCGACGGCGAAGGACTGGGACGCCCGCCCACGCCCGTGGTGCCGGGCGACCAGCTGGTGCCGGCCGCGGCCAGCTCGCGGGCGAACAGCTCCAGTGCCGCCTTGTCCGGGTGCGTCACGGCCAACCACAGCACGGCCTCGCGCACCTGCCCTGTCGCGGCGTGCGGGCCGAAGCAGCTCTCGGCCCCCAGCACTTCGATGTGCGTGCGGCTGTAATCGCCCAGGCCCTGCTGCGCCAGCAGCGCGCGGGTGCGCGCCACGATGGCCTCGCCCGTGCGCCGGGCCTTGGCGGCGGCGTCCATGCCGATCAAGGTGATCTGGGCATTGCAGCGGTAGCCCTCGGCAAAGGTGGCGCTGACCTTGTAGCTGCCGCCCGGCCTGCGCCCGCGCGCGCCGCTGACCTCCACCCGGTCCGGCCCCAGCTGGCGCAGCGTCACCTGCGTGAAGTCGCAGGTGACGTCCGGCAGCAGGTAGGCGGCGGGGTCGCCGATCTCGTAGAGCACCTGCTCGCCCACCGTGGCGGTGTTCACCAGGCCGCCCGTGCCCTCGGGCTTGCCGACGACGAAGCGGCCATCGGCATGGCACTCCACCACGGGATAGCCGATCTGCGCCCAGTCCGGCACGCGGTCCCAGTCGGTGTGCAGGCCGCCCGTGGCCTGGCAGCCGCACTCGATGATGTGGCCTGCCAGGCTGCCCTGTGCCAGCCGGTCGTAGTCATCGGCGCGCCAGCCGAACGCGTGCATCAGCACGCCCAAGGTGACGGCGCTGTCCACGCAACGGCCCGTGATGACGATCTGCGCGCCCTGGTCCAGGGCCTGGCGGATGGGCAGCGCGCCCAGGTAGGCATTGGCGCTGAGCACCTGGGCCGGCAGCTCGCGGCCCTTCTGCATGTCGCGCACGCCGGCCTCGCGCAGCGCGGGCAGCAGCGGCATCACGTCGTCACCCTCGACCACGGCGATCCGGATGTCCACGCCCTGCTCGGCCGCCAGCGCCGCGATGGCGTCGGCGCAGCCCTGCGGGTTGATGCCGCCGGCATTGCTCACCACGCGGATGCCCTGGACGGCGATCTCGCGCAGCAACTCCTTCATCGTGACGCCGACGAAGTCGGTGGCATATCCCGCCTCGGGCTTGCGCAGCCGGGCGGCGGCCAGGATGGACATGGTCAGCTCGGCCAGGTAGTCGAACACCAGGTAGTCCACTTGTCCCTGGCGCACCAGCTGGGGCGCGCCCACGCTGCTGTCGCCCCAGAAGCCCGAGGCCCCACCGATGCGTATGGTTTTCTCCGTCATGGGCAACTCCCGGGGTTCAACGGCCGGTCCAGCGCGGCTGGCGCTTTTCGCGGAAGGCCTGCTGGCCTTCCGCGGCATCTTCGGTGAGGGCGAACAGCGCGATCTGGCTTTCGGTGAAGGCCATGGACTGCTCGAAGGACATGGAGTCGATCTGCGCCATCAGGTACAGGCCCCGGCGCACGGCCGCGGGCGATTTGTCCAGCACGCGGTCCAGCAGGGCCTGCACGCCCGCGTCCAGGTCCTCGTCCACATGGTTGAGCAGGCCGCAGGCCAGGGCCTGGCGGGCATCGATGGGCTCGCCGGTGATGCACAGCTCGGTCAGCATGCGCCGCCCCACCAGGTCCTGCAGCACGCTGAGCACCTGGGCCGGAAAGAGACCCACCTTGACCTCGGGCAGGCCGAAGCGTGCATGCGGCGCGGCCACCGCCATGTCGCACAGGGCCAGCAGCCCCATGCCACCGGCCATGCAGGCGCCATTGACGCGTGCGATCTTGGGCACATGCGTGGCCCGCGCCAGACGCAGCAGATTGGCCAGCCCCTGGGTGGGCTCGGAATAGTCGAACTGGAAGGACTGGCCGCTCTGTAGGTCGGCCCCCGCGCAAAAGGCCTTGTCGCCTGCGCCGGTCAGCACGATGGCGCGCACCGAGCGGTCGCGCCCGGCCCGGGCCAGCGCCTCGCTCAGCCCCTGCAGCACACCGGGGCTGATGGCATTGCGGCGCTCCTCGCGGCAGATGGTGAGCCAGAGCACACCCTCGTGCTGGCGAACGGAAAGCTCAGGGGGGACTGAATCGGTCAGGCTCATGCCAGAGGCTCCTTGTCCGTGCGGTTCGAGAGCCAGGGCAATGCGGCATGCGAACGCCGCACTGCAAATAGCCCCATAAATAGAACTATTTGAATATCGCTGCTCTGCCCCTGCAGCCCTGCTAGGTCAATCCCTCATTGACCGCGCAGGCCAAGGCAAACCGTCCACGAAAAACGCCCCCACGCTCCCCCTGCTGCGCAAGGTCCGCTGCCCCCGAAGGGGCCGCTTTTTGCCTTGGGGCGGCCCGGCGACAAATGACCCCCACGCTCTCCTTGCTTGCGCAAGGTCCGTTGCCCCCCGAGGGGGCCGCTTTTTGCCTTGGGGCGGCCCGGCGACAAAATGACCCCCACGCTCCCCTTGCTTGCGCAAGGTCCGCTGCCCCCCGAGGGGGCCGCTTTTTGCCTTGGGGCGGCCCGGCGACAAAAAAGCGGGCCCGAGGCCCGCTTCGCTGTCGTCGAGCATGCCGCGCCGGCTCAGGCGGGCCCACCCGGGTAGGCCGGCCGCTTCGCCGCCCACAGCCACATGGCGATGCCGCCGATCACCATGGGCACGCACAGCCACTGGCCCATGCTCATGCCCAGGGACAGCAGGCCCAGGAAATCATCGGGCTCGCGGAAGTACTCGGCGATGAAGCGCAGCGCGCCATAGCCGATCAGGAAGACGGCCGCCACCTGGCCCGGCTTGTGCTCCTTGCGCGCATACAGCCACAGCAGCACGAACAGCAACAGGCCTTCGAGCAGGAACTGGTAGACCTGGGACGGGTGGCGCGGCAGCATGGAGCCGCTTTGCGGGAACACCATGGCCCAGGGCAGCTCGGGGTTGGCGAAACGGCCCCACAGCTCGCCATTGATGAAGTTGCCGACGCGCCCGGCCGCCAGCCCCGTGGGCACGCAGGGTGCGACGAAGTCGGCCACTTCCAGCCAGGAGCGGGCACGCGAGCGCGCGAACCAGACCATGGAGGCGATCACGCCGACCAGGCCGCCGTGAAAGCTCATGCCGCCTTGCCAGACATAGAAGATCTCCAGCAGATGGCCCAGGTAGTAGCCCGGCTTGTAGAACAGGCAGTAGCCCAGCCGCCCGCCGACGACCACGCCGAGCACGCCGAGGAAGAGGATGTCCTCCACGTCCTTGCGGCTCCAGGCCCGGTCGCCCTGCATGCGCACGAAGGGCGGGTGGCGCAGCCGCCGCGTGCCCAGCCACAGGAACAGGCCGAAGGCGGCCAGATAGGTCAGGCCGTACCAGTGCACGGCGAGGGGCCCTATCTGCAGGGCCACGGGATCGATCTGCGGGTACATCAGCATGGTCGGCATTGTGCCGCAGCGCAGCACGGCCGGCGCCTGTCAGGGCTTCGGCCCGCGGTCGACGCCAGGCCAGGGCCGGCTCGCCGTTTCGGTGAGCACCGCTCACCAATTCCCGCCAGAACATTTCGCAGCAATGCGCGGACCGGCTTGCTAGCATCTGCCTTTCGCGGGCATGGCCCATCCAGCATCACCGCCAAGAAGGCACCGCTCCATGCATCCCCCTTCCTCCCCCACTCTCCACCGGCCCGTTGAGCTGACGGTGGTGCGCCATGGCGAAACCGAATGGAGCCGCCAGGGCCGCCACGCGGGACTGACGGACCTGGCACTGACCGAGGCCGGCCGTGCCGGCGCCCGCGCACTGGGGACCAGGCTCGCGGCCCACGGCCCGTACGAGCGCGTCGTGTCCAGCCCCCTGCAACGCGCCCGCCAGACGGCCGAACTTCTGGCGCTGGGCCCCGTCGGGACGGATGGGCGGCTGGTCGAGCGCGACTACGGCGACTATGAAGGACTGACCACGGCCGAGATCCGCGCCCGTGTACCGGGCTGGCATGTCTGGACCGATCCCGTGCCCCATGGCGAAGCGCTGGATACCATGGCACTGCGGGTCGATGGTTTTCTCCAGGAGCTGCTGCAGTCGCCGCAGCACCGTGTGCTGGTGGTTGCCCATGCGCATCTGATCCGGCTGATGGCCGCGCGATGGCTGGGCCTGGAGCCTCGGCAGGCAGCCCTGTTCAGGCTGGACACGCTGGGCGTGGCGCGCCTGGGCTGGGAGCGCGAGCGCCCCGTGCTGCTGGGCTGGAACGCGTGATGGCCACGCCGGCGCTGCTGTGGGATTTCGATGGCACGCTGGTCGACACCGGCGCCCTGTGGCGGCAAAGCGAATACGACTTTCTCGCGGCGCGCGGCCTGCCCTGGAACGACGCGGCCAGCGAACGGCTGCTGGGCGGCAACCTGGAGCTGGCCGCCGAGGTGATGGCCGAGGTGACCGGTGCACGCTTCACGGTCGAGGAACTGCGCCAGGGCATGGGCGAAGCCGTGCGTGCCGCGCTCTCGCGCCAGGTGCCCTGGATGCCCGGCGTGCCCCGACTGCTGCGGGCGCAGGGCCTGCACGGCCTGCGCTGCGCGCTGGTCACCTCGTCCTATGCATCCATCGTGCGCACGGCCCTGGATCCCCTGCCCCATTGCCCCTTCCAGGCCATGGTCACGCGCGAAGACGTCTCGCTGCCCAAGCCGGCCCCGCAACCCTATCTGCTGGCCCTGGAGCGCCTGGGCGTGCCTGCCGCCCACGCCCTGGCCATCGAGGATTCGCCCTCCGGCGTGGCGTCGGCACGCGCGGCCGGATGCCATGTGCTGGCCGTGGGCCCGCAGCTGCAGGCCCTGGCCCGGCGCCACGTGGGCGACAGGCGGCTGGCACAGGTCGACAGCCTGGCGCACATGGGCCTCGACGATCTGCTGGCGCTTTTTCCCGGCCTGCCGCGCCTGCCGCCCCGACCCGCCGGCTGACCCACGGGCCGGTGTGGCAGGCCGGTCAATCGCCTCGGGGCGCCGAAGACAGCTTGTCCAGCGCAGCGAACAGATGGCGTCTTTCGGCCGGCGTCAGCAACTGCTCCATCTCCTGCTCCAGCCGCGACACTTCGCTGCCGGCCAGGTCTTGCAGCGCACGGCCCTCTTCGGTGAGATGCAACTGCTGCAGTCGCCGGTCACGCGGATCGGGCTGGCGCAGGATCAGGCCGCGCTGCACCAGGCGTTCGACCACCGGCACCAGGTTGGAGGGAGAGATGTCCAGCGCCTCGCCCAGCTGGCGCAGGTAGATGCCCGGGTTGCTGTCCAGCAGCACGAGGATGGAGAACTCGCTGGGCTTGAGATCGAAGCCGGCCACGCGCCGCGCGAACAGCTTGTGGATGTGGATCTCGGTGCGCGTGAGCCGGTAGCCGAGGTAGCGCAGCAGGCGCGACTGATCGATCGCGGATTCGGGGATGCTGTCCATACGCACAGGCCTGGCTGGAGAGGAAAGGAAGCTGGGTTGCGGGAGCCGCGCCGGCGCCATGCCGGTGCGGCGTCCGATCATAAGGCGAGCACGGGCGGCGCGGCCTCGGCCGCGGCCTCCACGCGGCGCTGCCAATGCTCCGCATCGAGCAATCCGTGGCTGAAGAAATAGCGTGCGCTCACGGTCTTGGATTCGCGCAGCGCCGCATCCTCCAGCCCCTGGCTCACGCGTGCCGCGCGCGCCCAGGCAAAGGCCATGCACAGCGTGCCGACCAGGCGCAGATAGTCCTCGGCGCAGCGCGCCAGCAGCGGCCCGTCTCCGGGGGCGCGGGCGCACAGGTCCCGGGTCAGTGCATCGAGGTGGCCGCTCCAGCCGCGCAGCGCATCGGCGAAGCCGGGCTCCAGGCGCGCCGCCTCGCAGGCATCGGCCTCCTGTCGCAGCGCCTGCAGCAAGGGCGCCAGCGCCGCCCCGTCGCTGGCGGCCACCTTGCGCTGGAGCAGGTCCAGCGCCTGGATCTGGTTCGTTCCCTCGTAGACCATGGCGATGCGCGCGTCGCGCAGCGTCTGCTCGATGCGGTACTCATGCACATAGCCGTAGCCGCCGAAGACCTGCAACGCGTCGCTGGCCAACGCGAAGCCCCGCTCGGTGAAGAAGGACTTGACCACGGGCGTGAGCAGCGAGGCCAGCGCATGCGCCTGGGCGCGCTCGGCCGCCTCGGGGGCGTGCTCGGACAGGTCGAGCTGGTGGGCCACCCAGCCTGCGATGGCGCGCATGCCTTCGGTCCACACGCGCAGGTCGGCCAGCATGCGCTGCACGGCCGGCTGCAGGGCGATGGGATCGGCCGGCCCGCTGGCGCCGGCAGGCCGGGGCTGGGCCCGCATCTGCCGGCGCTCGGCGGCATAGGCGCGTGCCAGTTGCCAGGCCATCTCGGCATGGCCCAGCCCCTGAAGGCCCACGTGCAGCCGCGCCGAATTCATCATCACGAACATGGCCGTCAGGCCCTGGTGAGGCTGGCCCACCAGCCAGGCCTGCGCATCCTCGAAGCGCATGGCGCAGGTGGCGCTGGCCTTGATGCCCATCTTCCTTTCGATGCCGTCGCAGTGGATGCCGTTGGGCGCGAAGCCGCCGCCCTCCCGCGGGATGCCGCGCGGCGCCAGGAACAGCGACAGGCCGCGCGTGCCGGGCGGCGCATCGGGCAGGCGCGCCAGCACCAGGTGCACGATGTTCTCGCTCATGTCCTGGTCGCCGCCCGAGATGAAGATCTTGCTGCCGTCGATGCGGTAGCTGCCATCGCCCGCAGGCCGCGCCTGGGTGCGCAGCAGGCCCAGGTCCGAGCCGGCCTGGGGTTCGGTCAGGCACATGGTGGCCAGCCAGCGGCCGCTGACGATGTGCGGCAGATAGGTCTGCTTGAGATGCGCATCCCCGTGCGCATGCAGGCAGGCATAGGCGCCGTGCAGGATGCCCGGGTACATGGTCCAGCCGTGATTGGCCGAAGCCAGCATCTCGTGCAGCGCGGCGTCCAGCAACTGGGGCAGGCCCTGGCCGCCGGCCTCAGGCGCGCAGGCCAGCGCGGGCCAGCCGGCCTCGACGAAGGCAGCATAGGCGGCCGCAAAGCCGTCGGGCGTGCGCACGCGGCCGTGCTCCAGCCGGCAGCCCTGCAGGTCGGCCGGGCCGTTGAGCGGCGCCAGGACGTCGGCACAGAAGCGACCGGCCGCCTCGACGACCATGTCTGCCGTCTCCTGGTCCATGTCCGCGTGGGCCGGCATGCGCTGCCAGTCGGCCCCGGCGCCAAGCCAGTGCTGCTGCACGAAGCGGATGTCGTCCAGCGGGGGCTGGTAATGGGATGCCTGCGCACTCATGCCCGGCCCTCCTGCATGGCGGCGACCAGCCGCCGATAGGGACCGATGGCGCTGGCCAGGCACAGCACGGACAGCAGCGCTGCCAGTGCCGAGACCAGGCCCAGCGACAGGCCCACGAGTTTCTCGTCATGGAAGACGAAGTCCGTGAAGAAGGCCACGAGGAAGGGGCCCAGGCCCAGGCCGATCAGGTTGATCAGCAGCAGATAGATGGACGTGACCTGGCCGCGCAGCTGGTTGGGCGTGACGGCCTGCAGTATGGGCGGCGCCAGCGCCACCGGCATGCCCAGGAAGAAGGTGGTCGCGGCCACGGCGACCAGGGCCACCGTGGGCGATGGCGCGAAGGCCAGCGCCAGGCCCGTGAGCACCAGCACGGCGGTGGCCGCCAGCGAGATCACGATCGAGCCCACGAGCTTGCCGCGCGCCGTCAGGTGGTCGGCCAGGAAGCCGCTGATCAGCATGCCGCCGATGCCGAAGCTCAGGATGATGACGCCATAGGCCGGGCCGATCTCGCCGGGCGTCCAGCCCCATTGGCGGATGAAGGTGGCCGGCAGCCATGCCGTGACGCCGAAGGTGACCATGGCCGTGATGCCGGGCGCCAGCAGCAGCGGCAGGAAGGCGCGCTTGTGGCGCAGCACAAAGGACAGATCGGGGGCCGGGCTGGCGGGCATGGCCTCTGCGGCCTTGGCGGACGCGGCCCGCAGCCCGCGGCGCAACGGCTCGCGCACGGTGTACATCAGCGCCACCAGCGGAATGCCTGGCAGGGCCACGAAGATGAAGGCCGCCTGCCAGGGCTTGAAGCTGCCCAGCAGCGGGAAGACCACCTCGCCGGCCTGGCTGGTGGCCTGGATGACCAGTCCGCCCACGATGAAGGCCGTGGCCGAGCCGATGTATACGCCCGAGGTGTAGATGCTCATGGCGCGTGCGCGGCGCTCGGGCGGGAAATAGTCGGCCAGCATGGAATAGGCGGCCGGCGACAGTGCGGCCTCGCCCACGCCCACGAACATGCGCGCCACGAACAGCGAGACAAAGCCCGTGACATAGCCACCGGCCGCCGTGGCCAGCACCCAGATCGCCATGCCGATGACGATGAGGTTGCGGCGGTTCCAGCGGTCGGCCAGGCGGCCCAGGAAGATGCCCACGAAGGTGTAGAAGATGGCGAAGGCGAAGCCGTGGACGATGCTGAACACCCAGTCCGACAGCTGCAGGTCCTTCTTGATGGGCTGCACCAGCAGGCCCAGGATCTGGCGGTCCACGAAGGACAGCGTATAGGCCAGCAGCAGGATGATGGTGACGTAGTAGGCATAGCCGAGGCCCGAGGGCTCGGCAGGGACGGACGCAGACACGCGGCCCGGCGGATAAGGCAGGCTCATGGAGACCTCCGGTGGAGGAAGTGAAACGGGGAGCGGAATGGAAAAAGGGCCGGCACGGCGCCAGCCCCGGCACGGTCATCAGCCTGCGCTGTGCTCGACCAGCATCAGCGCATCGAGCGCGACCACGCCCTGCCCTTCGGGCAGCACGATGACCGGGTTGAGATCGATCTCACGGATGGCCGGTGTGCCGCGCAGCACCT
Organism: Delftia tsuruhatensis; assembly: GCF_903815225.1. Classification (NCBI taxonomy): domain Bacteria; kingdom Pseudomonadati; phylum Pseudomonadota; class Betaproteobacteria; order Burkholderiales; family Comamonadaceae; genus Delftia; species Delftia tsuruhatensis. The sequence goes on from NZ_LR813084.1 coordinate 4,069,462, forward strand.
GGCCCAGGCGCACGATGAGCTCGGCCAGTGCCTTGCGGTCCAGCGCCGGCGAGCCACGGTAGCCGTGCAGCAGCGGGGCGCCCTGAAGCCGGTCCAGTTCGCGCAGCACCTCGTCGGTGGACAGGTCGGCATCGAGCAGGCGTGCATCGCGCGTGATCTCGGCCGTCACGCCGCCCAGGCCGGCCAGGATCACCGGGCCCCACTGCGGATCGTTGCGCGCGCCGATGATCAGCTCAAGGCCGCGACGGCCCATGGCCTCGATGAGCACGCCGTCAAGCGCGATGCCGGCGTCATAGGCCGCGACGTTGGCATGCAGCCGCTCCCAGGCCTCGTCCATGGCCCGGGCGTCGGCGATGTTCAGAATCACGCCGCCCGCATCGCTCTTGTGGCTCAGGTCGGCCGACTGGGCCTTGAGCGCCACGGGCCAGCCGATCTCATCGGCAATCGCCACGGCCTGCTCGGCGGAAGTTGCCAGCCGGCCGCGCGCAAACGGAATGCCGGCCTGGGCCAGCACCTGCTTGGACTGGTACTCGGGCACCACGGTGCGGCCCGGGGGCAGGGCCAGCGCCAGCGGCTGGGCATCGGTGCGCCCGAAGCCGCGCGCGCTGAAGGCCGCCAGGCGCTGCACGGCGCGCAGCGCGCGCTCGGTGCTGGGGAAGTACGGCACGCCCAGCGCACGCATCTCGGCGATGAACGCGGCGGGCACGGCCGCACCCTCGTCCAGTCCCGCGACGATGACGGGCTTGGCGGGCCTGAGTTCACGCACGGCGCGCAGCACGGGCGGCATCTTGATGCCGCAGGTCACGGGGTCGCCCTGGATCAGGCCGACGATGATGGTGGAAAAACGTGCATCACCGAACAGCGCATCCAGCGTGCGGAAATACAGGTCGGGCTCGACCAGGCCCTGGGCCGTCAGGTCCAGCGGATTGCTCACGCCCACGAAGTCGGGCAGCGCGGCGCGCAGCGCGGGTGAATCCGCATCGGCGATGGCGGGCAGCGCCAGACCCAGTTCCTCGGCCCAGTCCAGCGTCAGCGCCTTGAAGGCGCCCGACTCCCCGAGCACGGCCACGCCGGCCGATGGCAGCACGGGACAGCGGATGGCGATCTCGGCAATGTCGCCCAGTTCCTCCAGCGTCTCGGCGAAGATGGCGCCCGCGCGTTCGAGCTTGGTGCGCATCAGCGCATAGTCACCGGCCATGGCGCCCGTGTGCGTGGCTGCCGAGGCGCGCGCCGCGCTGCTCTTTCCCGGATGCAGCAGCACCACGGCCTTGCCCAGGCCGCGCGCACGGGCCACGGCGGCCAGGATGCGCGCGGGCTGGCGGAACTGCTCGACGATCATGGCGACCACGCGCGTCGAATCCTGCTCCAGCAGGAAGTCCACATAGTCCTCGGCATGGCTTGCCGCCTCGTTGCCGGTGGAGATGGCGTAGGACAGCGGAAGCGCGCGGCTGGACAGCGTGGTGCACAGCACCGTCATCATGGCGCCGCTTTGCGAGACCACGCCGATGGCAGGCCGCGCGGCATCGACCTGCTGCGCGTCGATGTTCACCTCGACAAAGGTCAGCGGCACGCGCTGCAGGTAGTTGATGCAGCCCAGGCAGTTGGGGCCTTCCACCACCATGCCGGCCTCGGCGGCAATGCGTGCGATCTCGCGCTGCTCGGCCATGCCGCGCTCGCCCGCCTCGGCAAAGCCTGCCGAGAAGATCACCGCCGCGCCCACGCGGCGCGCCGCCAGCGCGCGCACCGTGTCCAGCACAAAGGGCTGGGGGATGGCCAGCACGGCCACATCCACGCCGTCGGGCAGCTGATCGACCGAGGCCAGGCAGGCCCGCCCGGCGATCTCGCTGCGCTTGGGATTGATCAGGTGGATGTCGCCGGCAAAGCCGTTGCGCTCCAGATTGCCCAGCACCGATGCGCCCAGCGCACCCGGCGTGGCCGAGGCGCCGACGATGGCGATGGAACGCGGCCTCAGCAGCCTGCCGATGTCGGGCCGCAGGGCGGCCGCCATCTCTGTCGTTGTCATTCTTGTCTCCAATGATTAAAGCTGGAAGGCCTACCGCCCGTGATGGACGCTGCCCAAGCGAGGGACACCGAGGAAGGGCCTGGGCCGGCCGCGCCGCCCCGCACTGAGGGTGTCGCCGGCTGCCCGTATGCCCCCCTCCCCCGCGAAGCGGGTAGAGAGGCGCCGTGCAACGGGGGGAAGGCGCGAAGCGCCTCAGGGGGTGACTTGCTTGCTCAAGTCGTAGGTGCCCAGGCCGGGCTTGTAGGTCTTGTCGTCCAGGAACTGGCGCATGCCTTCCTTGCGGCCTTCGTTGTCGAAGCTGTTGGCGGCTTCCTGGGCCCGCACCAGGTAGTCCTCGGCGTTGTCGTAGGTCATGTCGCGCACGCGGCGGATGGCATCCTTGGTGGCCTTCAGGGCGCTGGGATTCTTTTGCAGCAGGACTTCGGCCACTTCGGTGACGCGGGCCTTCAGGCGGTCGGCCGGCAGCGACTCGTTGACCAGGCCCCACTCGGCGGCCGTGCGGCCATCGATGTTCTCGCCCAGCATGGCGTGGTACATGGCGCGACGGAAGGACAGCAGCTCCACGGCCACCTTGGAGGCGCCGCCGCCGGGCAGGATGCCCCAGTTGATCTCGGACAGGCCGAACTTGGCCTCATCCGAGGCAAAGGCCAAGTCGCAGGCGAACAGCGGGCCGTAGCCGCCGCCGAAGCACCAGCCGTTGACCATGGCGATGGTGGGCTTCTGGAACCAGCGCAGGCGGCGCCACCAGCCATAGCTCTCGCGCTGGGCCTTGCGGATGCCGCCCAGGCCCGTGGCTTCGGTTTCGCGGAAGTATTCCTTGAGGTCCATCCCGGCCGTCCAGGCCGATCCCTCGCCCGTGAGCACCACCACGCCGACATCTTCACGGAACTCCAGATCGTCGAGCACGCGCATCATCTGGCGGTTGAGCTGGGGGCTCATGGCGTTGCGCTTTTCGGGACGGTTGAATTTCACCCAGGCCACGCGGCCTTCGACGGTGCAGGACACGGTCTGTTCTTCGGTACGTTCGGTGCTCATTGCGCTTCCTTGTGCAGAGGGAAATGGGGGGTTGGCCACCGATGTTTCGGCGCCATAATCGTTATGATAAATAACTATTATTGGACATAGCAATACAGCGTTTACCCCTAGGTGAACGCCCCTGCAAGCCTCCCAATGCGAATGCTTCTGCGTCGCGCATGCATGCAATGCGCAAGCCACGGGGAATTGCGGTCTGCGCTTCGGCCACGCGGCGGTTCACGCGATACTTGCGGTGTTCAACACAGTCAGGAGAAGAAGAACATGCAAGGCCAGCCAGAAGTCGTCGAATGCCTCATCGAACTGCTGCGCGGCGAACTCGCCGCACGCGACCAGTACTTCATCCACTCGCGCCAGTACGAAGATCAGGGCCTGCTGCGCCTGTTCGAACGCATCGGCCACGAGATGGAAGAGGAAACCCAGCATGCCGACGCCATCCTGCGCCGCATCCTGTTCCTGGGCGGCCGCCCCGACATGCGGCCCCACGCGTTCACACCCGGCGAGACCGTGGAAGAAATGCTGCGCAAGGACCTGGAGACCGAGTACCGCGTGCGCGACAGCCTGCGCGCGGCCATGGCCCTGTGCGAGCGCCACGGCGACTACAACAGCCGCGACCTGCTGCTGGCCCAGTTGCGCGACACGGAAGAAGACCACGCCTACTGGCTGGAGAAGCAACTGGGCCTGATTGAAAAAATAGGTCTGCCCAACTACCTGCAAAGCAAGATGGGCGAGCCGGCCTGAAGACAAGTCGCCCCACGATGAAAAGCAAACCGGCAGCCACGATGAAACGGCAAGCCGGTCGCCCCGCGACGAAGCAAGAGCCCTCAAGGGCCTGAGAGAGAAGAAGAGAAAAGGGATGGAAGGCCTTGCGGCCTTCCATCCCTTTTCATTCTCATCGGGTGCGCACCGCCGGGCGGCGGTGCAGCCCGGTGTCAGTCGTCCAGCAGGGACAGGTCGCGCACGGCGCCCTTGTCGGCCGACATCACCAGCTTGGCATAGGCCTTGAGCGCGGCCGAGACCTTGCGCGGGGGGGCTGGGCGGGCTTCCAGCCCTTGATGTCCTGCTCGGCGCGGCGGCGGGCCAGTTCCTCGTCGGAGACCAGCACATTGATGCTGCGGTTGGGAATGTCGATGCGGATGCGGTCACCGTTTTGCACCAGGCCGATGGCGCCACCGGCGGCCGCCTCGGGCGAGCAGTGGCCGATGGACAGGCCCGAGGTGCCGCCCGAGAAGCGTCCGTCCGTCAGCAACGCGCAGGCCTTGCCCAGGCCCTTGGACTTGATGTAGCTGGTCGGGTAGAGCATCTCCTGCATGCCGGGGCCTCCCTTGGGACCTTCGTAGCGCACGATGACGATGTCGCCGGCCTTGACCTTGTCTTCCAGGATGTTCTGCACGGCCTCGTCCTGCGACTCGGTCACATGGGCCGTGCCTTCGAACACAAGAATGCTCTCGTCCACGCCGGCCGACTTGACCACGCAACCGTCCAGGGCGATGTTGCCGGTCAGCACGGCCAGACCGCCCTCCTTGGAGAAGGCGTGCTCATAGGAGCGGATGCAGCCCTCGGCGCGGTCCAGGTCCAGGCTGGGCCAGCGCGTGTTCTGGCTGAAGGCCACCTGGGTCGGGATGCCGGCCGGACCTGCCAGGTAGAAGTGCCTCACGGCCTCGTCCTGGGTGGTCGTGATGTCCCACTGCGCCAGGCCTTCGCCCAGGGTCTTGGCATGCACGGTGGGCACGTCGGTGTGCAGCTTGCCCGCGCGGGCCAGTTCGCCCAGGATGGCGAAGATGCCGCCGGCGCGGTGCACGTCCTCGATGTGGTATTTCTGCGTGTTGGGCGCCACCTTGCACAGCTGGGGCACGGAGCGCGAGAGGCGGTCGATGTCCGCCATGGTGAACTCGATCTCGGCCTCGCGGGCGATGGCCAGCAGGTGCAGGATGGTGTTGGTGGAGCCGCCCATGGCGATGTCCAGCGTCATGGCGTTCTCGAAGGCCTTGAAGCCCACGGAGCGCGGTAGCACGGAATCATCTTCCTGCTCGTAGTATTCGCGGGCCAGCTCGACGATGCGGCGGCCGGCGCGCTTGAACAGTTCCTCGCGGTCGGCATGCGTGGCCAGCACGGTGCCGTTGCCGGGCAGGGACAGGCCCAGCGCCTCGGTCAGGCAGTTCATGGAATTGGCGGTGAACATGCCCGAGCAGGAACCACAGGTGGGGCAGGCCGAGCGCTCGACCTGGGCGACCTGCTCGTCGGTGTAGTTCTTGTCGGCCGCGATCACCATGGCATCCACCAGGTCCAGCTTCTTGAACTCCAGCGTGTGCGTGGTGGGGTTGGCCAGCTTGGTCTTGCCCGCTTCCATGGGGCCGCCCGAGACGAAGATCACCGGGATGTTCAGCCGCATGGCGGCCATCAGCATGCCGGGCGTGATCTTGTCGCAGTTGGAGATGCACACCAGGGCATCGGCGCAGTGGGCATTGACCATGTACTCGACCGAGTCCGCGATGATGTCGCGGCTGGGCAACGAGTACAGCATGCCGTCGTGGCCCATGGCGATGCCGTCGTCCACGGCGATGGTGTTGAATTCCTTGGCCACGCCGCCCGCAGCCTCGATCTCGCGCGCCACCAGCTGGCCCAGGTCCTTGAGATGGACGTGGCCGGGCACGAACTGCGTGAAGGAGTTGGCGATGGCGATGATGGGCTTGTCGAAGTCGCCATCCTTCATGCCGGTGGCACGCCACAGGGCGCGCGCACCAGCCATGTTGCGGCCGCCGGTGGAAGTCTTGGAACGGTATGCGGGCATGGGGAATCCAGTTGTCTGTCGTCTCGGTCCGTCCCTGGTCCTGTGGGGAAGGCCAGGGTCTGGGCGCAGATTATGGCGCAGCGCCCGCCACGTCGCATGGGCACAGGAATGCCCTGGCCGGCACGGGCAGCCCCTTTGCAGACCCCGGGCATCGCCTGCCGCGACGCCTTGGGTCAGCGCCCCATCAGACGGGCGCGTCGACTCAGCGACGCGAACGCTTGCCGGTACCCATGGCTTCCTTGTTCTTCTCGATGCGCTTCAGGCGCCGCTGCTCGATCTTGTCCGCCGCTCGCCGCTTGGTATAGCCTGACATGTCCGCCCAGGCCCACCAGGCGGCGGTCGCGCCATAGACGCCCAGGATGACCCACCATGACCAGCCGGCCACCGGCTCGACCTCGCCCAGCTTGAGCAGGCTCAGCAGCACTGCGATCCCCAACAGATACATACCCTCTCCTTCGCAAAACAGCGCTTCACACGGGGTAACGAATCACGCGTGCGCGCCCACTACAATGTTTCGCATAATTATTCCCGACAACCCCAGGAACTCATGATGAAGCAGACATTGATCGCATTGGCTCTGGCCGTCACCGCCGTGGCCCCCGCCATGGCCGACCAGGCGCTTGCCGCCTCCAAGAACTGCATGGCCTGCCACGCCGTGGACAAGAAGCTCGTGGGGCCCTCCTACAAGGACGTGGCCTCCAAGTACGCGGGCCAGAAGGATGCCGTGGACAAGCTCGCCGCCAAGATCATGAAGGGCGGCAGCGGCGTCTGGGGCCCCGTCCCCATGCCCGCCAACCCCCAGGTCAACGATGCCGACGCCAAGAAGCTGGCTGCCTGGGTGCTGTCGCTGAAGTAAGACGTTGTCGGCCTGCGGGACCTGTCGCCCCCAGGCACTCGCAACGAAAAACCGCGCAACCTGCGTTGCACGGTTTTTTTTCATGGGCGCCCGGCCGGTGCACGGAAACGCAGCCGCCCCCATGGCCTCATCTGTGATCGACGGCTCCGGGAAGCTGGCCCAGCCGCACCTGCTGCTCCAGCTGGCCCACATAGGCAGCCGTGCTGTTGTCCGACTCCTGGGCACGCTGCACGAGGTGCGCCTCCAGCGCGTCCAGCCGGGCCATCAGGACTTCCTTGTCGCGGGCATGCAGATCCTCCAACACGGTGCGCAGCTCGGTGAAGCGCGAGGCCTCGGCCTTGTCTGCGAGGTCGCGCTGGGCCTGCATCTCCTTGGCGTGGCGGCGCGCCTCCATCAGCACCGAGCCCTGCAGCCACAGCACGTAGGCGATGAAGAACACGCCCAGCAGGCAGGTCAGCGCCAGCATCAGCACGCCCAGCGGGGCCTGGACTTCGGTGACGCCCAGCGACACCGTGGACGGAGCGGCCAGCGTGGTCCAGTTGAAGGCGGCCAGCAAGGCGATCAGGGCCACCGTGATCAGCAGCGACAGGGTTCTCAGATTCATGATGCAAGACCTCCCTCGACAATGGTGAAAGAAACAGTTCAGTTTGTACTCCAGCCATGATGCCCCAGCTGTCGGCCTGCGCAAAATCAGACTGCAAGACGGTGCCTCGAGAACCGCACGCAAAGAAAAACCGGAGCCTGGGCTCCGGTTTTTCCTGTCAGGGCACGCTGGGTGCCTGAAGCAGTCAGTTGGTCTCGGCCAACTGGTCCAGGATCGCGGGATTTTCCAGCGTGCTGGTGTCCTGCGTGATCGCCTCGCCCTTGGCGATGGAGCGCAGCAGGCGGCGCATGATCTTGCCGCTGCGCGTCTTGGGCAGGTTCTCGCCGAAGCGGATGTCCTTGGGCTTGGCGATGGGGCCGATTTCCTTGGCGACCCAGTCGCGCAGCTCCTTGGCGATCTGTTTGGCTTCCTCGCCCGTGGGGCGCGGACGCTTGAGCACCACGAAGGCGCAGATGGCCTCGCCCGTCAGATCGTCGGGGCGGCCCACCACGGCGGCCTCGGCCACCAGGTCGGTCTTGGCCACCAGGGCCGACTCGATCTCCATCGTGCCCATGCGGTGTCCCGAGACGTTGAGCACGTCGTCGATGCGGCCCGTGATGCGGAAATAGCCACGGTCCTCGCTGCGCACGGCACCGTCGCCGGCCAGGTAGGTCTGGCCACCCAGCTCTGCTGGGAAGTAGCTCTTCCTGAAGCGCTCGGGGTCTCCCCAGATGGTGCGGATCATGCTGGGCCAGGGCTTGGTGACCACCAGCAGACCGCCCGCGCCATTGGGCAATTCATGGCCCGTCTCATCGACGATGGCGGCCATGATGCCGGGCAGCGGCAGCGTGCACGAGCCCGGCACCAGCGGCGTGGCGCCCGGCATGGGGGCAATCACGTGGCCGCCGTTCTCGGTCTGCCAGAAGGTGTCCACGATGGGGCAGCGCTCGCCACCCACATGCTTGTGGTACCACATCCATGCCTCGGGGTTGATGGGCTCGCCCACGCTGCCCAGCAGGCGCAGGCTGGACAGGTTCCAGTTCTTCGGATGCACGGCGGCATCGCTGTCGGCCGCCTTGATCAGCGAGCGGATGGCCGTGGGCGCCGTGTAGAAGATGGTGCAGCCGTGGCGCTCGATCATCTGCCAGAAGCGGCCGGCATTGGGGAAGGTGGGCACGCCCTCGAACACGATCTGCGTGGCGCCGGCGGCCAGCGGGCCGTAGGCGACGTAGGTGTGGCCGGTGATCCAGCCGATGTCGGCCGTGCACCAGAACACATCGTCGGGCTTGAGGTCGAAGGTCCATTCCATGGTCTGCTTCGCCCACAGGATGTAGCCGCCCGTGCAGTGCTGCACACCCTTGGGCTTGCCGGTGGAGCCGCTGGTGTAGAGGATGAACAGCGGATGCTCGGAATCCACGGCCACGGGCGCGCATTCGTTGCTCTGCCCGGCCAGGATCTCGCCGAAGGTCCTGTCGCGGCCGGCCGTCATGGCGCAGGCCGTGGCCGTGCGCTCGTAGACGAAGACATGGCGCACGGCCTCGCAGCCGCCCAACGCCAGCGCGTCGTCCACGATGGCCTTCAGCGGCAGCTCCTTGCCGCCGCGCATCTGGTAGTTGGCAGTGATCACGGCCACGGCGCCCACGTCCACGATGCGCTCCTGCACGGCCTTGGCCGAGAAGCCACCGAACACCACGCTGTGCGTGGCGCCGATGCGCGCGCAGGCCTGCATGGCGACCACGCCCTCGATGGTCATGGGCATGTAGATCAGGACACGGTCACCCTTTTGCACGCCCTGCGCCTTGAGCGCATTGGCGAACTGCGAGACACGCTGCAGCAGTTCGCGGTAGCTGACCTTGGTGACCTGGCCGTCATCGGCCTCGAAGATGATGGCCGTCTTGTGCTCGACGGCCGTGCCCATGTGCTTGTCAAGGCAATTGGCGCTGGCGTTGAGCTCGCCGTCGGCGAACCAGCGGTAGAAGGGCGGATTGGAGCTGTCCAGCACCTGGTTGAAAGGTTTGGACCAGACCACGTTCTCGCGCGCCAGACGGGCCCAGAAGCCTTCGTAGTCGTTCTCCGCCTCGGCGCACAGGGCCTTGTACTGCTCCATGCCCGAGATGCGGGCTTGTGCGGCGAAGTCCGCCGGAGGCGGGAAGACACGGTTCTCCACCAGTACCGATTCGATGGGGGATGCTGTTGCGGTGCTCATGCTTGCTTGTCTCCTGGGCTGGCCAATAAATTGTGGTGTGACTGTCAGGGGCCGGTCTTACATGCCACTGACTGAAACCCCTGTGAAAGCGTCCACCTGGGGATTCCCCGCAGTCCCGGGCTGTCGCGCCAGCGGAGGAATTTCGCCGCTAAAATCGCGCGCCCGTTTTCAACAGGCGATTGTCCACCCTCCACCCACGCCCATAGCCGACACCGCGCGACCGACCATCATGGCCCGCCAGCAATCTCCCAACCCGACCCCCGGCTCCCCCCCCCTGCGCCCCCTGCCCTCCCTCATCTTCGCCAGCCGCTGGCTGCAGCTGCCGCTGTACCTGGGACTGATCGCCGCCCAGGGCGTCTACGTCTGGCATTTCCTGCTGGAGCTGTGGCACCTGATCGAGGCCGCCTTCGGCAACCAGGAAGCGCTGCAGGCGCTGATCACCAGCATAGGCTACAAGCACGATGCACCCATCGGTGCGCTCAACGAGACCATCATCATGCTGGTGGTGCTGGCGCTGATCGACGTGGTCATGATCTCCAACCTGCTGATCATGGTCATCGTGGGCGGCTACGAGACCTTCGTCAGCCGCCTGGGCCTGGACAGCCACCCCGACCAGCCCGAGTGGCTGGGCCACGTGAACGCCTCCATCCTCAAGGTCAAGCTGGCCCTGTCCATCATCGGCATCAGCTCCATCCACCTGCTCAAGACCTTCATCAATGCGGGCAGCTACGACGTGAAGGTGCTGATGTGGCAGACCATCATCCACGTCACCTTCCTGGCCAGTGCCCTGGCCATCGCCTACACCGACAAGCTGATCAACAGCACGGCCAGCAACCACTGAGACCGTCGGCACCCCGCACCGAAGCCCCGCAGCGCCAGCCGCTGCGGGGCTTTCTTCATGGGCGGGCGCAGGCAATGGGTCGGACACCTGCTAGCGCCCGGCCGGTCAGCGCCCCAGGCACGCTTTTTGCCGCAGATCGGGCCCGAAGCTTTCCTTAAGCTGACGCTTGACCGATTTTATTCATTAATGACAGCATAAGCCTTGTAAAAAATGACTTTCATGCTCTTATTAAGTGAGCAAATACTGGCCGGATTGCAGCCCCCAAGGGTTTGAAACAGCCCAAAACAGGCCTTCTTCGGCTCATGCGTTTTGACGCAGTAAAACCTGTTTTATATAATTTCGGCTTCTTTACAACCTGCCAAGCAGGTCATCGGCACCGTCTTCACGGCCTGCCGATACACCCCGGCGGATCGTTGTGCTCCCGGCACAGCCCCGTCAACCGGGCCGAAACTCGGTCCTGATGTTGTGGGGCATCGCGCTGGCTGATCTTCAGCCACGATGCCCAACTGAGACACCGCGCGCCTCGCCGCCGGCTGCTCTCGACTTCTGGCTCTTGCGCACCGCTTCGCGTGCCATCCGAGCCGCCTCGGGTGCTTTCGCACCTGTTTGAATCCCAGCAACAGGGGACGGCAGTCCCCTGCAGCGAACGGCATCAGGGCTTCATTTTTGGCTTGCGCGCCAGCGTCTTCGCCTGTCGAGGACGCTGGACTGTGTTCCATCTCACCCAAAAGGAGAACGCCACAGTGGCCAAGCAGATCATCATCGATCATGTGTTCAAGGTGTTCGGGGACGACCCCAAAACCGCACTCGACCTCGTCCAACAGGGCCTGAGCAAACAGGAGATCCTGGAGCGCACGGGCCAGTCCATCGGCGTGTTCGACGCCAATTTCACCATCGAGGCCGGCGAGATCTTCGTCGTCATGGGCCTGTCCGGCTCGGGCAAGTCCACCCTGGTGCGCATGCTCAACCGCCTCATCGAACCCACGGCCGGGCGCATCGTCGTCGATGGCCAGGACATCAACGCCCTGGGCGAGCGCGACCTGCGCGCCCTGCGCCGCAAGGACATCTCCATGGTGTTCCAGTCCTTTGCGCTGATGCCGCACATGACGGTGCTGGACAACACGGCCTTCGGCCTGGAGCTGGCCGGCGCCGACAAGGCCGAGCGCCAGACACAGGCCCAGGCCGCGCTGGAGCAGGTGGGCCTGGGCGCCTGGGGCGCCAGCTACCCAGACGAGCTATCGGGCGGCATGCAGCAGCGCGTGGGCCTGGCCCGGGCGCTGGCGTCCGATCCATCCATCCTGCTGATGGACGAGGCCTTCTCGGCCCTGGACCCCATCATCCGCACCGAGATGCAGTCCGAGCTGCTGCGCCTGCAGCAGATCCAGCGCCGCACCATCGTCTTCATCTCGCATGACCTGGACGAGGCCATGCGCATCGGCGACCGCATCGCCATCATGAAGGACGGCCAGGTGATCCAGGTCGGCACGCCCGACGAGATCCTGCGCAGCCCCGCCGACGACTATGTGCGCAGCTTCGTGCGCGGTGTGGACGCAGCGTCCGTGTTCAAGGCCGGCGACATCGCGCGCCAGGCGCTGACCGTGGTGTCCGAGCACAGTGACCGTGGCTGCCGCGCGGCCCAGCGCCTGCTGGAAGATTCGGACCGCGACTTCGCCTATGTCGTCAACGCACGCCGGCGCTTCCTGGGCGTGGTGTCCTCGCAGTCGTTGCGCGACGCGCTGCATGGCCGCCCCGGCATGCTGGGCCTGAGCCATGCCTTCCTGCCCAACGTGGAGCCGCTGTCCGCGGGCACGCCCGTGGCAGAACTGTTCGGCCCCGTGGCCGCCGCGCCCTGCGCCCTGCCGGTGACCAGTGACGACGGCCAGTTCATGGGCGTGGTCAGCCGCACGACCATGCTGCGCTTCCTGGACCGCGACACGCCGCCCGTGCCGCCGCCGCAGGAGATCGTGCCGCCGGTCACGCTCAACCCGCATTTCCCGGCCTCCAGCGCTCCTACCGTCCCGGCGACCGTGGAGCCGATTGAACAACGACAAGGAGATGCCGCATGAGCGACGCCAACCCTACGCTTGCCCCCTCCGCCCCCGCCGCCACGGATCCCTGGGCCGCAGCCAGCGCGGCTCCCCAGCCGGCCGCCGATCCCTGGGCTGCGGCCTCCACGCCCGCGACGCCCGACACCTCTGCCGACCCGTGGGGCGCCACTGCCGGCGGTGGCGATGCCGCGTCCGGCGACTGGCTCGGTGCCTCGGCCGGCTCGGGAGTGCCCGATGACGCCCATGCCAGCCTGTGGCACCAGTTGACGACCGACGGACTGCCCATCCAAGGCTGGATCAACGATGGCCTTGAATGGGTAGTTCACCATTTCCGTCCCTTCTTCCAGGCCGTGCGCGCGCCCATCGACGGCACGCTGACCGGCATCACCGATGCCATGCTGGCCCTGCCCTGGCCGGTGCTGACGCTGATCCTGACCCTGGTGGCCTGGCAGTTCGCGGGGCGGGCCATGGCCATAGGCGCGGCGGTCTCCCTGGTCGTCGTCGCCCTGCTGGGCATCTGGCCCGAAGCCATGGTGACGCTGTCGCTGGTACTGACCTCGCTGGCCTTCTGCCTCATCCTCGGCCTGCCCGTGGGCATCCTGCTGGCCTCCAGCGACCGCGCCCAGCGCTGGACGCGCCCACTGCTGGACGCCATGCAGACCACGCCGGCCTTCGTCTACCTGGTGCCCGTGGTGATGCTGTTCGGCATCGGCAACGTGCCCGGCGTGATCGTGACCATCATCTTCGCGCTGCCGCCGCTGATCCGCCTGACCAACCTGGGCATACGCCAGGTGCGCCCCGACCTGATCGAGGCCAGCCGCGCCTATGGCGCCTCGCCCTGGCAGCTGCTGTGGAAGGTGCAGTTGCCGCTGGCCATGCCCTCCATCATGGCCGGCGTGAACCAGGCCCTGATGCTGTCGCTGTCCATGGTGGTCATCGCCTCGATGATCGCCGTCGGCGGGCTGGGCCAGATGGTGCTGCGCGGCATCGGCCGCCTGGACATGGGCCTGGCCACCGTGGGTGGCCTGGGCATCGTGTTGCTGGCCATCGTGCTGGACCGCATCACCCAGGCCATGGGGCAGCCCACGCGCGGCGGCAAGCGCTGGTGGCATGGCGGCCCCGTGGGCTGCATCGCCCGCCTGGCGGGCGCCGGCGGCAAACCTGCCCAGCGCGGCGGCACCGCCTGAGCCGGTTGAACGCCTGCACTTCCCAGCGGCGCGCACGGGCTCACGGCCGCGCCGCCTTCCCGCAAAGCGGCCAGCTCCGGCGCCGGCCGCCCGCTCCCCTTTCATCACACAACGGAGGAACCCGAGGATGATCCAAGCCCTTAACCACAACCGCCTGCAAGCAGCCGTTCCCGGCCACTGGCTGCGCACCGCCACGATCGCCGCAGGCATCGCCCTGGCCTGCGTCGGCGCATCGGCTGCCGGTGACCAGCCCGGCAAGGGCGTGAAGGTGCTGCCGCTCAAGAGCTCCATCGCCGAAGAGAGCTTCCAGACCCTGCTGGTCATGAAGGCCCTGGAAAAGCTGGGCTATGACGTGCAGCCCTTCCAGGAAGTCGAGTACCCCACCGCCCACGTGGCCATCGCCAACGGCGACGCCACCTTCCTGGCCACGCACTGGAACCCGCTGCACGCCGACTACTACAAGAACGCGGGCGGCGACGCCAAGCTGTTCCGCAAGGGTGTGTATTCGGACAATGCGGCCCAGGGCTATCTGATCGACAAGAAGACGGCAGATGCGCACAAGATCACCAACATCGCCCAGCTCAAGGACCCCAAGATCGCCAGGCTGTTCGACACCGATGGCGACGGCAAGGCCGACCTCACGGGCTGCAACCCGGGCTGGGGCTGCGAGGCCGTGATCGAGCATCACCTGACGGCCTACAAGCTGCGTGACACCGTGACCCACCAGCAGGGCACCTACTCGGCACTGATCGCCGACACCATCGCACGCTACAAGGCCGGCAAGCCCATCCTGTACTACACCTGGACGCCCTACTGGGTCAGTGGCGTGCTCAAGCCCGGTCAGGACGTGGTGTGGCTGGAAGTGCCGTTCTCCTCGCTGCCAGGCGAACAGGCGAAGCTGGACACCAGGCTGCCCAACGGCAAGAACTACGGATTCGTGGTGAACAAGCAGCAGATCATCGCCAACAAGGCCTTCACCGACAAGCACCCCGACGCGGGCAAGCTGTTCGAGCTGATGCAACTGCCGGTAGGCGACATCAGCGCGCAGAACAACCTGATGAGCCAGGGCCAGAACAAGCCTGCCGACGTGGCGCGCCACGTGGACAGCTGGATCAAGGCCCACCAGAAGACCTTCGACGGCTGGCTGGAGCAGGCCCGCGCTGCGGCCCGGTGAACGCTGCCGGGGGATCCGGTCCAGACGTTCCCCCGGCTTCCCGCTTCAGAGGCCCGCTTCGGCGGGCTTCTTGAACAGGCGCAGGGCGATGGCCGTGACCACCACGCCCACCAGCAGCGCCGCCCCGTACATGGCCACATGGGTCACGGCATTGGGAATGGGTGCCACGAAGATGCCGCCATGCGGCACCTTCAGCTCCACGCCCGCCAGCATGGAGATGGCGCCAGCCACGGCCGAGCCCAGCACCAGGGCCGGAATCGTGCGCAGCGGATCGCGCGCCGCATACGGAATCGCGCCTTCCGTGACAAAGGCAAGGCCCAGCACGCCGGCCGAGACGGCGCTGCCGCGCTCCTCGCGCGTGAAGCGGTCGGCAAACAGGCGCGTGGCAAGCGCCAGCCCCAGCGGTGGCGTCATGCCGGCGATCATGGCCGCGGCCATGGGCGTATAGACCTGGCTCGCGATCATGCCCGTGGAAAACGCATAGGCGGCCTTGTTCACCGGCCCGCCCATGTCAAAGGCCATCATCGCCCCCAGCAGCAGGCCCAGCAGCAGCGCACTGGCGCCCTGCATGCCGCGCAGCCAGGCGCTCAGCCACTGCAGCAGCCCGGCCACGGGCGCGCCGACCAGGTAGTACATCAAAAGGCCCGTGAGCAGGCTGCCCAGCACCGGCAGGATCAGCATGGGCAGCAGGCCCTTGAGCGTCTGCGGCAACCGGATGTGCGCGGCCAGAAAGGCCACGCCATAGCCGGCGATGAAGCCGGCCGCCATGCCGCCAAGAAACCCCGCCCCCATGCTGGACGCGACCATTCCGCCGATCATGCCCGGCGCAATGCCGGGCCGGTCGGCAATGGAGTAGGCGATGTAGCCGGCCAGCGCCGGCACCATGAGCGCGAAACCGCCCTTGGCGCCGATCTGGAACAGCGTCCATCCCAGCGTGCCCTGGTGCGCATCGTCATGGACGTAGATGCCGCCCAGCGCAAAGGCCATGGCGATCAGAATGCCGCCCGCCGTGACGAATGGCAGCATGAAGGACACGCCGGTCATCAGATGGCGGTAGGCGCCGCCGCCCTGGGGACGGGCGGACGCGGCCACAGAGCCGCCCGACGCCGTGCCATGCACGGCGGACTCCGCCAGCGCCTTGCCGATCAGGCCGGCACCGTCGCGTATGGCCGGCTTGGTGCCGCTGCGCAGCAGCGGCTTGCCCGCGAAGCGCGAGAGATCGACCTCACGGTCGGCGGCGATGATGACGAGGTCGGCCTCGGCGATTTCCTGCGGCGTGAGCGCATCGAGCGCACCCACCGAGCCTTGCGTCTCCACGCGCATGGCGTGGCCCAGCGCGGCCGCGCCGCGCTGCAAACCCTCGGCCGCCATGAAGGTGTGGGCAATGCCGGTAGGGCAGGACGTGACCGCCACGATGCGCTTGCCGGTCCGAGGGTCTGCGGGCCTGCCGGCATCGGAGCGCGCCAGCACGCCTGCCGGATCATCGAGTGCCTCGCGCAGGCTGCAGCGCTCGACGGCGGCCCGCGCGAAGCGGCCCGCATCGGCATCCCCGCCACAGTCGCCATCGCCCACGATCAGCAATTGCCCCGCCTGCGCGGCGGCCTCGGCGGTGTGCAGGCCCAGCACGCCACGGCTGGTGCGTGTCTCCACGGCCAAGGGCCGCTGTCCGGCCGCGTGGCGCAGGGCTTCGGCGGCCAGCAGCGCCTCGGCATCATGCCCGGCGGCCGTGATCACCACAAAAAGAGGGTTCATGGAAGCTCCTGAAATATGAGGGATCACGGCCACGGGCATGTCTCCAGCAGCACGCCGGCGGCCAGGGCCTGGACGCGGCCAGCATAGATGTCGCGCGCGGGCGCGGCCTGCAGCCAGGCCAGGGCGCTGGCCGTGGCCTGGCGCGCGGTATCGGCCAGATCCAGTCCGCGCAGCCGCGCGGCCACCATGCCAGCGACCATGGCATCGCCCGCGCCTACGGAGCTGCCGCGTGCCCGCTGCGGCGGCCGCGCAATCACCGCACCTTGCCTGCTCGCGAACAATGCGCCCTCCTCGCCCATGGACACCACGGCCAGCCCCAGACCCCTGTCCAGCAGGCTGCGCGCGGCGGCCAGCAGCGTATCGCGGCCGTCCAGGCGCTGGCCCGTGGCGGCCTGCAGCTCCTCCCGGTTGGGCTTGATGGCCCAGGGCATGGCCGCATGGGGGGCCGTCGCCAGGGCGGCGGCCAGTGGGGCCTCGCTGGTGTCCAGCAGCACGTCGGCACCGGCGGCCGCGGCCTGGGCCTGGAGCCGCGCCCAGCTGTCCGCAGGCAGGCCGGCCGGCAGGCTGCCCGACAGCACCACGGCCAGCCCTGGCCGCAGATACCGGGCCAGCGCGCGCATGACGGCATCCAGATGCGCTTCGGCCAAGGCCAGGCCCGGCAGGTTGATGTCCGTGGTCTGGCGCCCGCCATTGGCCACCAGCTTGATGTTGGTGCGCGTCTGGCCCGGCACGCGCAGGCAGGCGTCGGCAATGCCGCGCTGCGCGAACAAGGCCTCGAACATGCCGGCGTTGTCGCTGCCCAGCACGCCCAGCGCGGCCGTGGAAATGCCCAGGCCCGCCAGGGCGGCGGCGACATTGATGCCCTTGCCGCCCGGCGCCTGCACGCTGCCCAATGCGCGCTGCACCTGGCCGGGCAGCAGCGCATCCAGGGTCACGAGCTGGTCTATGGCCGGGTTCAGGGTCACGGTGATGGCTTGCGGGGCGTTCATGCCGCCACCTCCTTGGCCAGTTCCCGCACCTGCGCGGCATCCTCGCAGCCGAGCGCCCTGTCTGCGAGCACCTGCAACTGCCGCAGGCTGGCCGCACGCAGGCCGGCCTTGACACCGGCGATGTCGTTGGGCGTCATGGACAACTCGCCCACCCCCAGCCCTGCCAGCAACAGCGCACCGAACGGGTCGCCGGCCAGTCCGCCACAGACGCCCACGGGACGAGCGCGGGTGGCAGCACCCTGCACGGTGGAGCGCACCATCCGCAGCACGGCCGGATGCAGGCTGTCCGCCTCGGCCGCCAGCTGCGGGTTCTGGCGGTCCATGGCCAGCACGTACTGGGTCAGGTCGTTCGTGCCTATGGAGAAGAAATCGGCATGGCGAGCCAATGCGTCGGCCTGCACGGCGGCGGCGGGCACCTCGATCATGATGCCCAGCGGCAGGACCGGGGCGTCCAGTTCGGCGCGCAGCCGCTCGCAGACCGCGCGTAGCGCCAGCAACTCCTGCACGCTGGTGACCATGGGAAACATCACGGACAGCCGCGCGCCATCGCGGGCCGCCCGGTACAGGGCGCGCATCTGGGGCTCCAGCAGGTCAGGACGGCGCAGCAGCAACCGCGCGCCGCGCACGCCCAGGAAGGGGTTGTCCTCGCGCGGCAGCTCCAGGTGGGCGACCTGCTTGTCGCCGCCGATGTCCAACGCGCGAACGATCAGCGGCCGCCCCTCCAGCGCCTGCGCCATGGCGCGGTAGGTTTCGTACTGCTCGTCCTCGCCGGGCGTGCTGCCGCGCTCCAGGAACAGGAATTCCGTGCGCATCAGGCCCACGCCCTCGGCGCCGTGGGACAGGGCCAGCGGCACCTGCCCGGGCAGGTTGACGTTGGCGCAGATTTCGATGCGCACGCCATCGGTGGTGATGGCAGGCAGGCTGCGCTGCGCGGCCACGCGTTCCTGCAGCGCCTGCTGCTCGGCCATGTGGGTACGCGCCGAAGCCAGGTCCTGCTCCGAGGGGTCAAGGTAGATGCGGCCATTGGCGCCATCGACGATGGCCAGGGCCCCATCGGCCATGCCCAGCACGCCACCGCCTGCCGCCACGGCGGCCGGCAGCCCCAGCGTGCGCGCGAGTATGGCCGTGTGCGAGGTGGGACTGCCCTGCGCCGTGACCAGCGCGGCCACGCGCGCCGTGTCCAGCTGGGCGGTTTCCGAGGGCGAAAGATCGGCTGCGACCAGGATGCAGCCGCCTTCGGGCAGGCCATCCGGTTCCGCCGCTGCCAGCGAAGGCTGCAGCTGCACGAGCACGCGCCGGCCCACGTCACGCAGGTCGGCGGCACGCGCGGCCAGCGCGGGATTGTCCAGCGCCTCGATCCGGTTCGCGCCTTCCTCCACGGCCCGGCTCCAGGACCAGGCCACGCCATGACCCTGGACCATGAACTGGCAGGCGCGCGTGATGAGTCCGGTGTCGCCCAGCCACTCGGCCTGCGCGCTGAAGATGGCGGCATCGCCTTCGCCCAGCCGGCGGCGGGTGTCGTCATGCAGGGCGCGCAACTGGCCCTGCGTCTCGGCCAGCGCCGCATGCAGCCGCGCACCACCCGCGCTGAGCGGCTCGGGCAGGTCGGGAATCTCGGCGGCCTCCACACGCCACTGGTGGATGCGGGCCACGGCCAGCCCCGGGCTGGCGCCCAGGCCCACAAAGGCAGGCCGCGCCAGCGGCGGCAGCCAGCCCGTGGTGGGCAATTCGGCCGCCTTGCGCGCAGCGGCGTCGGCATCGGCACGTTCCTGGGCCACCAGGGCCTGGGCCACGGCACACAGGCGATCGACCGCGGCCCTGGCATCGGGGCCCTGGGCCGAGACAGTGACCTTGTCGCCTTCGCGCAGTCCCAGCTGCAGCAGGCCGGCCATCTGCCGCGCATCGGCCACCTCGCTGCCATGGCGCACCTGGATGCGCGAGGCAAAGCCGCGCGCCGCCTCCGCCCAGCGCGTGGCAGGCCGCGCATGCAGTCCGTTGGGATAGGCAATGGTCCATTCGCGCGCCTCGGCCAGATCCACTGCCGCCGGGCGGGCGGCAGGCGGCGCCGGGTCCGCTTGCCCCTGGAGCACATCGATGACCTGCTGCGCATCGCCCGTGGTGAACAGCGCCTGCAGCCGGGGTGTCTGCAGCAGGCCGGCCAGGCGGCGCAGCAAGGTGATATGGGCATCGGAGCGTGCCGCCACCGCCACGACCAGATGAACGTTCTGGCCGGCATTCCAATCCAGGCCCTCGCGCACCTGGAGCACGGCCACCGCGTCGCGCAGCACCAGGGCCCGGTCTTCGGCGCGACCGTGGGGAATGGCCACGCCGTGGCCCAGAAAGGTTTCGGCCTGGGCCTCGCGCGCCTGCATGCCGGCGGCATAGCCAGGGGCCACGCAGCCGCTGTCCTGCAGCAGCCGGGCCGCCTGGGCGATGGCGTCGGCCTTGTCGCGCACCCTGGCGTCCAGGCGCACGGCGATCTGCAGTCCCGCAGGAGCGCTGGGTTCAACCGCCGGGAGGGATGAATGGGCATGGATCATGGCGCGGATTTTGGGAACGTTCCCAACCATCAGTCAATCTGCACTGCAACATAACCCGTCATTTCTTTGGAGTTATCCTCTGCGGTACACCACAAACAGCGGGAACGATTGCATTGAGCATCAGCATCAACGATGTGGCCCAGGTGGCCGGCGTATCCAAGTCGACGGTCTCGCGCGCGCTGGCCGGCGGATCGGTCAGCGACGAGGTCCGTGCACGCGTGCAGGCGGCCGTGCAGGCCACGGGCTACCGGCCCAACCTGATGGCGCGCCGGCTGCGCGCGCGCGACGCGGGGCCCGTGGGGGTGCTCGTGGCCGACATACGCAACCCCTTCTTCACGGCCCTGATCCGCGCGGTCGAGGCCGAGGCCTATCGCCAGGGCCGGCGCGTGCTGCTGTGCAACACCGACGAGGACCCACAGCGCGAAGCCATGTACCTGCAGCTCATGCAGGAGGAGCGCATCGCCGGCCTGATCTTTGCGCCCACCCAGGCGAGCCTGCAGAAACTGGAGCGCCTGCCGCTGGAGTTCCCGGTGGTCCTCGTGGACCGAGCGGGCCCGCCGGTATGCCACGACAGCGTGGTGCTGGACAACGCCCAGGCCTGTGCCACCCTGGTCACGCACCTGGTGGAACAAGGCCATCGCCGCATCGCTGGTGTCTTCGGCAACACCAGCAGCACCGCACGTGAACGCTGCGACGGCTATCTGGCCGCCATGCGCGAGGCGGGCCTGGCGCCCGACGTGCGCCAGTTGCTCCCGACCAGCGATGCCGCCGAAGCCGAGGTCGCGCAATGGCTGCGCCAGCCGCAGCGGCCGGATGCCTTCGTGGCCAGCAACAGCCTGCTGCTGGAAGGCTGCCTGCGCGCGATACGCGCCGCAGGCCTTCGCATCCCGGGCGATGTGGCGCTCGCCGGTTTCGACAACGAGCGCTGGACGGAACTGGTGGCTCCCGCCATCACCGTGATCGAGCAGCCGGTGGAAGCCATGGGCCGCGCCGCATTCGGCCTGCTCATGGATCGGCTGCACACGCCCGACCTGCCGCTGCGCAAGGTGATCATGCAGGGGCGCTGCATCGTGCGCGAGTCCACACAGGCGGCGGGCTGAGGCGCTGCACCGGGGCGGGGATCACATCGGGATCGCGTCGGAATCACGCCGGGATCACGCAGCGATCTGCAACTGGCGCACGGCGTCGTCCACGCTCCAGCCCGCATAGCTGGCGGGCGGCAGAGCCGGATTGCCCACGCGCGCCAGCAGGTCGCGCACGGGGTCCTTGACGCAGGCCAGGGCCAGCGGCACGCCCAGTTGCCGCAACTGGGCCGCGAAGTCGCACAGCGCCTCGACACTGGTGGCATCGAGATCGGCCGAATCCTCGAGGCTCAGCACCACGCCGCGGGGCGAAGGCAGGGATTGGAGGCGCTCCCGGATGGCCGCAAACACCGGGTCGGCATTGCCGAAGAACAGGGGCGCCTCGGGCCGCGCGATCAGCAGCCCGGCGAACAGGGCAATCACCCCGGCCTGCGGCGGCAGGCCGGCGATGCCCGAATAGGCCACGGCCTCGGGCAGCAGCAGGCCGGCGATGGACAGGCCGGCGCCCCAATCGGCCAAGGCAGGCAGGCCAGGCGCACGCATCAGGTTTGCGGAGCAACGATGCCGGACCAGCCCGACAGGTAGCGCGCCTCGGCGCCGTGCGCCAGGCCCAGGTGGTGGTGGTCAACGATGTAGTGCAGGCCACGCGGCCCCAGCACGGCCGGAAACCAGTGCGAGGCCAGAACGCCTTCGCGCTCCTTGCGCTTGAGGCGGCTCCACTGGGCGCGCTTGGTCTGCACTTCGGCGGCGCCTATGGTCATCTTCCAGCGAAACCCGGGTCAGATGCTGCTGTGCTCTCATCGTCCAACCTCCGTCGCATCAAAGGTGCGGACCCGGCGGGCTGCTCGATCCGGCATCCAGAATACGCCTTCGGAGTTACAAATGGTCGCAACAACGGACTTGCACCCATAATCGCTCACAATTTTGTCCCGTTGACCTCATGAACCAGCCCCAACACCCCATCGTCCATGGCACGGAAGACGTGCTGATCAGCCTTTGCAATTCGGTCTCTCGCGTGCTCCAGGTGGCCACGCAGTGTCCCATCCAGTATTCGGGCATGGTGCAACGCATCACCAAGACCAGCCTCAAGCCCGACATCGGCTGCTTTGTCCTGGTGGACGGCGGCTTTTCGGGCCTGGTGATCATCAACTTCTCGGCCGCCGCCGCCATGGAGCTGTACCGCAGCTACATGCTGAGCATGGGCATGGGCGAGGACGACCTGGCCACCTCCTATACCTCGGACGATGTCAGCAACGTCATGGGCGAGCTGATGAACCAGGTGGTGGGCGACTTCACCAGCAAGGTCCAGCGCGAACTGCAGACCTACATCACCCAGAGCCAGCCCAAGATGATCCGCCTGAACAAGCAGGTCAACCTCAGCGTGGACGCCAACCTCGATGCGCCCGAGGCCCGCCGCGTGACCTTCTACACGGGCAACAACAACATCTTCTATCTCGAACTGGCCATGGACCGCACCGAGTTCATCAAGGTCGTGGACTTCGAGCCCCAGGAGCGCCCGGACCCCGACGCGCTCATGGCACAGGCCGCCACCCCAGCACCGGCCGCAGCGCCCGCCACTGCAGACAGCACGGATACCGACGAATTGCTCAAGTCCCTGGGCATGTGAGCCGCCGCCCCCGCTTGGGGGCCAAGACCCTGACGCGGACAGATGTACCAGGGTCAACCCCGAGAGAGATCGGTGACATGCAGATAATTGGGATACCAACCATTTGTATGCCACCCAATGTCCCCATCCCTCCCGGACCAGCATCCGCTGCAGGCCGATGCCGCAGCCGTCCAGCGGCATTTCATGTTCACGCTGGGCCAGGTCAACAAGCAGTGGCGCCGCACGCTGGACCGCCTGTTGGCGCCCATGGGCCTGACCCAGGCCCTGTGGATGCCGCTGATGCACCTGGCGCGCTCGCCCGAGGCCATGCGCCAGAAGGATCTGGCGCATTCGCTGGCGCTGGACAGCTCCTCGGTCGTTCGCCTGGTCGACGGACTGGCGGCCCAGGGCTGGATAGAGCGCGTGGACGACAGCGACCGCCGCGTCAAGAAGATCCAGCTCACGGCGGCAGGCCATGCCCAGGTCGAGGCCGTGCAAGACCTGCTGCAACAGGCGCGCGCCCAGGTGCTGGGCGCCGTGCCGCCCGAAGAACTCGATGCAGCCTACGCCACGCTGCACCGCCTGCTGGACGCCATGGGCAACGCCTCCTGCCTCGACGACGATGCCGCGGCCTGACCCGGCCAGCACACCCCGCACCCGACTCCTGTCCGTTTCCATGCAAAGCGATCCCCATTCCCTGCGCAAGGCCCCGCTGTGGCTGCTGGTCCTCGTGACCATCGTCGGCACGCTGGCCATGCACATGTTCCTGCCCGCCCTGCCCGATGCGGCTCGCCAGCTCGATGCCGGGGCCAGCCAGATGCAGCTGACCATCACGGTCTACATCCTCGGCCTCGGTGTGGGCCAATTGATCTACGGCCCGCTGTCCGACAGCCTGGGACGGCGCCCCATGCTGCTGGCCGGCCTCATCCTTTATGCGCTGGCCAGCTTCGCTGCCTTCCTGGCGCCCTCCGCTTCCTGGCTGATCGGCGCGAGGCTGTTCCAGGCACTGGGCGGCTGCGCCGGCCTGGCGCTGGGCCGTGCCATCGCGCGCGACTCGACCACGCCCGAGAACGCCGTGGGCAGCCTGGCGCTGCTCAACCTGATGATGATGATCGGCCCCGGCATCGCACCGGCCATCGGCTCGGCCATCGACGACATGCTGGGCTGGCGCGCCATCTTCGGTACCCTGGCCGTGGTCGGCGGCGTAACGGCCTTCGCCATCTGGAAGCGGCTGCCAGAAACCGGCCAGCCCACCGGCCGCCTGCACCTGGCGACCATCCGCGACGACTACCGCAGCCTGCTGGGCTCGCCGGCCTTCGTGGGTTTCGCCGTGGGCGGCGGCTGCGCCACGACCTCCATCTATGCCTTTCTCGCTGCGGCCCCCTTCGTGTTCATCGAGCAGCTGCATTCCAGCAAGCATGAGGTCGCCATCTACCTGGGCCTGCTGATGGCCGGCATGGCCGTGGGCAATGCGCTGGCCCGCCAGTTGATACGGCACTGGGCGCTGGACCGGCTGATGCTCAGCGGCAACCTGCTGAGCCTGGCCTGCGCGGCCTCGCTGCTGCTGCTGGCCCTGCTGGGGCAGCTCACGCCGGCCATCGTGGTCGCCCTGATGGCACTGTTCGCGCTGGGCTCAGGCCTGACCAGCCCCGCCGCCCTGACCAGCGCGCTCAGCGTGCAACCCCGCCTGACCGGCTCGGCTGCCGGGGTCTACGGCTGTACCCAGATGGCCGTGGGCGGCCTGTGCACCCTGGGCGCCAGCCTGGGCAGCAATCCCGCGCTGTCCGCGTCCCTGGTCCTGGTGCTGGCGTGCGTGGTGGGGCAGATGGGCTTTCGCGGCGCGCTGCGCCGGACGAAGCACCAGCCGGGCTGACGACAGGACAGTCCCCGAGGCGACGGCGCCGGCCAGCCCGCGCGCCGAGCCAGGCATCAGGCCGCCCACGCCTCGATTACATTGGCGCAGCCGTGGGCACACGCCACGGATCCATGGAGACAACAACATGCGCCAGAATTCCTTTTACCCTGCGGTCTGCCAGAGCGCTGCCGGCCTGCTGGCCGCCGCGGCCCTGCTTGCAGGCCCTCTCGCCCGGGCCGGCTCCATCGAGGCCGCCGAGTTCAAGAGCGCCACGCTGCAGCGCAGCTGGACCTACAACGTCTACCTGCCCACGGGCTATGACGCCCAGGCACGGCTGCGCTATCCGGTCATGTACCTGCTGCATGGCAACGACGGCCAGCGCAATGACTGGGCCGTCAAGGGCAGCCTGCTGCGCACCGTGGACCAGTTGATACAGAACGGCGAGATCCCGCCGGCCATCATCGTCATGCCCGATGCGGGAACGACCTGGTACGTGGACCTCAAGGAGCCCATGGAAACCGCCTTCTTCCAGGACCTCGTGCCCCATGTCGAGAAAAAGTACCGCACGCTGACCAGCCGCGACGGCCGCGTGATCGGCGGTCTGTCCATGGGCGGCTACGGCGCGCTGCGCTATGTACTCAAGTACCCCGAGAAATTCCAGGCCGCGGCCCTGCTGAGCCCGGCCATCTACAACCCCGAGCCGCCCGCCGATTCTTCGGCACGCTTCGTCAAGGTCTTCGCCGAGCCCGGCACCAGTGGCCAGTACAGCGCCACCGTCTGGAAGAGCTACAACTATCCAGTGCTCTGGGACGCCTTCCTGGCCAGGAAGATCAGCGTGCCCATGTACATCAACTCGGGCGACGACGACGAGTTCATGATCGAATCCGAGGCCGCCCAGCTCTACGGCCAGCTGCGCAAGAACAAGCAGCCCGCCGAACTGCGCATCGTCAACGGCAAGCACGAATGGCCGGTCTGGGAGAGCACCGTCGGCGATGCGCTCAAGTACGTGTTCCGCACCGTGCGCCGCCCGCAGGCGGACAACTGAGTCCACGAGAACAAAAAGGGGAAGCCATCGGCTTCCCCTTTCTTTGATGGCGCCGCTTGCGCCTTACAGGTTCCCGACCATCCTGGCGGGGATCACCCAGGCATCGAACTGCTCGCCCGTCAAATGGCCCGAGGCCACGGCGGCTTCGCGCAGGCTGGAGCCTTCCTTGTGCGCCTTCTTGGCGATGGAGGCCGCCTTGTCGTAGCCGATGTGCGGGTTCAGCGCGGTGACCAGCATCAGCGAACGCTGCACCAGCTCGGTGATGCGCTCCTGGTTCGGTTCGATGCCGACCGCGCAGTGGTCGTTGAAGCTTCTCATGCCATCGGCCAGCAGGCGCACGCTCTGCAGGAAGTTGTGCGCGACCATGGGACGAAACACGTTGAGCTCGAAGTTGCCCGAGGCGCCGCCGAAGTTGATGGCCACGTCGTTGCCGAAGACCTGGGCCGCCAGCATGG
Source organism: Delftia tsuruhatensis (assembly GCF_903815225.1). NCBI lineage: Bacteria > Pseudomonadati > Pseudomonadota > Betaproteobacteria > Burkholderiales > Comamonadaceae > Delftia > Delftia tsuruhatensis. The sequence goes on from NZ_LR813084.1 coordinate 4,095,527, forward strand.
TCACGGCTTCGCTCTGCGTGGGATTGACCTTGCCGGGCATGATGGACGAGCCGGGTTCGTTCTCCGGAATCGAGATCTCGCCCAGGCCGCTGCGGGGGCCCGAGGCCAGCCAGCGCACGTCGTTGGCGATCTTCATCATGCTGGCGGCCAGCGTCTTGAGCGCCCCGTGGGCATGCACCAGGCCGTCGCACGAGGCCAGGGCCTCGAACTTGCTGGGCGCCGTCACGAAGGGATGGCCCGTGAGCCGGGCCAGTTCAGCGGCCACGCCTTCGGCATAGCCCTTGGGCGCGTTCAGGCCCGTGCCCACGGCCGTGCCGCCCAGCGCCAGCTCGTACAGGTGCGGCAGCGCGGCGCGCACATGCTTTTCGCCATGGGCCAGCTGGGCCACCCAGCCGGAGATTTCCTGGCCCAGCGTCAGCGGCGTGGCGTCCTGCAGGTGGGTGCGGCCGATCTTGACGATGTCGGCATAGGCCTCGCTCTTGGCCTGCAGCGTGTTGCGCAACAGGGCAATGGCGGGCAGCAGCTTTTGCTCGATGGCGGTGACGGCAGCCACATGCATGGCGGTCGGGAACACATCGTTGCTCGACTGGCTCTTGTTCACGTCGTCATTGGGGTGGACCAGCCGCGATTCGCCGCGCTCGCCACCGAGGATTTCGCTGGCGCGGTTGGCCAGCACCTCGTTGACATTCATGTTGGTCTGCGTGCCCGAGCCGGTCTGCCAGACCACCAGCGGGAATTCATGGGGGTGCTTGCCGGCGATCACTTCGTCGGCGGCCGCCAGGATGGCCTGGGTCTTCTTCTCGTCGAGCAGGCCCAGCTTGTGGTTGACGGTGGCCGAGGCCTTCTTGACCTGGGCCAGCGCGTGGATGATCTCGCGCGGCTGCTGCTCTCCACTGATGTCGAAGTTCTGCAGCGAACGCTGCGTCTGCGCGCCCCAGAGCTTGTCTGCGGGGACGTCAATGGGTCCGAAAGTGTCTTTTTCCTGGCGGGTCGCGGTCATTGGTATGGACTCCTGGGTGAAAACAACGCGGCGCAGTTGGCTGGAGGCAGGTCTCGGCGGGCCGCGCAGGACGTGGCTCGGGGATGTCTGGCTGGCAGGGCCGCAATGGCAAAAACCCGCCCATGGTAACTCCGTAAATGGGAACCTATCGCATCCACCCCCACTGCGGTGTCGCCCAGGCATGCCGCTTCGTCCAAACCCCTTGACTCTTGTACAAGACTGCGCCGATTGCGTGCACTTTCCACCCCATAGCGCCGATAATCGCCCGGGGGACTCCCCTCCCCTGTTCTCCCGATCAAAAAGACACCCCACCGATGACCACCACGATCCGCCAGCAGGACCTGATCGATTCGATCGCAGGCGCCCTGCAGTACATCAGCTACTACCACCCCGCCGACTACATCGCCCACCTGGCCCGCGCCTACGAGCGCGAGCAGAGCCCGGCGGCCAAGGACGCGATGGCCCAGATCCTGACCAACTCCAAGATGTCGGCCACCGGCCACCGCCCCATCTGCCAGGACACCGGCATCGTCAACGTCTTCCTGAAGGTCGGCATGGATGTGCGCTGGGAAGGCTTCACCGGCGGCCTGGAAGACGCCATCAACGAAGGCGTGCGCCGCGGCTACAACCACCCCGACAACACGCTGCGCGCCTCGGTGGTCGCCGACCCGCAGTTCGCCCGCAAGAACACCAAGGACAACACGCCCGCCGTCGTCAGCGTGCAGATCGTGCCCGGCGACAAGCTGGACGTGACCGTGGCCGCCAAGGGCGGCGGCTCCGAGAACAAGTCCAAGATGATCATGATGAACCCCAGTGACAACCTGGTCGACTGGGTGCTCAAGACCGTTCCCACCATGGGCGCGGGCTGGTGCCCGCCCGGCATGCTGGGCATCGGCATCGGCGGCACCGCCGAGAAGGCCGTGCTGCTGGCCAAGGAAAGCCTGATGGAAGACCTGGACATGTACGAGCTGCAGGCCAAGGCCGCGCGCGGCGAGAAGCTCGACCAGGTCGAGGAGCTGCGCCTGGAGCTGTACGAGAAGGTCAACGCCCTGGGCATCGGCGCCCAGGGCCTGGGCGGCCTGGCCACCGTGCTGGACGTCAAGATCAAGATGTACCCCACGCACGCGGCCTCCAAGCCCGTGGCCATGATCCCCAACTGCGCGGCCACGCGCCACGCCCATTTCGTGATGGATGGCTCCGGCCCCGTCTACATGGACGCCCCCTCGCTGGACCTGTGGCCGAAGATCGACTGGGAGCCCGACTACAACAAGTCACGCCGCGTGGACCTCAACACCCTGACCAAGGAAGAAGTCGCCAGCTGGAAGCCGGGCGACACGCTGCTGCTCAACGGCAAGATGCTCACGGGCCGCGATGCCGCCCACAAGCGCATCCAGGACATGCTGGCCAAGGGCGAGAAGCTGCCGGTGGACTTCACCAACCGCGTGATCTACTACGTGGGCCCGGTCGATCCCGTCAAGGACGAAGCCGTGGGCCCCGCCGGCCCGACCACGGCCACGCGCATGGACAAGTTCACCGACATGATGCTGGAGCAGACCGGCCTGATCGCCATGATCGGCAAGGCCGAGCGCGGCCCGGTGGCCATCGAGTCCATCAGGAACCACAAGTCCGCCTACCTGATGGCCGTGGGCGGCGCCGCCTACCTGGTCTCCAAGGCCATCAGGAACGCCAAGGTCGTGGGCTTCGAGGACCTGGGCATGGAAGCCATCTACGAATTCGACGTGGTGGACATGCCCGTGACCGTGGCCGTGGACGCCGGCGGCACCAGCGCCCACATCACGGGCCCGGCCGAATGGCAAAAGCGCATCGCCTCGGGCGAGTTCAAGACGATAGCGATCGCTGCGGCCTGAGTCTTAGGCAAGCATCACAAGGCCGCCTTCGGGCGGTTTTTTCGTTGGCACGAACATTTGTGCAAGACTACCCGCCCGCATCCACCGGCTCACGGCCTCACCATGACCATCGTCCTCGCCCTGATCGCACTGCTGGCCGTGGCCAGCCTGGCCTGGCGGCTCTCCTCCCGCCGCCATGCCCTTCCCTGCCCTTCGTGGCTGCGCTGGATGGTCGAACTCGACAACCCGTTCGCGGTCAGCAACAAGGCGGCCTTCATCGTCGCGCAGTTGCAGATCCACCCAGGGATGAAGGTGCTGGATGCCGGCTGCGGTCCGGGCCGCGTCACCCTGCCGCTGGCGCGTGCCGTCGGCGACACGGGACAGGTGCTGGCCGTGGACTTGCAGCCGGCCATGCTGGAACAGGTGGTGGCCAAGGCCAAGGCCCAGGGTCTGGAAAATGTGCGTACGCTGGCTGCGGCACTGGGCCAGGGGCAATTGCCAGCAGGCCAGTATGACCGCGCCGTGATGGCCGCCGTGCTGGGCGAGATCCCGGACCGCGCCGCTGCCCTGGCCGACCTGTTCCAGAGCCTGCGGCCCGGCGGCCTGCTGGCCGTGGCGGAGTTGGTGTTCGACCCGCATTTCCAGCGCCGCTCCACGGTGGAGAGGCTGGCGCACGATGCGGGCTTCGCTCCCCATTCCTTCCATGGGCACGCGGCCGCCTACCTGCTGGTGCTGCAACGCCCTCCCACCCCATGATGGACATGAAAGCACCCATGATGACCCTGAGCACACAGCGCGTGCATCTGCGCCAATGGCAGACCCGGGACTGCGCACCGTTCGCCGCGCTCAATGCGGATACCGAAGTCATGCGGCACTTCCCCACAACGCTGACACGCGACCAAAGCGATGCCATGGTCGACAAGATGCACCTGCTCATCGAAGAGCGCGGCTGGGGCTTCTGGGCCGCCGAGCACCGGGACAGCGGCGAGCTCATGGGCTTCATCGGCCTGCACATCCCGGCCGCCGACCTGCCATGCTCTCCCTGCGTGGAAATCGGCTGGCGGCTGGCCCGTCCGTTCTGGGGCCAGGGCCTGGCCAGCGAAGGCGCCAGGGCTGCGCTGGCCCATGGCTTCGATGTGCTGTGCCTGCCCTCCATCGTGTCCTTCACCGCCCTGTCCAACCTGCGTTCGCGAGCCGTCATGCAGCGGCTCGGAATGCAGCGCGAAGCCGAAGACTTCGAGCATCCGGCCGTGCCTGAGGGGCATGCGCTGCGTAAGCACTGCCTGTATCGCCTGTCACGCGCGCAATGGTGCCAGCAGCATTCGACAGCGCACCATGGGCAAGCCTGAGCAGGCATACTTGCAACGCCCTCCCACCAGTCATCCACCCACATCCCATGACCCTCCCGGCCTCACCCATCGGCGTCTTCGACAGCGGTATCGGCGGCCTCAGCGTGCTGCAGGCGCTGCGCCATGAGTTGCCGCATGAGCGCTTCGTCTACTTGGCCGACAGCGGCAACGCCCCCTATGGCGATGCGCGCGGCGACGCCTTCGTGCAGCAACGCGCGCGCGCCATCGCGCGCCACCTGCGCGAGCAGTACCAGATCAAGGTACTGGTGATCGCCTGCAATACGGCCACGGCCGCCGCCGTGGACATGCTGCGCGCCGAAATGCCCGACCTGCCGCTGATCGGCGTCGAGCCGGCCATCAAGCCCGCCTCGCTGTCCAGCCAGACAGGCCATGTGGGAGTGATCGGCACGCGCGGCACCGTCAGCAGCGCCCGCTTCGCGCGCCTCGTCGCCGAGCACGGGGAGCGCGTGCACTTCCACGCCCAGGCCTGCGATGGCCTGGCCAAGGCCATCGAGGAGAGCACGGAACGGCCCGTGCCCGAGGACCCCATGGCCACGGAGGTCGCCGAACTGTGCGCCCGGTACGTCGCCGCGCTGGGCGACTTTGGCCAGAAGACGGGAGAGATGGACACGCTGGTGCTGGGCTGCACCCACTACCTGTTCGCCCGCGAACAGTTGCGCACGTTGCTGGGTCCGGACATCCAGTTCATCGACACGGGTGCCCCCGTGGCACGCCAGACGCGCCGTGTGCTCGGTCGCCTGGGCGCGCTGGCCGACGAGTCAGAGACCCCTCCGACACCCGACAGCCAGATGCAGTTGATGACGACGGGATCGCTTCAGGCCCTGCAGGCCGCCGCTTGGCGCTGGCTGGAGCTGCCGGCCCGGTGCTGCTCTGCCATTCAGGTGGGAGAAGCTTCCACCACCGCCGCCTGAGTCAGGCCGGCGCCTACTGCCACAGGCGCCGGCCCGAATGGTCCATCCAGCTCAGGTACAGGCGCAACTCGAACTCCAACTGGTGGTAGTCGGGCTCCATGTGCGTGCACAGCTGGTAGAAGGCCTTGTCATGCTCCGGCTCGCGCAGATGGGCCAGCTCATGGACGACGATCATCCGAAGAAAGGCCTCGGGCGCTTGCTTGAACAATGCGCCGATGCGGATCTCGTGCCTGGCGTTGAGCCGGTTGCCCTGCACCACGGTGCGGCGCGTGTGCAGGCCCAGCGCGTTGTGGACCACATGGATGCGGCCGTCGTAGGCCACCTTGTTCAGCGTGCCGGCATTGCGCATGTGGCGGCCCTTGAGTGCATCCACATAGTCATACAGGCTCTTGTCCGTGCGCACGGCATGGGCCTGCGGGTGCTTGCGCAGCAGCCAGGATTCCGCCCTGTCCTCGGCCAGCCAGCCGCGCACCTGCGCCTGCAGCGTGGCCGGATAGGCGGCCAGGTAAGGCAGGGGCAATACCTGCTCCGGCCCCTGCGCCTCACGGCGCTGCCCGCGTTCGCGGCGTACCGCGTCCACGACGGATCCGGAATACCTGGGCGTACTGGTCTGTGCCGCCATGGCCGTGCGCTGCACGTGGCAGCGCCCCGTCCTCAATGCAGGTGGCGCGGACGGCGATTGCCGCCATGGCCCGAGCCCGAGCCGCCCGTACCGCGCGGCGGCTTGCCGATTTCCAGGGAACTGACCAGGGCATCGAAGCGCTGCGAGAACAGCTTGTCGATCTCCTGCACCACCCCACCCAGCTCGGAGCCGTCGAAATGTCGCTCCATGAGGTTGACCACATCCTGCACCAGCAGGTCGCGCTGCACCTGCATGATGGCGGCAGGCGTGGGGCCGACGAAGAGCATGACGAAGTCGTCGCGCGACTCCGCCTCCTCCGACTCCTCCTCCTCGTCGAATTCGGTGTCGTAGAAGGTCACCTCGATGGCTGCGCCCTGTTCAGCCAGCTCGTTGATGCCCATGCACATCTCGTCCAGCGACTGGCGGAAGTCCTCGTCACCGCGCACCGTCCAGCACATCTGCAACAGGCGCTCCTTGTTGTCGAACTGGATGCCGGGCTCTTCCTCGTAGACGCTGCCGGCACCATCCGCCAGCGAGCGGGCACCCGCGTACTTCCACAATGGGCCCAGCGCTTCCTGCAACTGCTCGTACGTCGTTTCGGCGCGCAACAGCACCTGGCCGTGCACATGGATTTCAAAGGGAGCGTTGTAATTTGACATGTTCTGGTCTGAGATGAGTTTGGCCGCACCCGTCACGCCGCACCATGTGCCACGATCAATGTCAACATAACGCATGCAGGCGTGGCCATCACCGTCTGCCCGAGCCGTGCCATCCAGGCAAGCGCCCGGGGCCTGATGCAGGGATTCTCGCACGTAATGCCTGCCAGCAAGGGCTCGGCAACACATGGCCACAATGCTCCAGCAGACCCGCTGCCACGGATGACGAGAACGGCATCCACCTTGAGGAAGTTGCTTGTTGACTGGTGCCCCGAGCCGGGATCGAACCGGCACGCCCCTGTTCGGAAGCGGCGGATTTTAAGTCCGCAGTGTCTACCAATTTCACCATCGGGGCCCTGCGCCATCGCAACAGGGTCCGGCGCAGGCCGGACGGGCTGCATGCTGCGGCACCAATGAAAAAGGGAAGCGTTACCGCTTCCCTTTTTCTGAACTGGAGCGGGAAAACGGGTTCGAACCGTCGACCTCAACCTTGGCAAGGTTGCGCTCTACCAACTGAGCTATTCCCGCGTATCTGAAAAGCTGTTCGCCTTACAGAGCAGACTTGAATTGTAGCGCAGATTTCCAGACCCTCCGGAAAAAATCCAGAAATCTTCCCGGCCACCAAGGACCGGCCAGCCGCCCGGTGCGGCTCACTTGCCGTCGATGCGCTCCTGCATGCGCTTGGCTCGCTGCTCGGACGGCGGATGGGAGCTCAGGATGGAGCTACCACCGCTGCCGCCACTGAGCTTGGCCAGCTTCTGGAACGACGTCACCAGGCCCTGGCGGCTCATCTTCTTTTCCGTCAGAAGATCGAAGGAATAGTCATCAGCCTCCGACTCCTGCGATTGCGAGAACTGGGCATTGATGAACTTCTCGCCCAGCTCCCCAGCCTGGGATCGCGACAGCGAGGCAAGCGCCGCATTGCCGCTATTGGCCGCAATGGAGCGCGCCGCCGATGCCGCATATGCCGTCTGCATGCGCTTCTTGCTATGGCCCAGTGCCACGTGGCCGATCTCGTGACCAATCACGCCACGCAGTTCATCGTCATTCATCAGATCCATCAGTCCGCTGTAGACGCGAATGCAGCCATTGGCCATGGCCCAGGCATTCACGTCCTGGGTCATGTAGACCTTGTAGACGGCCTTCTTTCCATTGATGGTCTGGGGCATGCTGGCGATGACCTTGTTCAGCCGCACCGTGTACTTGCTCCTGGCATCTGCCACCTTGTTCTGGGCATCCATGGCAGCGCAGGACTCGTTGGACAGCGTGACCACATCATCATCCGTCAGCGTCATGGCCTTCATGGCCGTGGAGCCCGAATCCATCAAGGCCCCCACGTTTCCGGATTCCATGGTCTTGCAGCCGGCAAGAACCATACCGCCGGCAATGACACCCATCCACAGCTTACTTCTCATAACTCCCCCCTTATGAATTGAATGAAAGGCAGATCATAGCCATGATCGACCCGATCAATCCACCCTCATTGCCAATCCATTTGCACTTTTTTGCAATTTGGAAGCATGCATATTCGATCCCGGGGAGATTACCAATTAATAACAATTGGAAACAATATCGACAAATAGAGCCCCGCGCTCCATCCGCCTGGCGCAGGATGCCAGACACATGGTCCCGCGAAGAAGACAAGGCTCTACGAATTTGCCAACAGCAATGCCCCAGCCACGGCCAAAGGAAGCTGCAGACCAAAAAGAAAAAGGCCCCAAGGGGGCCTTTTCAAAGTCGTCTACCTGTATTTTGGAGGCGCGAACCAGAGTCGAACTGGTCTAACCGGATTTGCAATCCGGGGCATAACCGCTTTGCTATCGCGCCAAGATCACCATCAACCTGCCGCGGCACGCCACGGCATTCAAATCTGGAGCGGGAAAACGGGTTCGAACCGTCGACCTCAACCTTGGCAAGGTTGCGCTCTACCAACTGAGCTATTCCCGCAAACATTCAGGCAACCAACCGGCACCCGAATCGAACATGCACGAGGCACATCCTGAAACTGGAGCGGGAAAACGGGTTCGAACCGTCGACCTCAACCTTGGCAAGGTTGCGCTCTACCAACTGAGCTATTCCCGCAAACATTCAAGCAGCCAACCGCCACCCGAATCGGACATGCACGAGGCACATCCTGAAACTGGAGCGGGAAAACGGGTTCGAACCGTCGACCTCAACCTTGGCAAGGTTGCGCTCTACCAACTGAGCTATTCCCGCATTTCTATCGAGCCTGACATTCTACAACGTCGTTTGCTGCGATGGGATGAATTGTAGCGCAGTTCTTGGGGAGTTCAGGAAAAACGCTACATTTTTTCATCATCAGTGCTTGACCGCCGGCTCCACCGCCTTGGACTCCGGTGTCGGGGGCGCAGCGGCGTCCTCTTCGGACAGGGGCTCGGGCACGCGCTCCAGCGCCACCTTGAGAACCTGGTCGATCCACTTGACAGGGATGATTTCCAGGCCGCTCTTGACGTTGTCCGGGATCTCCTGGAGATCCTTGACGTTCTCCTCGGGGATCAGCACCGTCTTGATGCCACCTCGCAGGGCCGCAAGCAGCTTTTCCTTGAGGCCGCCAATGGCCGTGACCTCGCCGCGCAGCGTGATCTCGCCCGTCATGGCCACGTCGGCACGCACGGGAATGCCGGTCAGCGCCGAGACAAAGGCCGTGGTCATGGCCGCGCCGGCGCTGGGACCGTCCTTGGGCGTTGCGCCGTCGGGCACGTGAACGTGGATGTCCTTCTTCTCGAACGCCTCGTCCTTGATGCCCAGCATGCGCGAGCGGCTGCGCACCACCGTGCGTGCAGCCTCCACCGATTCCTTCATCACGTCGCCCAGCGAGCCGGTGCGCGTGATCACGCCCTTGCCGGGCATGATGGCCGCCTCGATGGTCAGCAGATCGCCACCCACCTCGGTCCAGGCCAGACCCACGACCTGGCCCACCTGGTTGTTGTGTTCGGCCCGACCATAGGTGTACTTGCGCACGCCCAGATAGTCGGGGAGGTTGTCGGCGGTGACGACGACGGTGGGCTCCAGCTTCTTGAGCTGCAATCCCTTGACGACCTTGCGGCAGATCTTGGACAGCTCGCGCTCCAGCGAGCGCACGCCGGCCTCACGCGTGTAGTAGCGCACGATGTCGCGGATCGCGGATTCCTCCACGCGCATCTCGCCGTCCTTCACACCGTTGTTGGTGATCTGCTTGGGCAGCAGGTAGCGGATGGCGATGTTGACCTTCTCGTCCTCGGTGTAGCCCGACAGGCGGATCACCTCCATGCGGTCCAGCAGCGCGGGCGGGATGTTCATGGAGTTGGAGGTGGCCACGAACATCACGTCGCTGAGGTCGAAGTCGACCTCGACGTAGTGGTCGCCGAAGGTGTGGTTCTGCTCGGGGTCCAGCACCTCGAGCAGCGCGCTCGAGGGATCGCCACGGAAGTCCATGCCCAGCTTGTCGATCTCGTCGAGCAGGAACAGCGGATTGCGCGTGCCGACCTTGTCCAGGCTTTGCAGCACCTTGCCCGGCATGGCGCCGATGTAGGTGCGGCGATGGCCACGGATCTCGGCCTCGTCGCGCATGCCACCCAGCGCCATGCGCACGTACTTGCGGCCCGTGGCCTTGGCGATGGACTGGCCCAGCGAGGTCTTGCCCACGCCCGGAGGTCCGACCAGGCACAGGATGGGCGCCTTGACCTTGTCCACGCGCTGCTGCACGGCAAGGTACTCAAGGATGCGGTCCTTGACCTTTTCGAGGCCGAAGTGGTCGGCGTTGAGCACTGCCTCGGCATTGGCCAGGTCGTGCTTGATCTTGGTCTTCTTGCTCCAGGGCAGGCCCGTGAGCACGTCGATGTAGTTGCGCACCACGGTGGCCTCAGCCGACATGGGCGACATGAGCTTGAGCTTCTTGAGCTCGGCCTCCGCCTTCTTGCGTGCCTCGGCGGGCATGCGCGCCGCCTTGATCTTCTTCTCGATCTCCTCGATGTCGGCACCGTCCTCGCCCTCGCCCAGCTCCTTCTGGATGGCCTTGACCTGCTCGTTCAGGTAGAAGTCGCGCTGGTTCTTTTCCATCTGGCGCTTGACGCGGCCACGGATGCGCTTGTCGACATTGAGGATGTCGACTTCGCGGTCCAGCTGCTCGAACAGGTTCTCAAGCCGCTCCTTGATGTCCACCAGATCGAGCACGGCCTGCTTGTTCTCCAGCTTGAGCGGCAGGTGGGCGGCGATGGTGTCCGCCAGCCGTCCGGCATCGTCGATGCTGGCGATCGAAGTCAGGATCTCGGGCGGGATCTTCTTGTTGAGCTTGACGTACTGGTCGAACTGCTGCGTCACGGCGCGGCGCAGGGCCTCGATCTCGCTGGGCTTGTGGATTTCCTCCTCGGGTGCCACAGGAACGATGGTGCCCACGAAATGGGTCTCCTCGTCCATGACCTGCTTGACCAGCGCGCGCTGCTGGCCTTCGACGAGCACCTTGACCGTGCCATCGGGCAGCTTGAGCATCTGCAAGATGGTGGACACGCAGCCCACATCGAACATGTCGGCCGCCGTGGGCTCGTCCTTGGAGGCGGTCTTCTGGGCCACCAGCATGATGCGGCGATCGCCCTCCATGGCCAGCTCCAGCGCCTTGATGCTCTTGGCGCGGCCCACGAACAGCGGGATCACCATGTGGGGGAACACGACCACATCACGCAGCGGCAGCAGCGCCAGGTCCAGGGGGGTAGAAGGCAAAGGGGTATGTCCTGACATGGGAATCCTCGGTATGTCAGCGGAAGATGGTCCGCCCACCGGTGTATTTCAACCCCGCCGCCCGAAAGGATTTCGGACTGCGGGGACTTGCGCGGCCGGACCTTGCGGACCGGCGGCGCATCAGGCCTTCTTGGCAGCCTCGCGATAGACCAGCAGAGGCGCCTTTCCGTCTTCGATGGTGGACTCGTCCACCACCACCTTCTCGACATTGTCGGCAGTGGGCAACTCGTACATGGTACCGATCAGCGACTGCTCCAGGATGGAGCGCAGGCCGCGGGCACCCGTCTTGCGCGCCAGCGCCTTGCGGGCAATGGCCTTGAGGGCCGCGGGCCGGATCTCCAGCTCCACGCCCTCCATGGCCAGCAGCTTGCTGTATTGCTTGACCAAGGCATTCTTGGGCTCGGTCAGGATCTGCACCAGCGCGTCCTCGCCCAGTTCGGCCAGGGCCGTGACCACGGGCATGCGGCCGACCAACTCGGGGATGATGCCGAACTTGATCAGGTCCTCGGGCTCGATCTCCTGGAACACCTCCGAGATGGAGCGCTGCTTCTTGCTCTTGACCGTGGCGCCGAAGCCGATGCCCGAGGCCTCGGTACGGTTCTCGATCACCTTCTCCAGGCCAGCGAACGCGCCACCGCAGATGAACAGGATGTTGGTGGTGTCGATCTGCAGGAAGTCCTGGTTGGGGTGCTTGCGCCCGCCCTGCGGCGGCACGCTGGCCATGGTGCCCTCGATGAGCTTGAGCAGGGCCTGCTGCACGCCCTCGCCCGAGACATCACGCGTGATGCTGGGGTTGTCGGACTTGCGCGAGATCTTGTCGATCTCGTCGATGTAGACGATGCCGCGCTGGGCACGCTCGACGTCGTACTCGCAGCTTTGCAGCAGCTTCTGGATGATGTTCTCCACATCCTCGCCCACGTAGCCGGCCTCGGTCAGCGTCGTGGCATCCGCCATCACGAAGGGAACGTTGAGCATGCGCGCCAGCGTCTGCGCCAGCAGCGTCTTGCCCGAGCCCGTGGGGCCGATCAGCAGGATGTTGCTCTTGGCCAGCTCCACCTCGTCCTTGCCGGCCTTGTCCTTGTGCCGCAGGCGCTTGTAGTGGTTGTAGACGGCCACGGCCAGCGTGCGCTTGGGCAGGTCCTGGCCGATCACATAGTTGTCCAGGTTGGCCTTGATTTCAGCGGGCGTGGGCAGGTCGCCGCGGCCGTCCTTGGCCTCGGTGCTGGGCTGCTCGTCGCGGATGATCTCGTTGCAGAGATCGATGCACTCGTCGCAGATAAAGACTGACGGACCAGCGATCAGCTTCTTGACCTCATGCTGGCTCTTGCCGCAGAAGGTGCAATAGAGGTTCTTTTCGCTGGAGGAGCCTTTTTTCTCGGCCATGGGGTCGGTGCCTTGTTACAGAAATATGGAAAAGGATGATAACCAAATGGAAAGCGGCGTTTCCCGTAGGGGGAAAACGCCGCCCAATCATGCAGCCGCTCTCCCTCAGGAGCGCTTGTCGATCACCTGGTCGACCAGGCCATAGTCCCTGGACTCCTCGGCGGACAGGAAGTAGTCGCGCTCGGTATCGCGCTGGATGCGCTCCAGCGGCTGGCCGGTGCGTTCGGCGAGAATCTTGTTGAGGCGTTCGCGGGTCTTGAGAATCTCGCGCGCATGGATCTCGATCTCGGTGGCCTGGCCCTGCATGCCGCCCAGCGGCTGGTGGATCATGACCTGGGAATTGGGCAGCGCGAAGCGCTTGCCCTTGGCGCCCGCCGCCAGCAGGAAGGCGCCCATGCTGGCAGCCATGCCGGTGCACAGCGTGGACACGTCGGGCTTGATGAAGTTCATCGTGTCGAAGATGGCCAGGCCCGCGCTCACGGAGCCGCCGGGGCTGTTGATGTAGAACGAGATGTCCTTGTCGGGATTCTCGCTTTCGAGGAACAGCAGCTGGGCCACGACGAGGTTGGCCGTCTGGTCGTTGACAGGACCCACGAGGAAGATCACCCGGTCCTTGAGCAGGCGCGAGTAGATGTCGTACGACCGCTCGCCGCGGCCGGACTGTTCGATGACCATTGGGATCATGCCCAAACCCTGAGTTTCCAATGCGCTCATGTGTTCTCCAGTACTAGGGGGCTACTTTAGCCGTATCCGGAAAGAAAATGGGGCTTGTGCGCAAAAGCACAAGCCCCGCAGATGCCGACCTGCCCGCCGATCTCACGAAACGGCAGGCGGGCGGTGCTCAAACCCTCAGGCCTGGCCCATCAGTTCGTCGAAGGACACGGCCTTGTCGGAGACCTTGGCCTTGCCCAGCACGAACTCGGTCACGTTGTTTTCGATGACGACGGCCTCGACTTCCGCCAGGCGCTGGCGGTCGCCGAAGTACCAGCGGGCCACGTCTTCGGGCTTTTCATAGCTGGCGGCCAGCTCTTCCACGTGGGCCTTGATCTGCTCGGGGGTGGCGTGCAGTTCGTTGGCACGGACCAGTTCGGCCACCACCAGGCCCAGGCGCACACGGCGCTCGGCCTGGGGCAGGAACACGTCCTCGGGGATCTCGGCCTTGTCGGCGTCCTTGATGCCACGCTGCTGCAGCTCGGCGCGGGCGCCTTCCAGCAGACGGGCCACTTCGGCCTGCACCGATGCCTTGGGCAGCTCCAGCTCGGCCTTGGACACCAGGGCGTCCATCACGGCCTGCTTGTTGCGACCCTGGACGCGGAACTTGACTTCACGCTCCAGATTCTTCTTGATGTCGGCGCGCAGGCCTTCCACCGTGCCTTCGGCCACGCCCAGGGCCTTGGCAAAGGCTTCGTCCACTTCGGGCAGGTTGGCGGCCTCGATCTTCTTGACCGTCACCAGGAAGTCGGCGGTCTTGCCGGCCACGTCCTTGCCATGGTAGTCGGCGGGGAATGCCAGCGGGAAGGTCTTGGACTCGCCAGCCTTCATGCCGCGCACGGCGTCTTCGAATTCCTTGAGCATCTGGCCTTCGCCGACCAGGAACTGGAAGTCTTCGGCCTTGCCGCCGGAGAAGGTCTCGCCGTCGATCTTGCCTTCGAAGTCCACGGTCACGCGGTCGCCGTCCACGGCCACATCGGCCTGGGCGCGCTGCGCGAAGGTACGGCGCTGCTTGCGCAGGATGTCCACGGTCTTGTCGATGGCGGCGTCGTCCACTTCGGCCGTCAGCTTCTCGACCTCGGCCGATGCCAGGTCACCGATCTTGACTTCGGGCATCACTTCGAAAATGGCTTCGAACTGGGCCTCGCCCTCGGGAGCGCCTTCCTTCTCGGAGATGCGGGGCTGGCCGGCCACACGCAGCTTGGCTTCGTTGACGGCCTGTGCGAAGGCTTCGCCGACCTTGTCGTTGAGCACTTCGTACTGCACCGAGTAACCATAGCGCTGGGCCACCACGCTCATCGGCACCTTGCCAGGGCGAAAGCCGTCCATCTTCACGGTGCGCGCCACCTTCTTGAGGCGGTTTTCCACTTCGCTCTGGATGGAGTTCAGGGGCAGGCTCAGCGTGATCTTGCGCTCGAGCTTTTCAAGGGTTTCAACAGTAACGGCCATGTTTGTTCCTATGAGGATTGGACCGTGCCGGCTGCCGTGCAGCCCGCACCGTATTGCGCAAAAGTCACGGTGCGACGCGGACCGAAGCCAGTCGGCCACGCGGCACCTCAGATTTCAAGGGCTTACATCGCATGCGCCTGGCCGCCAGGGCCGCGCATGGTTCGCTCAACCCGTGATGTAAGCGAAGCCAGACATTATAAACGAGGGGATTTTGCCCTCCAGATACGCCTTCTTGCGGGGTATCCCGCAAACGACGGATCAAGCCCGTTTCCTCTGGAGGAAACGGGCTTGTGCAAGGTTCACCGCGATTGAGCGATGTTCGTGCGTGGTGCGCGGGGGGCGGGTCGTCATCCCTTTGGAAACAACAACTTGAGTCTTCAACGCGGGATCTGCACGGGCTTTGGGGAGCGCCTGACCTGGCACGGAGCGGGTGCTGTGCAGCCATGGGGCATGGGCACAACAGCCTGCGCGTGCACCCTGCCAGGGAGCACCCGAAGTGGGGTCGGATCAAATTGAAACATCTGGCCATCCGCCATATACTGTATGTGCATACAGTAGAAAGAAGACGTGATGCAGCACCAGATTGAGACGGTCAGGGATGATGTGGAGAGCGCCAGCGAGCAAGTGGCCGCCATCTGCGAGCTGCTGAATGCAGCCCGGGGCTCCTCTGTGCACGCATCGGCCATCACCGCATTGCTGCTGCCCGTCTCGCGCCGGCTCAGTGCCGCGGCCGGCGATCTGGCGGACCATCTGCACCGCAACCCGGTGCAGGACGGCAAGCGCGGCTGAACGCGGAGCCCTCGTCCATCGCAAGACCCCGCATCGCGGGGTCTTTTCATTGGCGTGCCCGATGGCCGCGGTCGCGCAAGGGCGCTGGCGTGCCCGGGCCGCGCACAGGCCCCAGCGATTGCCGGTGAGGCGCCGGTAGGCAACCATGCAATCCATGCCCGGCCTGCGCGCCGACCCCGGCTTGCCGCCGGCCCGAGGCCTTCGCGATCCGTTGGCCGGGACCTGCTGCCGCATCCGTGGCGACAGGCACGGCGGATGTCCGGTGGCGGATCCGCGGGCCGGGCCCCACGAGGAGTTTCAGTGAGCCCTGCCATCCCTTTGCCCGCGCCGGCCACGGCGCACCGGCCCTTTGCCTGCACCGCTTCTTGCGCTCGGCAGGAGGCTGTCTGATGCAGGCCATCGCCCATGAATACGAGACGCTGGACGAGCTGTGCATGCGCCAGCTGGGCACCACGCGTGGCGTGGTGGAGGCCACGCTGGAGCGCAATCCGGGGCTGTCGGCCCATGGGCCGCATCTGCCTGCCGGCCTGGCGGTCGAGCTGGTCGAGCCGCTTCAGGCACCGGCCCTGCCCCTGGTCAATTTCTGGGACTGATATGGATCACGAGACCATCGTCAAGACGGCTGCCGTCGAAGGCGCCAAGGCCGCGCCGCCCGTCACCGTCGTGGCAGCGAACGTGGCCAGTGGCTGGACCATGACGCATGCGGCCACCGCACTGACCATTCTCTACGTGCTGCTCCAGGCCGCCTATCTGCTGTGGCGATGGCGCAATGAGCGGGAGGACCGGCGTGCGCGCCAGGCCGAGCAGGCGGCGCGCAAGACACCAACCGCCGACCCCGGGGACGGGCCATGAGCACGGGCCGTGTTCCTGCCGCGGGCCTGGGCATCGGCGCCGCCATCCTGGCCGCCTGGATGGCTGCCGAGGGCTTCAGCGCCAATCCGATCATCCCTGTGCGCGGCGATGTGCCCACCATCGGCCACGGCGCCACGCGCTACGAGGACGGCACGCGCGTGAGCCTGGCGGATCCGCCGATCACGCGCGAACGCGCCCGCGACCTGGCCGCCAACCTGCTGGAGCAGCAGTACGGAACCTGCGTGCGCGATTCGCTGGGCGATGCGCCGGTGTATCCGGCCGAGTTTGCCCAGGCCGTGGATTTCGCGGGCCAGTATGGCTGCGAAGCATGGCGCGGCTCCAGCATGCTCGCCAGGACCCGCGCCGGCGACCATGCCGGCGCCTGCCAGGCCTACCTGGCGTATCGATTCATGACCAGCAGCCAGGCCTTGCAGGGCTACAGCGCCTATCGATGGGATGCCGCCGGGCGGCCCGTGCGCTGGCGCTTCGACTGCAGCGCACCGGGCAACAAGGTCTGCCGGGGCGTCTGGACACGCCAGCAGGCGCGCCACGCGGCCTGCATGCAGGTGCAGCCGTGATGGCCCGTTGGCAGGCCGGTTTGCAGGCCCGCGCCTGGCCATTGCTCGCCCTTGTGCTGGCGGCACTGCTTGTCTGGCAATCCCTGGCGAGGCTGGGTGCCGAACGCGACGCGGCCCGCGCCCGCGCGGATCTGGCAACGGACCGCGAAGCCGCCACCGCCACGGCACTCGCGGCCTCCGAGCGCTACCGGCAACTGGAAGGAAGCTACCGTGAAAACCTGGACACCCTTGCGCGCGATGCCGACCTGGCTCTGGCGCGCGCCGCGGCTGATGCCGATGCTGCCCGCGCTGCTGCTGGCCGGCTGCGCGGCGACCTCGCCGGCTATCTCACCGCCCATCGTGCCGCAGCCCAGGCTCGCGCCGCTGCCGGACAGTGCGCGCCAGACACCGGCGCCCTCGATCTGCTGGCCGAGCTGCAGCGCCGCGCTGACGAGCGCGCGGGAGAGCTGGCGCGCATTGCTGACGATGCCCGAGGCCGGGGCAACGCCTGCGAACGTGCCTACGAGGCCGGATTCACCTTGACCCAGGAGTTGCACCATGCTCAAGCCCGCTAGCCTGCGCGATGCGCTCGTCGCCGCCCTGCCCCAGCTGCAGCAGTCGCCTGGCGACCTCAGCTTCACCATCCAGAAAGGCCGTGTGGTGAACACCGGGACGCCCTCGCTGTCCTGGGAGTACCGCTACACGCTGAGCCTGGTGATCGCGGATTTCAGCGGCTCCATCGATGCCGCGACGGTGGCGACGCTGGTCTGGGCGCGGCGCCATCAGCCGGATCTGTTCGACCACGCCGAGCGGCGCGAGCAGGCCATCCGCTTCGACCTGGCTCCTGCCGCCACGGACACGGCAACGCCGGCCGCCCTGCCCCGGCTCGCCATCGAGATCGACCTGGTGGAGGCGGTGCTGGCGCGTCCGCGCGAGGGCAGCCCAGGCACCTTCGACCTCATCCATAAGCCCGAGCCGCCCGGCCAGCTCGACATCACCCAGCGCGAGCTGTGGGAGCTGTTCCTGTTCGGTGAGAAGGTGGCCGAGTGGAACTACGACCCGCGCTGAGTCGGCCACGGCACCCGCGCCACGGTCTGCGCCGGGCCGCATGTGGCGGCCCGCGGCACGCACGGCACACGGCGACACGCCGGGGCCCGGCCGGCACCATCGACGCCATGGATTCGCCCGTCCCACAAACCGAGAGCCCCTACGAGATCATCCGCCGCCTGGAGGGACTGATCCGCACGGGCACCATCGCCGCCGTCCGCCACACGCGCCCCGCGCGCTGCCGCGTCCGGACCGGCAACCTCACCACCAACTGGATTCCGTGGCTGGCCCTGCGCGCCGCGGGCGAGAACGCCAGCGTCTGGTGGCCCCCGGCCGTAGGCGAGCAATGCCTGCTGCTGTCGCCCGGTGGCGACCTGCTGGGCGCCGTGGCGCTGACCGGTATCTACAGCAGCGCGGCGGCCCAGCCCAGCGACCGGGCGGACGTCTGCCGCACGCAGTGGAGTCCCACCGATTCCATGGAGCATGACCGCGCCACGGGCCGGCTGCACATCGACGTGGCCCACGGCATCACGCTGCGCGTGGGCAGCTCGGTGATCGAGATCGACGAGCAGGGCATCCGCCTGGAGGCGGGCGGTGGCTCGGCCACCGTCAATGCGCAAGGCCTGACCAGCGCGCCCGACGTGACCACCGGCCCCATCAGCCTGCTGCGCCACCGCCATGGCGGCGTGAGGGCGGGCGGCGCCACGACACAGGGGCCGCTATGAATCGCCACACGGGACGCCGCATCGAAGGCATGGAGCATCTGCGCCAGAGCGTGGCCGACATTCTGTCCACCCCCATCGGCTCGCGCGTCATGCGCCGCGACTACGGCTCGCTGGTGCCGGCGCTGCTGGACCAGCCCGACAACCTGGCCACCCAGGCGCGGTTGCGCGCGGCCGTGGCCGGCGCACTCATGCGCTGGGAGCCACGCATCCGCCTGACGCGCATCGTGGTCGAGCGCGACCGCAGCGCGCCGGGCCGGGCCGATCTGACGCTGATCGGCACCTTCAACAACACGCGCCGCACGGCGCCGCTGAGCCTGCGGCTGCCCATCACCCGCACCGCCACCGCCCCATGAAGCAAGACATGCCCACCCACCTGGACGCCCTGCCGGCCCCCAGCGTCGTCGAGGCGCTGGATTTCGAGCGCATCCTCGATGCCCACCGCGCCGACCTGCTGGCGCGCCACCCCGAGGCGGCCGAAGTCCTGGCGCTGGAGAGCGAGCCGCTGAACAAGCTGCTGGAGGCGCACGCCTACCGCGAACTGCTGTACCGCGCCCGCGTCAACGATGCGGCGCGCGCCCACCTGCTGGCGTTTGCCCGGGGCGCCGACCTGGACCACAAGGGCGCCTTCTACGACGTGGCCCGCCTGCCCGGCGAAAGCGACGAACGCTACCGCCAGCGCATCGTGCTGCGCGTGCGCGCCCTGGCCGGCAGCGGCACGGCCGAGCACTACGAGCACCTGGCCATGACGGCCAGCGCCAATGTGCACAGCGCCATCGCCACGCAGCCCCAGCCCGGCCGCGTGAGCGTGCAGCTGTGGCTGGTCGATCCCGCCCAGGCCGAAGAGACCCTGGCCATCGTGCTGTCAGCCCTCAACGCGCCCGGCGCGCGGCCGCTGGGCGTGCCCGTGTCGGTATCGCTGGCGCGCCCGCGCCCCATCGACATCACCGCCCACCTGCTGCGCGAGCCCGGTGCGCCCGTGGACATCGTGGCGCGCCTGCAGGCCGGACTGGCCGCGCAGATCGCGGCCTACGCGCTGCTGGGCCGCGATGTGCCGCGCTCGTGGATCACCACGCGCCTGCATGTGGACGGCATTGCCCGCGTCACCTACCCCGACGCCCAGGCCCCGGCCGAGCTCACGCCGCTGGCCGCCGACGAATACCCGGTGCTGGGCCGCGTGCAACTGGTGGACGAGGGCCTGCAGGCATGAGCACCGCCGCCATCGTCCCGACGGCGCCCCGCCGCCATGTGCTGCCGCCCAACGCCACGGCGCTGGAGAAGGCCGTGGACCAGGTCGTCCCGAATTGGGATGGCCTGGCCGGCGCCTTTCCCGCGCCGGCCCATGGCGAGCCTGCGGCCTTTCTGCCCTGGCTGGCGGCCGAATGGGGCATCGCCCAGTTCGACCGCTACTTCAACGACGTGCCCACCCTCATCGCCAACGGCCTGCCGTGGCTGCGCGAGCGCGGCACGGCCGCGTCCATGCAGCGCGCGCTGGGCTGGCTGGGGTATGACGGCGCCCGGCTCGATGAGGACGGCGCCTGGCTGCACCTGGACCTGGGCCGCATCATCGGCGATGCCGAGCTGACCGGCGTGGCCCATGTGGTGCGTGCCAGCCTGCCCGCCCATGTGCGTTTTTACCGCGTCTTCCACGGCCACGACCTGCGCCCGCTGCGCCTGGACCAGGGCCCGGGCCTGGACGCGGGCATGCTGGACAACGACAGCGGCACCTGGACCGATGTCTCGCCCCATGGCGAACCGATCAAGCTCAGCCAGGGCCTGCCCCGGCTCAGCCTCACCACGGCGCCGCTGACGCAGGCCGTGCTCACCGCGCAGCTGTTTCGCGTCACCACCATCGCCACCTATGCCGACCGCATGCTGCTCGATGCCTGGACGCTGGACAGCGAGATCCTGATCGACGCAAGCCTGGGCATCACCGAGGTCAACGCCACCACCACGGGCAAGCCCGCCTACTACGCGCCGCTGCGGCCCATCCCCGCCGAGGCCATGGCCACGCAAGGCGCCTGGACCGCGCCCGCGCCGCAGGCCCTGGCCAGCCTGCACCCCTGGGCCAGCACCGAGCGCCCACACGACAACACCCGGACCTGGACCGGACGCTGGGACAGCACGCCCTGGCGCCGCTCCTTCGAAACCCGCACCACCACCACCGAAGAACCCGAGGAACCCTGAACATGGCAGTTCTGCAGCAAGCGGGCCGCATCGCCCTCGCCAAGGCCGTCGCCGCCCAGACCATTCACATCGCCTGGGGCCGCGGCCTGCCCGCCTGGGACGCCGCGCCCGAGCCCGAACCCATCACCGCCAACGCCCTGGTCGACGAGATCGGCCGCCGCCTGGTCACCGAGGTGCGCTTTGCGCGGCCCGACGACAACGGCGAGATCGAGCTGCCCAGCGGCGCGCGCTACAGCATCAGCGACACGCCCACCCACTTCGTCTACCTGCGCGCGGCCTTCGGCTTCGACGACGGCAAGGGCGAGGACGTGCGCGAGATGGGCGTGTTCTTCGGCACCCAGGTGGCCACCGACGTGCCGCCCGGCCAGCGTTGGGTCCTGCCCGGCCAACTGACCGGCAAGGGCGAGCTGTACACGCTGGAGCGCCGCCCCAAGATCCTGCGCAGCGGCAGCGTGCGCCAGGTCGAAGAAATCATCCTCCCCTTCTGAGCAGCGCCCCATGAGCCAGACCAAGATCTACGACCGCTTCGACGCCGCCAAGCGCTACGACAAGCTGCGGTTCGCGGCCGACCGCGTACTGCAATCGGCCGAACTCAACGAGCTGCAAAGCATGCAGCAGCACCGCCTGCGCGGCATCACCGATGTGCTGTTCAAGGAAGGTGACATCGTGCGCGGCTGCCAGTGCATCACCGCGCCCGACACCGGGGCCACCACCATCGAGGCCGGCGCGCTCTACGTGGCCGGCGCCGTGCGCGGCATCACGCCGGGCACGCTCACCGTCGCCACCATCGGCACGGTCTATGTGGGCGCCTACCTGCAGACCGAAACCATCACCGAGCTGGAAGACCCCGACCTGCTCAACCCCGCCGCCGGCACGCGCGGCTATGGCGAGCCCGGCGCCCTGCGCGAGCGCGTGACCCTGGTCTGGGGCGCACAGGGCGATGGCACGGCCGGCACCTTCTACCCTGTGTGGACCATCATCGACGGCTCCGTCATGCCCAAGGAGCCGCCGCCCAACATCGACGCCGTCACCCAGGCCCTGGCCCGCTACGACCGCGACAGCGCCGGCGGCACCTACGTGGTGCGCGGCCTGGACGTGGTCATGGGCGAGGACCTGGCCACCGGCCAGCAGGTCTACACCGTGCGCGAAGGCGCGGCCCGCGTCAACGGCCACCCGCTGGAGCTGGGCGCCAGCCGCCGCCTGGTCTACGAGGCCAAGCCCGACCTGTTCTTCGTGGACAGCGAGCCCCACACGTCGGCCGGCACCACCGCCCAGCGCATCCGTTTCGACCGCCAGCCCGCCGTGGGCACGCCCCAGGTGCGCGTGCAGGCGCGCAAGACCGTCACGCTCACGCACGGCGGCTTCACGGGCGCGGCCGACCCGCTGCCCGACAACGCCGTGCTGGCCGTGGACAGCGTGGTCCAGGCCGGCACCAGCTACGTGCAGGGCACGGACTGGAAGCTGGTGGGCGGCCAGATCGACTGGAGCCCCTCGGGCGCCGAGCCCGTGCCCGGCAGCACCTACCAGGTCACCTACCAGTACATGCTCAACGCCACGCCCACGGCCGTGGACTCCACGGGCTTCACCGTGGAAGGCGCGCTCAAGGACACGCTGGTGCTGGTCAGCTACCACTACGCGCTGCGCCGCTACGACCGCCTGGTGCTGGACAGCGAAGGCCAGCTGCAATGGGTGGCCGGCGTGCCCGCCGCCTGGTCGCCCAAGGTCCCGGCCGCGCCCAGCGGCACCCTGGCCCTGGCCTCGGTCTACCAAAGCTGGGACGGCAACCGCCGCGTGGACCAGGACGCCGTGCGCGTCGTGCCCATGCAGACCCTCAAGGCCTACCAGGACCACATCCAGACCATCTACGCCGACCTGGCCGAATTGCGCCTGTCGGTGGATGTGTCGGGGCGGCACAGCGGCATCAAGAAAGGGCTGTTCGCCGACCCCATGCTGGACAACGGCCTGCGCGACGCGGGGCGGGCCCAGACCGGGCATATCCTGGGTGGCCAGTTGCAACTGCCCATGACTGCCGCGCTGCACCAGATCGGCACCGACCTCACCGCGCCCCAGACCACGCCCTACCAGCCCGTGGCGGTGCTGGGTCAGTTGGGGCGCACCGGCACCATGCTGGTCAACCCCTACGGCGCATTCGACATCCTGCCCAGCGCCGCCACCCTGACGCCGGCCGTGGACTACTGGACCGACGTGCAGACGCAGTGGGCCAACCCCATCCTCCTGCGCCTCACCCCCAGCCAGGCCCGTCCCTCGGAAACCGAACGGCTTCTATCCGAATCAACCAAGGCTCTCGAACACCTGCGCCAGATCGACGTGCAGTTCTGGCTGGATTTTCCCATTGGTGAAACCCTCACCGGTCTGAGCTTCGACGGCATCGCCGTCATGCCCGAGCCAGTGGCCGGCGGCACGCTCGTGGCCACCGCCCAGGGCCTGCGCGGCAAGTTCAAGATCCCCGCAGGCGTGCCCTCGGGAACCAAGAGCGTGCGTTTCACGGGCCGCGCCGGCAGCCATGCCGAAGCCGTCTTCACGGGCCAGGGCCAGCTGCTCGAGCGCAGCGTGGCCAAGATCACGATCCAGATCTACGACCCGCTGGCCCAGACCTTCACGCTGGGCGCCACCCGGGAGATCTGTGGCACGCGCCTGTGGTTCGCGACGGTGGGTGACAAGGACGTGCAGGTACAGCTGCGAGAAGTCACCGGCGGCGTGCCCTCGCGCAGCATCCTGGCCGAATGCGTGATCAAGCCCGCACAGATCCAGGCCGACATTGCCGCAGCCAAGCCCACCCAGGCACAGTGGGCGCCCGTGCTGCTGGAGTCCGGCGTCGAGTACGCCATCGTCGTGCTGACCAACGACAACACCACGGCCCTGGCCGTGGCCGAACTGGGCGGCTGGGACCAGGCACGCGCGCAATGGGTCACCAGCCAGCCGTACAGCGTGGGCGTACTGCTGTCCAGCAGCAACGCCAGCACCTGGACACCGCACCAGACACGCGACATGGCCTTCGAACTGCTGGCGGCCGAGCACACCGCCAACACCCGCACCATCGAGCTGGGCAGCATCATGGTGCAGGACGCCACCGACCTCATGGTCCAGGCCGGCGCCATGCTGCCCGCGGCCGATGCACAGCTCGTCTTCGCCATGCAGCTGGAAGACGGCAGCACCCTGGAGGCCGCACCAGGCCAGGCCGTGCAACTGCCCAGCCGCTACAGCGGCAACGTGGCCGTGCGCGCCAAACTCTCGGGCAACACCCTGCACGCGGCCCATCTTCTGCCCGGCATGCAGCTGGTGGCTGCCAGCCTGCAGGCCACGGGCGACTACGTCAGCCCCGCCATCAACGCGGGCAACAACGTCGCCCTGAACGTCGTGGCCGAGGCCCTGCTGCCCGCCGGCAGCGCCCTGGCCGTGCAGATGCAGGCCGAAGGCAGCACGGTCTGGGTAGACGTCCCCTATCTGAGCGCAAGCCCCCAGACCACGGGAGTACTGGAGCTCAGCTACCGCCTCACCGGCATCACCGCCGAGCGCCTGCGCGTGCGCCTGGTGCTCACCGGCAGCCACAGCGCCCGACCCCAGGTCACCAACCTGCGAGCCATCGTGATATGACATTGCACGACGACAAGACCGCGCAGGGCTGGCCCCTGCCCCACCCCGACAACCGGCTCGAGGACGACGTGCTGCGCCTGCGCCAGGCCGTGCAGGACGTGGACCAGGCCCTGGCCACCGCACGCCAGCTCATCGACACCAAGGCCGGCGCCCAGGGCGTGCAGGACGCCATGGACATCGTGGCCCAGCGCATCGAGCAGTTGGACACCGCCGTCCAGTCGCTGAGCACCGGCAAGGTCGCCAGCGTCAACGGCGTGGCCGGCATCAACATCACGCTCAACCCCGAGCACATCACACTGGGCCCGGCCAACGGCGCGGCCAGCGAAAGCTTCGGCTACGACGCCCAGGGCCGCATCAGCACCATCACGCGCAGCATCAACGGCTTCAGCGCCACCACCGCCGTCAGCTACGACGGCGCCGGCCGCGTCGCCCAGCAGCAGACCAGCTACCGCGGGCGCGTGCGCACGCAAACCTATGCCTACGACGCCGCCACGGGGCGGGTGTCGGGGGTCAATGCGACGGAGGTACAGGGATGAGTTTCGATGTGGTGACGCACAGCGAGGTGCGGAGGCTGGCGCAGAGCCTGGACAAGGGGATGGGGCTGCAATTGCGGTCGAGATCGATTTGGAAGGGCGAGGAGCGCTTCGTTCCGGGCATTCGGGTAGGCGGTGAAAGTCCATATCGAATGCAGAAAAAACTCTCACCAGACATTTACTTGGAGCAGATCTGCCATACCGGCGAGGTCTATGCCGGAATTCCCATTGGCGGAAACTATCTCTATACCTCCACTGATTTAAAAACCTGGACCAATCGATCATCTGCTACTCAAATCAGCAAAATCATTACTGTGGGAAAATCCTTAATGATGATTTGGGGTGGTGGAAATCTTTTGAATAGCTCGTATCTCAGCCACTCCACAGACAATGGTCTTTCATGGCCTACCGTTCTGAACGGAACGAGCTATTTAAATGCCCTATGCGGAGCAGGAATTTATGGATTTGCATTCATTACAAGCATAGCCAGCTATTGCTATCTAGTAAATCAGAGTGGCACCTCGGAGTACATAACATTACCCGAATCTCAGTATTGGCGGCATGCATTTCACAATGGATTGCGATATGTTCTAATGGATGCCAGTTGCGAGCGAATTTATACAAGCAATAATGGCAAATCAAATTGGGAATTTGTAACAGGATTGAGCGAATCTCAATCGCAAGCACCTAGCAACTTCGGCAACGCTGCGGTTCGTCAGCCCTATCTGCTAAATGGTCGCTTAATCATTATAGATGTCGCAGCCGGATCAATTTCCACCCAAATATCAGACGACGGAGTTAATTGGCGCACCGGTGCCATCGGCACTCTATTTGGCGAGAATATTCATATTGTAGAAATTGGAAAAAATGCTGCCGCATACAATGGAGCATTATATCTCTCCGCCCGCATCATCAATGGAATTAACGGCGAGAGCGGCAGATTCTCTCTCCTGGAAACTCGCGACGGAATTCGCTTCCGCCTACTACCCAGCTTCTATCTGGCGCGAACAACTGCCGTGGAAGCTCCGCCCGGAGTTTTTTCCAAAAACGATGGAACAGGTCTGATTTTCAACTCAAGCTCTAACACCAATGGAGCGCGATATGAAATTGCGCCTGATGCCAAGGAAATTTACTATGCACTATGAATACGACCTCTGGGGCTGGTACGTCGGCGAGCACGAGGCCTGGCGCGAGCGCTGCACCACGCTGGCACCATCACGAACCGACATGCCAGAGGAGCCCGGCGCCACACGCTGTCTGTGGACAGGCAACGGCTGGATAGAACGCCCCTACGAGAAGCCGCAGATCCAGCCTGAGTCGCCACAGTATCCGGACCCACGCCACATCACCCCCCTGGCCCTGCGCCGCCGCTTCACCCTGGCCGAACGCTTGGCCATCGAGTGGGCCGCCGTGGACCGCGCCGACACCGGCGAGCAGCAGCGCAGGGATGCCGCCCTGCTGCGCGTCTGCCTCAAGGACCAGGAGCAGGCCGGCTTCATCGATCTGGACGACGCCGATGTGGCCACAGGCGTGCGGCTGATCGAAGACCTGCAACTCATCGCACCAGGCCGTGCGGCCGAGATCCTCGGCACCCCGGTCCAGCCCGGCGAACGCCCCTGAATCCCCACCCGCAAAGCCCCGGCGCCTGAACGGCCGCCGGGGCTTTGCCATGGCTGATCGCTGGGAAGAAAACGCGACATGGCAAGCCTGTGTACACCCAGTCAGCACAGTCAACGCCGCTGGCGCCCCCACCCCTGCCGCGAGAACATCAGCGCAACCCGGGCACAGCGCCAGAGGCCTTGCAGGCCCCAGGCGCAAGACCCGGCCAGGACACCCAGACCGCCTTGGCCGCATGAACTCCTGCATGACCACCACCATCACTGTCGATCACGTCAACGCCGCAGCCTGCGCAAAGGTGGCTGCATGAGCCTGGATGCCGTCATCAGCGCCGATCTGGTGAAGACGCGGGCGGAGATTGCTGCGTTGAGCAGTGCCGTGGCGGTTGCGCGCAACGAGATCTCGGGACTGAACACTCAGTTGACCAGCAACAGCCATATCAAAAGCATTCAACGCGGTGTGATCGATATGGGCAGCGTATTGACGAGAACGGTATCCATTACTGCAGTTACTCCGGGGAAAAGCTCTCTCAAGAACCTGGGAAACACTGGCGCGTTTTATTCCAGTGTCTTTACCTCTCAGGGTAACAACAGTGTATTTAGCAGCAATTCTGTGATGCTGGAACTGGTCAACGGCAATCAGATCAAGGCCACCGGCATCGTGGCAACGCCTTATTACAACACTTTGGTCTCCTGGGAACTGGTGGAGTACAAATAAATGCCCCACCACTACGCCCAGCTCACCCCCGCCGGCGTGGCCTTCGCCATCACCGAAACGCGTGCCGAGCTCAACGCTCCCGACCTGCTGCCCCTGCCCCGCTACGAGACCTCGGTGCTCGGCCGACGCTGGACCGGCACGCACTGGGAGGACGTGGCGCAGGCGCTGCCTGAAGCCCCGGCCCCATCCGTTGCGCCCCGCGAACCCGCCCTCCGCCACATCACCCCCCAGGCCCTGCGCCGCCGCTTCACCGTGGTCGAGCGCACGGCCCTGGAATGGGCCGTGGTGGACCGTGCCGAGGCGGGCGAGGCCGAGCGCATGAACGCGGCCACGCTGCGCTCGCTGCTCAAGGACATCGAGCAGGCGCGCCGCATCGACCTCGACGACCCCGAACTGGCCGACAGCCTGCGCCGGTTCGAGGCCTTCGGACTCATAGCCGCGGGGCGCGCCCAGGAGATCCTGGACGGCCCCGTACAAGCCCACGAACAGCCGTGACCACCCCTTTCTGACGACAGCCCCACGGCCCATCCATCCCCCAACCCGGAGAACACCATGGCGACAGCCCCGTTCCATCATGGCATTCGCGTCACGGAAGTGAGCGAAGGCATCAATTCCATCCGCATCGTGTCCACGGCCGTGATCGGCCTCGTGGCCACGGCCAGCGACGCCGATGCGGCGACTTTCCCGCTGAACCGTCCGGTCCTGGTCACCAAGATCGACGCGGCCATCGGCAAGGCCGGCACCAAGGGCACGCTGGCCCAGGCCCTGAGCGCCATCAAGGAGCAGTGCCGCCCGGTGCTGGTCGTCGTGCGCGTGGCCGATGGCGAAGGCGCCACCGAGGCCGAACGCCGCACCGACCAGGACGCCAAGGTCATCGGCACCACTGCCGGCAACCAGTACACGGGCCTGCAGGCGCTGCTGGCGGCCCAGGCACAGCTCGGCGTCAAGCCGCGCATCCTGGGCGCGCCGGGCCTGGACAGCCAGGCCGTGACCGATGCACTGGCATCGGTGGCCATCAAGCTGCGCGGCTTCGCCTACGCGGCGGCCATCGGCAACGATGTGGCCGAGGCACAGGCCTACCGCGAGCACTTCGGCCAGCGCGAGCTGATGCTGCTGTGGCCCGGCTTCAAGGCGCTGGACCTGTCCAGCGCCGCAGTGCAGGACGCCTCGCCCGTGGCCTACGCCCTGGGCTTGCGCGCACGCATCGACCAGGAGCAGGGCTGGCACAAGACGCTGTCCAACGTGCCGCTGTCCGGCGTGCTGGGCATCTCGCGCGATGTGCACTGGGACCTGCAAAGCCCCGACACCGAGGCCGGCATCCTCAACCAGGCGGGCATCACCACGCTGATCCAGAGCCAGGGCCACCGCTTCTGGGGCTCGCGCACCTGCACGGACAGCGAGCTGTTCCGCTTCGAGTCCAGCGTGCGCACCGCCCAGGTGCTGGCCGACACCATGGCCGAGGCGCATTTCTGGGCCGTGGACAAGCCCATGCACCCCAGCCTGGTCAAGGACATCCTGGAAGGCATCAACACCAAGTTCCGCGAGTTGAAGGCCCTGGGCTACATCCTGGACGGCAAGGCCTGGTACGACGAAACGGTCAACGAGACCGCGACGCTCAAGGCCGGCAAGCTGGTGCTGGACTACGACTACACGCCCGTGCCCCCGCTGGAGGACCTGGGCTTTCGCCAGCGCATCACCGACCGCTACTTCGCCGACTTCGCCCTGCGCGTGGGCACTGGCCAGTAAGCGGCACGCGTACCCGACACACCGAACACACCGACTACACGGAACACACAGGAGAAAAGCACCATGGGACTGCCCCGCTCTCTCAAGAATTTCGCCACCTTCGTGGATGGCAACTCGTACATCGGCGACATGCCCGAAGTGGGCCTGCCCAAGCTCACCCGCAAGATGGAAAAGTACCGCGCCGGCGGCATGAACGGCGAGGTCAGCCTGGACTTCGGCATGGAGGCCATCGAGGCCGACCTGACCGCCGCCGGCTACATGAAGGAATTGATCGCCACCTGGGGCACGCTGCGCCATGACGGCGTGCTGCTGCGCTTCGCGGGCGCCCTGCAGGGCGATGACAGCGAAGGCGTGGACACGCTGGAAGTGGTCATGCGCGGGCGCTTCACCGAGTTCGACCCCGGCAAGGCCAAGGCCGGCGACAAGACCGAGATCAAGTACAAGCTGGCCGTCAGCTACTACCGCCTGTCCATCAACGGCCAGGTGCTGATCGAGATCGATCCGGTCAACTTCGTCGAGGTCGTCAACGGCATCGACCGCCTGGCCCAGGTGCGCGCCGCGCTGGGCATCTGAGCCCGGTCCTCTCTTTCCCTTCATCCGAACGCTGACACACCATGGACACCCCCAAGCCCCAGGAAGACCTCCACAACCAGGCCGCCGCCCATGCGGCCGCCCTCGCATCCGGCGACGCGCGCGAGATCACGCTGGACGTGCCCCTCAGGCGCCCCGGCGGTGAACTGGTCAAGGTGCTGGTGCGCCGCCCCAATGCCGGCGCGCTGCGCGGCCTGTCGCTGGTCGAGCTGTTGCACATGAACGTGACCGCGCTGCAGACCCTGCTGCCGCGCGTGACCGAGCCCATGCTGCACAAGGCCGAGGTGCTCCAGCTGGACCCCGCCGACCTGGTGACGCTGGGCACGGAGGTGGCCTCTTTTTTGGTGCCGAAGGCGCAGAGGGAGCAATTCCCGAGCGCGTAGAGGACGCCATGGCCGACCTGGCCATGGTCTTTCACTGGCGGCCGGCGGACATGGAGGACATGTCGCTGGCCGAGCTCGGCCAATGGCACGAACGCGCGCGAGAGCGCCACGAAAACCAGGCCTGAGCACCACACCACACCACTGCCCGCCCCTGCCCATGATTTCCACAGACCACCAACGCCGCGCCGGCCAGGGAGCAGCCCATGGCCGTTGACACCCTGCGCCTGGACGAGGTGCTCAAGCAGGCCGACCTTGTGCAGAAAAGGCTGCAACGTCTGCGCACGGACAGTGCCAGCACGGCACAGGCTCTCGAATCCACGGGCAAGCGGCTGCAGGAACTGCAGCGGCGCCAGGCCATGGTGGGCGAGTTCCGCGAGCTGCGCCCGGCGCTGGAGGACACCAATCTCAAGCTGGCCGCGGCCCGCGCTCGCATGATGGCGCTGGCGACCGCCCAGAGCACCGCGCGCACCACCACCAAGGCCCAGCGCCAGGAGCTGGCGCTGGCAGTCCAGGAAAGCACACGACTGGCACAGCAACAGCGCGAACAGCAGACCCGGCTGCAGGGCCTGCGCGAGGGCCTGCGCGCCACCGGCATGGACACGCGCAATCTGTCGCGCCACGACCGGGCGCTGCGCGCTGACCTCGCGGCCACCACGGCCCAGATGCAGCGCCACAATGCCGTGGCCGCCGCAACGGCGCAGCGGCGGGCCGGCATCGACGCCATGACGGCGCGCGGCAAGGCGCTGGCCGAGCGGGGCAAGGCCCTGAGCGAGGCCGGCGGCACGGTGCTTGCCCCCGCTCGCTCCGTGGTCCAGGCACAGATGGCCTACGAGCAGCCCGCGGCCCAGCTGGGCGCGACCATGGCGGGCCAGGACGGCAAGCCTGCGGCCGCCTACCAGGAGGTCATGAACCTGGCCAAGAACCTGGCCACGGCGCTGCCCGGCAGCACGGCCGAGTTCATTGGCATGATGGATGCGCTGCAGCGCCAGGGCGTGTCCGCGCGTGACGTTCTGGCAGGCGTGGGGGAACAGGCCGCCAGGCTGGGCCTGGTGCTGGGTACCTCGGCCAGGGACTCGGCCGAGTTCGCGGCCCAGCTGCAACAGGCCACCGGCGCGAGCGCAGACGACATGGCGGCCCTCGCGGATACCGTGCAGCGCGCCGCAGGACTCAAGCTCGATCCTGCCCAGATGCTCAAGGGCCTGGACGCCATCGGCAAGGCACTGCCCCAGCTGGGGCAGCAGGGAGCCAGGTCGGGCCAGATGTTCGCTCCGCTGCTGCTCCTGCTCGACCAGGCCGGCATCGGCGGCAAGGTGGCGGGGGACGCCCTGGCCCAGATGCTCAAGCGCGGCATGGACCCCAAAGGCCTCGCGGGCATCAACAAAAAGCTCGCCACGGAAAACATCTCGCTGGATTTCAGCGATGCCCAGGGCCGGTTCGGTGGCACGGACCAGCTCATGGCCCAGCTGGACAAGCTCAAGGGCATGAAAAACACCGGCCTGCGCGATCAGGCGCTGGCCAGCCTGGCAGGCGGCGACAAGCAGACGCTGCAGGCCCTGCAGGCCTTGATGCAGCAAGGCCCCGCAGGCCTGCAGGCCGTTGCCGCGCAGATGGCGGCGCAGGCCAGCCTCGAGCAGCGCGTGGCACTGCGCCTGGACACCGTGGCCGCGCAGTATGAAGCCGCCAGGGACAGCTACAACGGCCTGCTGGGTGATATGGGCGAGACGATCGCCCCCGACGTCAAGGGCCTGCTGGGCACGCTGCGCGAGATGACCGAGGGCCTGCGCGGCTGGGTCAGGGAGCATCCGGAGATCGTCAAATGGTCGCTGCGCCTCGTGGCGGTGGTCGGCCTGATGCTTTCGGGCCTGGGCCTGCTGGCCTCGGTGGTCGGCGGCATTCTGGGCCCCATCGCCATGGCACGCGCGGTCATGCCCATGCTGGCCGCTGGCGCCAGGCTGGTGGCCGGCGCGTTCTCTGTCCTGATGGGAGGCGTCGGCATGCTGGGCTCCATGCTGCGCGTGGTTTTCGCCAGCCTGCTGGCCAATCCGCTGGCCATGGTCGGCCTGGGCCTCATCGGCTTTCTGACCTCTCTTTTCAATAGCTGGAGCCAGATCACGGCCGCCTTCCAGAAGGGCGACTGGAGCGCCATCGGAGGCATCTTGCTGCAGGCGCTGATGAGTGCCCTGAATACCGCCACCCTGGGCCTGCTGGGGGCCATCCAGAGCATGGTCGCCACGGTCTTCAATCTGCTGCGCTCGCTGTTCCAGGCACTGGACTGGGCCGCCGTGGGAAGTGCCATTCTCAACGGCCTCGCGGCCGGCCTGGAGATGGCCGCCCAGGGGCTGCTGGCGGTGCTCCAGGGCCTGGGCAACCTGGTCATCACCGCCGTGCGCCAGCTGTTCGGCATCAACTCGCCGAGCACGGTGTTCGCGGAGATCGGCGGCTTTCTGATCGAAGGACTGATCGCTGGCCTGGCCGAGCGCGCCGCGGCGCTGCGGGATGGTGTCGTGGGTGTGGCCACGTCGATCGGCTCCTGGTTCAAGGAGACCTTCAGCTTCGGCGGCCCGGACGCCACCTCCCCATCGCCACCGTTGCCCGAGCAGGGCCGCGCCGGCGCCCTGCGCCAGGGCATTGCCGCCGCCGCCACGGCAGCCACCCTGGCCACGGGCTCCATGCCCGCCCTGGCCGCGCAAGGCACCGTGCGCATCGACAGCCGGGCGCCGCTGGCCGGCGCCGCCGCGCCCCCACCTGTGCCTGTGCCCATGGCCGGCGCCACCATCCACATCACCGTCAACGCAGCCCCCGGCCAGGACGCGCAGGCCATCGCCCGCGCCGTGGCCGCCGAGCTCGACCGGCGCGAGCGAGCCAGGCGCTCCAGCGTGCTGTCGCAGCTGTCGGACATCGACTGAGGACCAAGAGCATGCTGATAATGCTGGGCCAGTTTGCCTTTGGCATCGACACACTGGCGTTCGACAAACTGGTGCGCAGCAGCACCTGGCGCCATCCGAGCAACAGCCGCGTGGGCGCACGCCCCGCGCGCCAGTCGCTGGGCCCGGGCGACGAAACGCTGTCTCTGACAGGCGTGCTCGCGCCCGAGTTCCGGGGCACGGCCAAGTCCCTGGACAGCCTGCGCAAGATGGCCGACGAAGGCGATGCCTGGGCCCTGGTGGGCGGCGAGGATGTGCTGGGCGCGTGGGTCATAGAGAGCCTTCAGCAGACCGGCACGCACTACAGCGTCGATGGCCGCGCACGCCGCATCGAGTTCGAACTGAAGCTGGCCCGCGTGGACGACAACCAGGCCCAGGGCGACGGCGGCGTCGACCCCTGGCCCGACGGCAGCTACTGGGAATGGTGGATCTGATGACCACGCGCGAGCACGCCTACTCCCAGCCCCGCTATGAAATCCTCATGGACGGGCACAACATCACCAGCCACGTGAACACGCGGCTGATGAACCTGAAGCTGACCGAATCGCGCGGCGAAGAGGCCGACAAGCTCGAGCTCACGCTGGACGACAGCGACGCCCGCCTGGCCCTGCCCGGCAAGGGCTCCAGGATCGAACTGAAGCTGGGCTGGGCCGGCCACGCGCTCATCGACAAGGGCAGCTACGAGGTGGACGAGGTCGAGCACCAGGGCGCGCCCGACAAGATCATCGTGCACGCACGCTCGGCCGAACTCAAGCGCCAGCTGCGCACGCGCTCAGAGCACAGCTACCACGGCAGCACGCTGGGCCAGATCGTGCGCGGCATCGCCCGGCGCAACGGCCTGCAGGCGCGTGTGGATGCGCAGTTCGAGAACCTGCGCGTGGAGCACATCGACCAGACCCACGAAAGCGACCTGCACTTTTGCAGCCGCCTGGCGCGCCAGTACGACGCCGTGTGCACGGTCAAGAAAGGCAGGCTGGCCTTCATCGCCATCGACAGCAAAACCACGGCCTCCGGCCAGCCCCTGGAGACCGCGATCCTCACCCGGGCCGTAGGCGACAGCCACAACTACCACACGGCCGCGCGCAACGACTACAGCGGCGTGCGCGCCTACTGGAACGATCCGCAAAGCGCCGAAAAGCGCAGCGCCACGCAGGGCGCCGAGGACAACGAAAAACGCCTCAAGGACACCTATGGCAGCGAGGCCGAGGCCCAGGCCGCCGCCAAGGCCGAGATGGGCCGCATCCGTCGCGCCAAGGCCACCATGGGCCTGACGCTGGCCCTGGCGCGCCCCGACCTGATGCCGCAGACGCCGCTGAAACTGCAAGGCTTCAAGCCGCAGATCGACGACACGCCCTGGCTGGTCGTCAAGATCCAGCATGAGCTGGGCGACAGCGGCTTCATCTCCAAACTCACGCTGGAAACCCGCACCAGCTGACGGCTGCCTTCAGCGCGCGGCCAGGGCCGCCACGGCCAGGATGGCGCTGCGGCCCGCCTCGTCCGCGCGGCCATAGCAATCGAGCAGCTCGCGCTCGTCCGGAGCCAGGGTGTGGGCCGATGCGTTCGCATGCTGGCCCGTCACCACATACAGCACATCCATGCCCAGGCCCGCCATCACGGCCAGGGCGGCCGCATTGGGCGATTGCTCGCCCTTCTCCCAGGTGGCAAGGGTGCCGCGCGAGACGTCGCAGGCATCGGCCATGGCGAGCTGCGCCACGTCCAGACGCAGACGCTCTTGCCTCAGCCTTTCACCGATGTGTTCGAAATTTCTTCTATTCATCAATTGACATGCTCGAAATTTCGAGCAATGATGTGCGCAACAGTAACCAAACCATCCCAAATACTACATGACAGCCAAGCACTCTCCGAGCGCGGCGCCCGGTACCCCTGCCGAGCCGGTGCTTCATGACAAGCCCGTGCCGCTGCGCATGACGGCCTCCGAGCGTGAACGCCACTGCCGCTACGCCAGCCAGGAAAGCCGCAGCGCCTCCAACTTCGCGCTGAAGCTGTACCGCATGGGCATGCAGCAGTACGAGCAGCAACTGACGCAGCCGCGGCCGACGGCACCGGCCGCCGAATCGATCACCCCCCCTTCGTCCACCCGGGGCGCCGCCGCGCCCGCCACCAGGAGCCAGCCATGCGCATGATGTGCCCCCACTGCAGCGAACACGCCTACACCCGCACCAGCCTGCAGCTGACCAGCACCAGCCGCGAGACCATCTTCCAGTGCCGCAACTTCGAGTGCGGCCACGTGTTCTCGGCGGTGACGGAGATCAACCGCACCATCAGCCCCAGCGCCATCCCCAATCCGTCGGTGATCCTGCCCATGAGCACCCACATCAAGCGCAAGCTGCTGCAGACCCAGCTGGACGCCATGCCCTCCTCGCAATACGAAGGCGCGGCGCACCGGGTGGCCCAGGCGGCCGAATCCGCCCCATCCACCGAAGGCGCGCGCAGCTAGCGCGGCCGGGGCGCATTCACCCCTGCTGAAGGCGTCCCATCCGGCGCGCGGGCAGCCCGCCTGCACCGCCGCCACCCCAACCAACCGCCCCCTCGACCTGCGGAGCCTGCATGAAGGCCCTGCGGGATGTGCTCACCCTGAAACGACCTGGACAGACCATGAAGCTCGGCGAACTGCGCCTTTCCGACCTGATGCGGCTGCTGCGGGCAGACGAGGCGCCCGCGCCCGACTACCGCCCGGTGGCGCCGGCCGCGCTGCCTGCGGCCTACCAGGGCATGAGCGTCGAAGACTGCCGCAACCGCCTGCGCCAGCTCCAGCGCGAGGCCGCGCAGCGCGCCGGCAACGGCCGGTACGCCAGCGCCGAAAGCCGCGAATGGGCCCACCTGGCCAGCCACTACCGCATGGCCCTGGTGCTGCTGGCCGGCATAGACGGCGAGATCGAAGAGCTGGCCCTGCGCGACTGGCGCGAAATGCCTCCGCCCGAGCGCGACGCCATCCGCCGACAGGTCCGCGCCCTGCGCACCAGCCTGCTGCCGCTGCGCGCGCTGGCCCTGAGGAACTGAGCCATGTCCGTCCTGCTCCAGGCCCGATCCACCGGCCGCAGGCTGCGCACCGCCAGCCTGCCCGAGTGGGAGCGCCACAAGCCCCGCCCCCACATGGTGCGCAGCGCCATGCAGGCGCTGGAGAAGGCGCTGCCGCCGCAATGGCTGCAGCCCATGAAGCTGCTGGGCCTGGGCCGATGGCACGACAAGGACGGCACGCCCGAATGGGCCGCCTGCCACGACGCGCTGACCGCCATCGACGGCTTCGCGGCCCGCCATGGCCGAGCGGCCGAATGGAACCTGGACGACCTGGAGATCTGCCAGATGGCCCGGCGCCTGAGCGACGAGGTCGGCGAGCTCGATGCCGGCGCCCAGGCGCAGGGCATGGACCTGACCGCGCGCGTCGACCTGGTGCGGCTGATGCTGCGCATGCTGGGCCTGCGGGAAAGCGCGCCCCTGGCCGGCGAGCCCGCCATACGCCGCGCCCAGGATGCCACCTGGTGGCGCCGCCTGCTGCGCCGCCATGTCACGCGCACCGTGGAGGCCGGCGCCGTCAAGCTGGGCATCGTCAACCGGCGCGCCGGCGGCTACGCCAGCAACGCCACCGTGCGCAGGCGCACCGCGCAGATCGAGCGCAACGCCCGCGCCCTGCAGCGCAGCCTCTACAAGAACGAAGCCGGCCAGATCTTCACCCTGGCCGAGCTGGCCGCGCTGTCGCCCGCCAACCCCGTGATCCGCGGCGGCGAACTCATGACGCGCATCCGCGGCGCCGAGGAGTATGCCGACGCGCGCAGCCACGTCGGCCTCTTTCTCACGCTGACCGCGCCCAGCCGCTTTCATGCCGTCACGCTGGGCAGCGGCGGGCGTCCGCGCCCCAACCCGAACTACGACGGCGTGAGCACGCCGCGCGATGCCCAGCTGTGGCTGCGCACCATGTGGGCGCGCGTGCGCTCGCATCTGGGCCGCCAGCACATCGCCATGTACGGCATCCGCGTCGCCGAGCCCCACCACGACGCCACGCCCCACTGGCACGCCCTGGTCTGGGCCGAGTGCGAAGACCACGCCCTCGCCATCGAGGCCGCCATCCGCAAATGGTGGCTCAGCGAGGACGCCGACGAGCGCGGTGCCCGGCGCAACCGCGTCAACGTCAAGCGCATGACCGGCGGCGGCGCCGCCGGCTACGTGGCCAAGTACATCGCCAAGAGCGTGGGCCACGCGGCCCTGGCCGATCACCTGGATGTGGTGCAGGGCCGCCTGTGGGACGTGGAGCAAGGCGGCATGCCCGGCCACCGCCGCGTGGACGCCTGGGCCGCCTGCTGGGGCATACGCCAATTCCAGGCCGTGGGCATGCCCAGCGTCTGCGTCTGGCGCGAGCTGCGCCGCGTCGGCAAGGACCAGGTCGAGCAGTTGCGCATCGATGGCGACAAGGCCAGCTGGCAGGCCTGGGGCGCCAGCCACCGCCACGGCCCCGACATCCCCGCCGACTGGCGCCGCTACATGGAAGCCATGGGCGGCCACTGCCTGGGCCGCGCGCACTGGCACCTGCGCCTGGCGCGCCGTCCCGTGCCCATCGGCGCCGTCAACCAGTATGGCGAGGCCATCGCCCCCGGCCGTGGCCGCGTGGTGGGCCTTGAGACCCGCCGCGGCCAATGGCTGGTCTCGCGCCGCATCGCCTGGCGCGCCGTGGCGCGCGCCACCGAGGTCCTGCACGACGCCCATGGCTGCGACGCGGCGCCGCAGACGCTGCCCGCCCGCGCGCCGCTGGCGCGCCCTTGGACTGGTTTCAATAACTGTACGGCCCGGCTCACGGGCCACACGCTGCGTGCCCTGTTCGGCCACGGCAGGCGCCAGCACGAGCGCGAGGACCGGGCCCTCCCGTCCACACCGCATCGCCACCCTGATTTCCCCACT
Organism: Delftia tsuruhatensis; assembly: GCF_903815225.1. NCBI lineage: Bacteria > Pseudomonadati > Pseudomonadota > Betaproteobacteria > Burkholderiales > Comamonadaceae > Delftia > Delftia tsuruhatensis. Next base: position 4,133,401 of record NZ_LR813084.1, read on the forward strand.
GATCCGGCCCCCTGCCCGGTGCTCCATCAGTCCCCATCCCGCGCCACACCGCGCACCCCGCCATCCATTTCCTGCTGATCCACCGAGGAGGACACACCATGCACCACAACATCACCGCCCTGCGCAGCTACCGCGCCACCCTCATCCCTCACGGCGCCGACCCCGCCGAGCTGGACCAGCTGGCCGACGCCCGCCTGCTGCCCGTGCTGCGCCTGAAAGCCGCCAGCGCCAGCCATGCCCAGGCCTGCGCCCAGCTGGCCAGCGGCCGGCCCGTGCTGCGCATCGAGCGCGTGGAGCGCAGCAAGGCCGGACAAGGCACGCCGCGCCACGCATGAGCCGCAACCCGATCGCGACCCGCACCGGAGAACATCCCAATGAAGCCACAGAACATGGAACTCTTTCACAGCGCCCCACGCCTGGACACCCTGGGCATCGCCAACTACCTGGGCCTGAGCCGCGAGCACGTCACCGCGCGCCTGACCAAGCGAGCCGACTTCCCCAAGCCCTTCATCAACGCCAGCCGCCGCATCCGCTACTGGCGCATGGCCGACGTCAAGGCCTGGGCCGAGGGGCGCCGGTGAGCCGGCACGCAGCGGCTGCCGTGCGCTCAGCGATCGGTACCCGCCAGAAAACGCCGTGCCTGGTCGCGCGCACCGTCGAAGATCTGCCGAGCCATGCGCTGCGGCACGCTGGCGGGCAGGCGCGGCTGCAGCCGGTCGATGGCGCCATCCAGCGCCTCGACCATCTCCACCATGCTCTCCCACAGACCCGTGATGCGGCTGGTCTCGGCCAGGGCCTTCCAGTGGCGTCGCTGGATCTCGGCCAGGCGGTAGTGGCGGCTGCGCCCCGGCAGCGCCATGGCCATCCTGGCGCGCTGGCGGGCGATCTTGCCGTGGCCATGGCCGATGATGGGCCAGGCCGACAGCACGTCGTACAGCGGCGTCAGCTCATAGCCCCCGCCGGGCTGCAGGAAGACCGAGAAATTCTTCGCATGTCCGTCCGTGGCCGCCAGCAGCCAGAACGCCAGCTGCGCCATCACGAAGCGCGCGCTGTCCCGCGCCGGCGCGCTGCCATGCTGCAGCACCCGCAGGCATTGCAGCATGCCGGGGCCGCCATGCGTCTCGTACTTGTTCGCGCTGGCAATGCCGCGCACCTGGCAGAAATCCTCCTGCGGCAGCCGCGCGATCCAGCCCTGCGCCGTCCAGGCACGGTCAAAGCGCTCCACGCACAGCACCTGCCGCGCGCCAAAGGTCTCGATGCTGCTGTCGGCCACCGCAAAGCCCAGCTCGGCCAGCAGCCGGGCGCACAGCCATTCATTGGCCACTGACTCGCTCAGGTCGTACTGCCAGTGCGGCACCACGCCGATGGGCGGCTTCAGGATATGCGTGGTCGGCGTCGCACCCAGCGGGCGGCACCACTGGCCATCGTGGCGCAGCACCGCCGTCTTTTCCTGCGCGCCGGCGATGGACAGGCGAAACTCCTGCTCCACCGGCATCGCGCCAAACCCTTCGCCCAGACCGGCCAGATGCGCCTCGATCTGCGCTTCGCTCAAAGGTTCGCAGCGCACCGCGTCGAACCCCTCGGGCACGGCCCCCTCGGGCAGCAGTTGCACGGCGCCCACGCAATCGCGCCCGATGGCCTCCAGCAGAGAAAACGCATCGGCCCCGCGCAGCCCGAAGCGCTGGCGGATACGCCTGCGGATGCTCTCGCCATCCGGCAGCAGATTGTCGAAATAGTGGGCCACCACCTCCCCCGCCACAGTCAGGTCGCGGGTGAAGGGCATGGACAGGGACAGGGGCCGCGCGTGCGCGCTGTGCGGCCAGGCCGGGTCATAGGAGAAAACATGGCGGCCAGTGCGCGTCACCTCCCAGCGCCCTACCCGCTCGCCATTCATCCAGACGCCAAGCGCCGCCATCACCAGCTGCCTTTCGGCTTGCTGGCCTGCCAGCCCGATGGCAGCGCCTGCGGCTTGAAGGCCACGGCACGGTCAGCCGGCCCGGGGACCGGAACCTCCACATCACCGCCACCGGCCGGTGGCCGGCCCGACGCATCCTGCGCGTACCGGGGCGCCGGCTCAGCCACCCGCAGCACGGGAGACGGCGCATCCCCTCTCGGGCGCACCAGCAGGTCCGCGTCCAGCAGTTGCACGATCTCCATCAACTGGCGCACGCTGATGGCCGCGGGGTCGCGCTCGATCGCCGCCACGCGCGACTGGGACACGCCCAAACGCTGCGCCAGCTGGACCTGGCTGACGCCAGCCGCCTTGCGCAGCGACTTCAGGTGCAGGCCCAACTGGTCGGGCAGTTGCAGCAGATGGTCCATGGCGCGCTCCAATCGGGATCAGGAAAAGCTTCAATCATCTTGAAGTGATAAACGCAAATTATCATTCAAAGATAATAATGTCAATATATCACATCAAAGTTGTATTTTCTGCCGCTCACGGCCTGGTGCACCTGCCTACAGCCGCGCCGCGATGTCCTCGGCCGACTCGCGGTAGTAGGTGTTGAACAGTTCGTTGATGTCGACGTGGCCGCTGATGCGCGCCAGCGTCATCACATCCACGCGCTTGCTCAGCCAGGTCAGCGCCGTGGCGCGCAGGTCGTGAAAGCGCAGGCCTTCGACCATGACGCGGTCACGCAGCTTGCGGTAGAGCGTGTCGCGGCTGGCGTCGCTGATGGTCCAATAGGCATCGCGCCCGGCGGCCTCGGCGGCGGCATCCAGCACGCGCAGCAGGCGCACGGCACGGCGCGTCAGCGGCACGTGGCGCTCGCCCACCTTGGCCTCCGTCTTGTGGTGCGGCAGGTGGTAGACCCGGCGCTTGAGATCCACATTGCTGCGGCCCATGCGCAGGATCTCACCGCTGCGCATGGCGGTGTGCAGGGCCACCAGCATGGTCCAGGCCGTCTGCTCCATGGGCGATGATGGCGCCAGGCGCGGTGAGACATTGGCCGAGCGCAGCATGCGCCGCACCTCGCTCCACTGCCCTGTGCGCCGGCGCGCATGGGCCTTGGCCGGCAGCCTGATCTCCGGCCAGGGACTCTTGCCGGCCCATTTCCACTGCTTGACGGCCAGCGTCCAGACAGGACGGAACTGCTGGGCCTCGCGCAGCACGCTGGCGCCCGAGACCTGCTGCAGCCGCGCATCGCGCCAGCGCGCCAGATCGTCGCCCGTGATCTCGTGGAACACCTTGGCGGCCAGCTCGGGAAACTCGCGCAGCCAGGCATCGAAGCGCAGATGATCGGCCCGCGCCGTGCTGGCCGTCTTCCTGTCCGTCACCTCGCGCCGGTAGCGCTCCACGGCCTCGGCCAGCGTGCGCCGCGGAAACTCCCCGCGCGCCCCGGCCAGGATGGCCGCCTCCTCGGCCACGGCCCACCCCTGCGCCTCGGCCTTGGTCGCCCGCGTGGCGGTGCGCCGGACCCCCGCACGCTCCACTTCGGCCCGCCAGCCGTTCTTCACCTTCCGGAAATAAGCCATCCCACCTCCTGCTGCCCGCGCGGGATCACAAGCGGGATCTGCGCGGGATTGGAATGTGATTTTGCGCTGTTTTGTGCCGGTTTCAACCCGTTCCGATTCGACCCAAGGGCACAGAAAAAAAGCCCGTTTCCTCTGGAGGAAACGGGCTTGTGCAAGGTTCACCGCGATTGAGCGATGTTCGTGCGTGGTGCGCGGGGGGGGACTCGAACCCCCACACCATTGCTGGCGTCAGGACCTAAACCTGGTGCGTCTACCAATTTCGCCACCCGCGCTGGTTCTTGGGGGAGCCGCCTGCGCGGCGGCCCCTAGGTCAGGGCGCAGATTCTAGCCGCAATTGCGGGGGCCCATTGCCATACCCCGGATCGACCGGCGGCCTCTGCTTTTGTCGTCGCATCAAGGTGTGGGCTCGCGGCGCACGCGGAACACGGCGGCGTACATGGCCGGCAGCGCCAGCAGCGTCAGCACGGTGGCCACGATCAGCCCGCCCATGATGGCCACGGCCATGGGGCCCCAGAACACGCTGCGCGACAGCGGGATCATGGCCAGCACGGCAGCGGCGGCCGTCAGCACGATGGGCCGCAGCCGGCGCACGGCCGCTTCGACGATGGCATCCCAGGCCGGCACGCCGCGCGCGCGGTCGGTCTCGATCTGGTCGATCAGGATCACCGAGTTGCGCTGGATCATGCCCATCAGCGCCACCACGCCCAGCAGCGCCACGAAGCCGAAGGGCCGGCCCAGCAGCAGCAGCGCCGCCGCCACGCCGGGAATGCCCAGCGGCCCGGTGACGAACACCAGCAGCGAGCGGCTGACGCTGCGCAACTGCAGCATCAGCAGCGTGAAGGTGAGGAACAGCATCACGGGCACGCCCGCGACGATGGCGTCCGAGCCCTTGGAGCTTTCCTCCACGGCACCGGCCACGTCGATGCGGTAGGCCGTGTCGCCCGCAGCGTGCCAGCGCGACTCGATATCGCGCAGTCCGGGCAGCAGCGCATGGGTCAGCGTCGCGCCTTGCAGGCCCTCGCGCACATCGCCCTGCACGGTGATGGCGAACATGCGCTTTTCGCGCCACATCACGCCGGGCTCCCAGACCATCACGGGCTTGGCGATCTGCGTCAGCGGAATCGACTTGCCCGAAGCCGTGGGCAGGTAGGCGCTAGCGATATCGGTGATGGCGTCGCGCTCCGAATACGGCGTGCGCAGCACGATGTCGATGAGCTTGTCGCCCTCGCGGAACTGGCCCACCGTGGAGCCGCTGAGCATGACGCGGGCGGCCTGGGCGATGGCCTGGCTGCTCACGCCCAACGCGCGCGCCTTGTCCTGGTCCACCTCCAGTCGCACGGCCTTGACGGACTCGTTCCAGTTGTCGTTGACGCCGCGCATGTCGGCGTTGGCGATCATCGCCTGCTTGACCTCGTCGGCATAGGCGCGCAGCTTCTGCGGATCGGTGCCGGAGACGCGGAACTGCACCGGATAGGGCACGGGAGGACCGTTGGGCAGCAGCTTGACGCGGCCGCGCACCTCGGGGAACTCCTGGGCCAGCAGCGCCGGCAGCGATTTGCGCAGGCGCTCGCGCGTGGGCAGATCCTGGGCGACCAGGATGAACTGCGAGACGTTGTTCTGCGGGAACACCTGGTCCAGCGGCAGGTAGAAACGCGGCACGCCCGAGCCCACCCACTCGCTGACCGTGCGCACGCCGTCCAGCTGCATGAAGCGCTCTTCCACGCGGCGCGTGACGGCCTCGTTGGCAGCCAGCGATGTGCCTTCGGGGAACCAGATGTCCACCAGCACTTCGGGCCGGCTGGAATCCGGGAAGAACTGCTGCTGCACGCGCGACATGCCCACCAGGCCCAGCGCGAACACCAGCACCGTGATGGCGATGGTCAGCCAGCGGTGCGTCACGCACCAGTTCACGGCGCGCCGGAAGCGGTTGTAGAACGGGCTGTCGAAGACTTCATGCTCTGCAGAAGACGCATTGAGGTTGGTCTCCTCGATGGGCACCTCACCCGAGGCCACCTCGGGCGGCAGCGTGGCCGCGTGCGGCGGGCGCCTGAGCAGCAGCATGCCAAGGTAGGGCACGAAGTACACCGAGGCGAACCAGCTGAGCACCAGCGCAATCACCGTCACCGCGAAGATGGCGAAGGTGTACTCGCCCGTCATGGACTTGGCCATGCCGATGGGCAGGAAGCCCGCTGCCGTGATCAGCGTGCCGGTCAGCATGGGCTTGGCCGTGATCTCGTAGGCGAAGGTGGCGGCGCGGTACTTCTCGTAGCCCTCCTCCATCTTGCGTACCATCATCTCCACGGCAATGATGGCGTCGTCCACCAGCAGGCCCAGCGCGATGATCAGCGAGCCCAGCGACACCTTGTGCAGGCCGATGTTCCAGTACCACATGGCCAGGAAGGTCGCGGCCAGCACCAGCGGGATCGTGATGGCCACCACCAGGCCCGGGCGCGGATCGATGTACCAGCGCTTCCACAGCGGCTGGTGACCTTCGCGCTTGTGCAGGCCCAGGCTGATGAAGCTCACGGCCAGCACCACCACCACGGCCTCGATCAGCACCTGGAGGAACTCGTTGACCGAATCGGCCACGGCCTTGGGCTGGTCCTGCATGTTGGCCAGCTCCACGCCGGCCGGCAGCGTGCGGGCGATGTCGCCCACGGCGCCGCGCAGGGACTTGCCCAGGCGGATGATGTCTCCGCCCTTGATCATGGACACGCCCAGGGCGATGGTCTCGCGCCCCTGGTGGCGCACTTTCACGTTCGCCGGATCGGAGTAGCCACGGCGGATCTCGGCAATGTCACCCAGGCGCAGCTGCGCGCCCGAGGCGCCGCGTATCGGCATGGCGCGCAGTTCCTCCACCGCCAGGAACTGGCCTGCCACGCGCACCTGCACATCCTCGCGTGGTGTCTGCAGCACGCCCGCGCCTTCGATGGCGTTTTGCTGGCCCAGCTGGCCCAGCACCTGGTTCATGTCCAGGCCCAGTTGCGACAGGCGGCGCTGGGACAACTCGATGTAGACCTTCTCGTCCTGCACGCCGAACAGTTCCACCTTCGCCACGTCCGGCACGCGCAGCAGCCGCTGGCGCACATCGTCGGCCATGGTCTTGAGCTCGGCATAGCTGAAGCCATCGGCCTGCAATGCGTAGATCACGCCATAGACGTCACCGAACTCGTCATTGAAGAACGGCCCCTGCACGCCCTGCGGCAGGGTGTAGCGCATGTCGCCGATCTTCTTGCGCACCGTGTACCACAGCTGCTGGACATCGCCGGGGCGCGAATTGTCCTTGAGCTGGAAGATGATCATCGACTCGCCGGGCTTGGAATAGCTGCTGATCTTGTCGGCGTAGGGCACCTCCTGCAGCGTGCGCTCGATCTTGTCGGTGACCTGCTCGGCCATCTGCTGCGCCGTGGCGCCGGGCCAGTTGGTGCGCACCACCATGGCGCGGAAGGTGAAGGGGGGGTCCTCGTCCTGCCCCAGCTGGAAGTACGAGGCGAAGCCCAGCAACAGCAGCACGACCATGAAGTAGCGCGTCAGCGCCACATGGTCCAGCGCCCAGCGCGAAAGATTGAAGTGCCCGCCTTGCGGCACCTTGTGCTTGGCCCCGCTCATCGGGCCGCTCCGCTGGGCGCGGCGCCTGCGGCGGCAGGCGCCTGCGCGGGCTGTGCCGGCTGCTGGGTCTTGTCATAGCGGTCCTGGTAGACCGTGACCTTCTGGCCTGGCGTGAGCACATGCACGCCGGTGGCCACCACCTGCATGCCTGGCGTCAGGCCGGCGGCGATCACCGCCTCGTTGCCATCGGCCGTGGCAAGCTGCACGGGCTGCAGCTTCACCGTGCTACTGGCGGCATCGAACACCCACACGGCCGTGCCCTGGCCACCGCCGCCCTCCTGGCGCAGCGCCGTCGTGGGCAGCTTGATGACGGGCTGGCCCGTGGGCCCCATGCCCTCGGGCAGCGCATGCACCGTGGCACCCAGCGGCGGCACGGCCGCCGCATCCGCCGTGGGCAGGGATACCTTCACCTGGTAGGTACGTGTGACGGGATCGGCGCTGGCCGCCACCTCGCGCACCTGGCCCTGCAGCGGCTGCATGCCGGCCGACCACGGGCGCACACTCACCTTCTGGCCCACGCGGATCTCGCCGCGCTTGTCCTCGGGCACGACGAACACCACGTCGCGCGGGCCATCCTGGGCGATGCGCACCACAGGCGAGCCGGCCGACACCACCTGGCCCGGCTCGGCGTCTATGCCGGTCACCACGCCCGGCACGTCGGCCAGCAGTTGGGCATAGGCTTCCTGGTTGCTCTGCGATGCGAGCTGCGCCTTGGCCTGATCCAGCGTGGCCTGGGCGGACTTGAGCGAGGCCTCGCGCCGCTCCAGCTCCGCGCCGCTGATGAAGTTCTGCGCCTTCAGCTGCGAGTAACGCCTTACATCTGCAGCCGCCAGATCGCGCTGCGTGGTGGCCGCCGCCACCTGGGCGCGCGCCGCGTCGGCACCCAGGCGGTAGTCGCTGGCATCGAGCCGTGCCAGCAACTGGCCGGCCTGCACATGCTGGCCCAACTCCACCTCCCGGCGCACGATCTTGCCTGCCACGCGAAAGCCCAGGCGCGACTCTATGCGTGCACGCACTTCGCCCGCGTACTCCAGCTGCGTGTCCAGCGTTCCCACCCCCACGGTGAGCAGCTTGACGGCGCGTACCGGCTCGGGCGGCGGTTCGGCCTTGGAACAGGCACCCAACGCCAGCGCAACGGCCAGGCACAGGGGAGCAAGAAGATGATGGCGCGGCAGCGCCGGCGCGGCAAGGGTCGAGGGCATGACAGGCATGTGGGTCCGGAGGGATGGAGCGGAAAGCGGCGGCGGGCTTGCGGGGGCCGGGCGGCAGGCCCCGGCAGTTGGCTGGCGCCGTTTACTGACTGACGGGTTAGTAATTTAGGAGAAGCCCTTGCGCCCGTCAAGTGAAAAGCATGGCCCTCTCCACAGCAACGACAATCGGCGCACCGTGAAGTCCACCCCCCCCACCCTGCCCGCCTCCCCGCCCCCGTCACGCACTACGAGAACTTTCCCGTGGCGTCCTGGCTCTGCCCGCCATGGCTGCGCCCCCCCATCGCGGCCCTGTACCACTTCGCACGCACGGCGGATGACCTGGCCGACGAGGGCGACGCCACGCCGCCCCAGCGCCTTGCCGCGCTGGCGGCCTACCGCGCCGACCTGATGGCGCTAGGCACCGAGGACGAGGCAGCCATGCTGGCGCGCACGGCCTGGCCCCAGGTCTTTGAGGGCCTGGCACCGCAAGTGCGCGCCCACCAGCTGCCGTTGGCACTGATGGACGACCTGCTCAGCGCCTTTGCCCAGGATGTGCGCAAGACGGATGCCGGCACCACCTACGCCGACCGCGCCGCGCTGCTCGACTACTGCCGCCGCTCGGCCAACCCCGTGGGCCGGCTGCTGCTGCATCTGTACGGGGTGGACGATGCCGGATCGCTGGCCCGCAGCGACGCCATCTGCACCGCCCTGCAATTGATCAATTTCTGGCAGGACTTCAGCGTGGACCTGCCGCGCCAGCGCCACTACCTGACAGACGCCGACTGCGCCGCCCACGGCGTGCGGCGTGAAGACCTGCGCGCCCAGCCCGATGCGCTGACCCCTGCCGTGCGTGCGCTGCTGGCCGAACAATCGGCCTGGGCGCGCGCACTGATGCAGTCCGGCGCCCCGCTGGTGCACCGCCTGCCGGGCCGCATCGGCTGGGAGCTGCGCCTGGTGGTGCAGGGCGGGCTGCGCATTCTCGACAAGGTCGATGCGCTGCAGGGCGCCAGCCTCTACCGCCGCCCCACCGTCGGCAAGGCTGACGGGCCGCTGCTGCTATGGCGTGCCCTGCGCATGGGACAATCCCGGCCCATATGAATCCGGATCAGTACGTCCAAGACAAGGCCGCCGCCTCGGGCAGCAGCTTTTACTACGCCTTCCTCTTCCTGCCGCGCGAACGCCGTGCCGCCATCACAGCCTTCTATGCCTTCTGCCGCGAAGTGGACGACGTGGTGGACGAAGTCTCCGACCCCGGCGTTGCCGCCACCAAGCTCGGCTGGTGGCAGAACGAAGTGCACCAGGCCTTTGCAGGCAAGCCATCGCATCCCGTGATGCGGGCGCTCATGCCGCACGCACCGGTCTACGGCATCGAGGAGCGCCACCTGCAGGCCGTGATCGACGGCTGCCGCATGGACCTGGAGCAGACCCGCTACCTGGACTTCCCGGGCCTGGCGCGCTACTGCCACCTTGTGGCCGGCGTGGTAGGCGAGGTGGCCGCGCGCATCTTCGGCCAGACCCAGGAAGAGACCACGGCCTACGCCCACAAGATGGGCCTGGCCTTCCAGCTGACCAACATCATCCGCGACGTGGGCGAGGACGCCATGCGTGGCCGCATCTACCTGCCCATCAGCGAACTGCAGCAGTTCGACGTCAAGGCCCACGAGATCACCAAGCGCGAGTACTCGGACCGCTTCACCGCGCTGATGCGCTTCCAGGCCGAGCGCGCCCACCGCCTCTACGACGAGGCCCTGGCCCTGCTGCCCGCGGCCGACCGCCGCGCGCAAAAGCCCGGCCTCATGATGGCCAGCATCTACCGCACCCTGCTGCGCGAGATCGAGGCCGACGACTTCCGCGTGCTGCACCAGCGCATCAGCCTGCCGCCGCTGCGCAAGCTCTGGCTGGCCTGGAAGATGCAGGCACTGGGACGCATGGCGCGGTGAGCAGAGAGCGCGCCAAAGACAAGCCGCATGCCGCCATCATCGGCGGCGGCTGGGCCGGCTTTGCGGCCGCCCTGACGCTGGCGCGCAGCGGCTGGCACATCACCCTGCACGAGGCCGCCCGCGAGCCCGGTGGCCGTGCGCGCGGCATGGACCTGGACACGCCACAGGGCCTGCTGCGCGTGGACAACGGCCAGCACATCCTCATCGGTGCGTACACCGAAAGCCTGCGCCTCATGCGCGAGGTGGGCGTGGACCCTGAACAGGCCCTGCACCGCCAGCCCATGGCCCTGCCCTATATCGATGGCAGTGGCCTGCGCTTTCCCGACTGGCCTGCGCCGCTGGATGCGCTGGCCGGCATTGCCACCGCACGCGGCTGGAGCCTGGCCGAGCGCGCAGCCCTGCTGGCGCGCGCCGTGCGCTGGCGGCTGGCGGGCTTTCGCTGCGCGGCCGAAGCCACGGTGGCCGACCTCTGCACAGGCCTGCCGCAGCGCCTGGTCGGCGAGTTCATCGACCCGCTGTGCATCTCGGCGCTCAACACACCCATTCACCTGGCCAGCGGCACCGTGTTCCTGCGTGTGCTGCGCGATGCGCTGTTCAGCGGCCGTGGCGGCTCGCACTTTCTCGTGCCGCGCAGCGACCTCGGCCGCCTGTTTCCGGCACCGGCCGCGCAATGGCTGCAAGAGCGCGGCCACGCCGTGCGCCTGGGCAGCCGCGTGGCCGAACTGCAGCCCCAGGGACCGCACTGGACGCTGGGCGCAGCCCAGGGCGAAGACGCGCCCTTCGACGCCGTGCTGCTGGCCTGCCCCGCACCCGAAGCAGCGCGCCTGGCACTGACCGCCGCCGAGCACGACAGCCTGCCTGCGCGCGACGGCATTGCCCTGCAGCGCTGGGCACAGCTGGCCCAGGACCTGCAGCACCGTCCCATTGCCACCGTCTATGCACAGACCCTTGACGCCTCGCACACCTTGCCACCGGGGGAACCCTGGCTGGCGCTGCGCGCCACGCCCGATGCGCCTGCGCAGTTCGTCTTCGACCGGGGACAGTTGGGGGGACCGCAGGGCCTGATGGCCTTCGTCATCAGCGACAGCGCATCGGACCGCGACACCCTGCAGGCCCAGGTACTGGCCCAGGCACAGGCCCAGCTGGGCTGGGACGACCTGATCCCGCTGCGCACCGTGATCGACAAGCGCGCCACCTTCGCCTGCCTGCCGCAGCTGCAGCGGCCCGACATGGAGTTGGGCCACGGCCTGTGGGCCTGCGGCGACCATGTGGACGGACCGTATCCGGCCACCATCGAAGGCGCCGTGCGCAGCGGCCTGCAGGCGGCCGAGGCCATCGGCCAGGCCCTGGGTGCCGAGGGAAAAGCCTGACCCCCGGGTATCTCCGTAGCCTGCGGGCCCCGGTTTGACAGCAGATTGACAGCCGCCGGCGCCACCATCGCTGGCGCCGCATCTGCTGCGGCCCATCCACTACAACGATAGCCAGGAGACCAGACATGCCTTCGCGCGACTTTCTTCACCACGCAGACCTGCCCCCGCTCGGCCGCCGCCAATTGCTGGCCGGCACGGGAGCCATGGCCCTGTCTGGCCTGCTGCCTGCGGCTGCGCTGGCGCAGGATGCCTGGCCCACACGGCCCATCCGCTTCGTCGTGCCCTTCGCGCCCGGCGGAAGCTCCGAGATCGTGGCACGCTCCACGGCCGCCGAGCTGTCCAAGACCCTGGGCCAGAACGTCTTCGTGGACAACAAGCCCGGCGCGGCCGGCAACATCGCCATGCAGGAAGTGGCGCGCGCCGATGACCAGAGCACGGTCATCCTGGGCCACATCGGCACGCTGGCCGTCAACCCCTACATCTTCGACAAGCTGCCCTACGACGCCAACAAGGACTTCCAGCCCGTCAGCCTGCTGGCCAAGGTGCCCAGCCTGTACGTGGTCCACCCCGATGTGCCGGTCAAGAACCTGCGCGAACTCATCGCCTACGCCAGGAAGAAGCCGGGCCAGCTCAGCTACGGCTCGGCCGGCAATGGCAGCGCCGGGCACCTGGCCTTCGAGTACCTGAAGATGACGGCCGAGATCTTCATGCTGCACGTGCCCTATCGCGGCACGGGCCCCATGATGACCGACCTGATGTCGGGCCGCCTGGACGCTGCCTCGGTCGGCGCCGCCGCCCTGCTGCCCTTCATCAAGGCCGGCAAGGTGCGCTGCATCGCCACGGGATCGACCCAGCGCCTGCCCCAGCTGCCCGACGTGCCCACCGTGGCCGAGCAGGGCTTCCCGGGCTTCGAGATGACGCAGTGGTACGGCATGCTCGCCCCCTCCAGCATGACCCGGTCGCATGTGGACAAGCTGGCCACGGAATGCGCCAAGGCCGTCAAGGCCCCCGATTCGCTCAAGCGCCTGCAGGGCGACGCGGCCGAGCCCATCGGCAGCACGCCCCAGCAGTTCGCGCAGTTCATTGCCTCCGAGCAGGCACGCTGGCAGAAAGTGCTCAAGCGCGCCCAGGTCAAGCCGGACTGAGCCCAGGCTCCGGCATCAACTGGCCGGGCCAGCTTTCTCGGCCATGGCGCGCAACACGCCCTGGCTGGCCTTTTGCACATGCTCGGCGCTCAGGCGCGCGGCCTGGTCCGCGTCGCCCTGCTCGATCGCCGCCACGATGGCGTCCAGCTCCGCCAGCGTCTGCGGCAGGCGCCCGGGCTGGGACATGGAGATGCGCCGCAGCACCGTCACGCGGTTGTTCAGCTGGCGCAGCATCTGGCCGGCCACCAGGTTGCCGCAGCCCTCGATCAGGATGTCGTAGAACTGGTTCTTGATCGCCAGCAGCGCCACCTTGTCGCCCGCCACCCCGGGCACGGCCAACTCCCCCAGCTTGGCACGCAGCGCCGCGCGCTGCGCGTCCGAGGCATGCAGCGCAAAGCCCCGGCTGGCCAGGCCCTCCAGGCTGGCCCGCACCTCGTAGATATCGCGCACTTCCTGCACCGAGATGTCCGTGACCTCGGGGCCACGGTGCGGAACGATGGTGATCAGCCCCTCGGCCTGCAGGTGCTGCAGCGACTCGCGCAAGCAGGAACGGCTCACATCCAGGCTCTCGCACAGCTCGCGCTCGGACAGCTTCTGCCCGGGCGCAAACACGCCATCGAGGATGGCCGTGCGCAGGGTCTGCGTCGTGCGCTGGCGCAGCGACGTTTCTTCGCGGGGGACACGCAGCATCTGGTTCATGGGACGAATCCTACCTGCCAATCCAGGGGCCGGACGGACTGACGGATTGTCATACACACACCTGATCCGGCAGGCAATACAGATTTTCATCAAGTCGGATTGTCTGACAATCTGATTAAATCCACTCCATCGACAGATTCCTTTACAACCTTCCATCAGGAGTTTTCATGACCCGTGCCTACGCCCCCAAGAACCCCGCCCTCTTCGACCAGGGCCTGTCCACCCGCCGCGAGGTACTGGGCGCCGAGTATGTCGATGCGTCCATCCAGAACGCCACGGACTTCAACATCGACATGCAGGAACTGGTCACCCAGTACTGCTGGGGTGATGTCTGGAACCGCCCGGGCCTGGACCGCAGGACGCGCTCCTTCCTGAACCTGGCCATGATCACGGCGCTCAACCGCCCCCATGAACTCAAGCTGCATGTGCGCGGCGCCATCAACAACGGCCTGAGCAAGGACGAGATCAAGGAGGTCTTCCTGCAGACCGCCATCTACTGCGGCGTGCCCGCCGCCATCGACTCCTTCCGCGTCGCATCGGAAGTGTTCAAGGAAATGAACATCTGAGGCACGCAGCATGACCTCCATCGGATTCATAGGCCTCGGGATGATGGGCCAGCCCATGGCCCACCTGCTGCACGCAGCAGGATACACCCTGGTCATCAGGGACGCCGTACCCGCCGCCGCCGCGCGCTTCGCCAGCGCGCATGAGGGCGTGTCCGTGGCATCCGGCGCCGCCGACTTCGCCGCCTGCAGCGTGGTCTTCACCATGCTGCCCGACTCCCGCATCGTCGATGCCGTGGTGGGCGAACTGGCCCCGCACCTGCAGCCCGGCGCCTGCGTCATCGACATGAGCTCGGCCGACCCCAATCGCACGCGGGCGCTGGCCGGCCTGCTGGGCGAGCGCGGCATAGGGCTGCTGGATGCGCCGGTCTCCGGCGGCGTCAAGCGCGCCATTGCGGGCACGCTGTCCATCATGGTCGGTGGCGATGCGGACCTGCTCGCCCAGCACCTGCCGCTGCTGCAGCGCATGGGCCAGGCCATCACCCATGTCGGCCCCGTGGGCGCGGGCCATGCGCTCAAGGCGCTGAACAACTATGTCTCGGCAGCGGCCCTGATCGCCACGGCCGAGGCCATCCACGCGGGCGCGGCCTTCGGCATTGCGCCGGCCACCATCGTGGACGTGATCAATGCCTCCACCGGCAAGAACAACACCACCGAAAACAAGGCGCACCAGTTCATGCTGAACGGTGCCTTCGACTCGGGCTTCTCGCTGGCGCTGCAGGCCAAGGACGTGGGCATCGCCCTGTCGCTGGGCCAGGCCATGGGTACGCCCATGGAACTGGGCCGCCAGGTCAGCGCCATGGCCAGCGAAGCCTCGCGAATCCTGGGACCGGCGGCCGACCATACCGAGCTGTACCGCTTCGTGGCCCCGGCCTGAGCCCGTCCCACGCCTTCCTCTGTCAGACCGGCCGCCAAGAGCCGGTGGCCTTCCTTCGCGCCTTCAGGAGACACATCCATGCGCCCCTTGCACCACCTTCCTCTCGCCCGGACAGTGCTCGCCACCGCGCTGGCCACGGCAGGACTCGCCGTCCAGGCATTTCCCGGCAAGCCCGTCACCATCGTCGTGCCCTACGCGGCCGGCGGCTCCACCGACGTGCTGGCACGCGTGTTGGCCGAGGCCATGACCCGCGACCTGGGCCAGCAGGTCATTGTCGAGAACGTCGGCGGCGCCGGCGGCACCATAGGCACCAGCCGCGTCACGCGCGCCCAGGCCGACGGCCACACCCTGCTGTTGCACAACATGGGCATCGCGACGGCGCCCGCGCTCTACAGCAAGCTCGCCTTCGATGTGCGCCGCGACCTGGAGCCCATCGCCCTGGCCGGCGACGTGCCCATGATCCTCGTACACAGCAAAGGCTTCGCGCCCGCCACGCTGGCGGACTTCATCGCCCACATGAAGGGCAAACCGGGTGAAGTGCGCTTCTCGCATGCCGGTGTAGGCGCCACCTCCCACCTGTGCGCCATGCTGCTGCTGCAGACCACCTCCACCGAAGCCACTCTGGTGCCCTACCGCGGCACGGGCCCGGCCCTGCAGGACCTGGTGGCAGGCAATGTCGATGTGATCTGCGACCAGCCCGTGGCCACCGGCCCGCACATACAGGCGGGCATGCTCAAGGGCTACGCCGTCGCCACGCGCGAACGCCTGCCCTCCCTGCCCGATGTGCCCACCTTCGCGCAGGCCGGCCAGCCCGGCTTCGAGCTTGCCGTATGGCACGGCCTCTACGCCCCGCGAGGCACGCCCCAGGCCGTCATCGAACGCCTCAACAAATCCCTGCGCACCGCCCTGTCCGAGCCCGCCCTGGTCAAGCGCTTCACCGACATGAGCGTCATCATCCCGCCCGCAGACCGCCTCACCCCCGACGCCCTGCGCCAGCACACCGCCGCCGAAATCAAGCGCTGGGACCCGGTGATCAAGGCTGCGGGGGCCAAGGCCGAGTAAGCACCGGAACGAGAAGAGGGGCACTATTGAAAGCGGCGTCAAAAACTGGCGCGCCCCCAAGGCCAGGGACACCAAGCAAGGGCCGCCCCGCCGCAAGGGTGTCGTCCCCCTCCCGAAGAGAGAGGGGGAAGCCGCGAAGCGGCTCAGGGGGAGTGGACTACCTCTCGGACTACCTCTCCATCCACCACTGGATGACGATCTTGGCCACGTAGCCCACGAAGCCCACGCCCAGGCCCAGGAAGATCACGAAGGTGCCGAACTTTCCCGCCTTGGACTGGCGCGCCAGCTGCAGGATGATGAACACCATGAAGAGGATGAAGGCCCCCACGCCATAGGTGAGGAAGAAATGGGCGATCTGTTCTTCTGTATACCCGAATATCACGACAACACCGTCCTACATCCTCCCCTGCAGGCCCAGCCGGTCCGGGCCCGCCCGGCTCAACGCGCCGGGAAGGCCGACGCATCGACCAGATCGCGGTACGCGTGCCAGCTCGCGTGCCCCAGCAGGGGCATCACGGCCACCAGTCCCAGCAGCCAGCTGCCCAGGCCCAGCAGGGTCAACAACACAATGAGGGCGGCCCACAGTGCCAGAGGCACAGGGTTGGCCAGCACGGCCAACCAACTGGTCAGCACGGCCTGGCGCACCGTCACCCGCCTGTCCAGCATCAGCGGCATGGCCACCACGCTGGACGCAAAAATGGGCGCTGCCAGAAAACTGCCCAGCGCCAGCCATACCGCAAACAACTGCCCGTCGCGGGCCAGCACCACGTGCTGCACGAAATCCATCGGCGTGGCCACGCGCACCGGCGACATCACCGTGATCAGCGAGGCCGACACCAGCACCCAGCCCGTGGCCGCCAGCGACAGCAGCAGTCCGAACTGCACCAGGCACCAGTAGCCGCCCCGCCCCTCCTGCGCATGGCAGCTTTGCCAGCGCGTCCAGGTGCTGCGCACCAGGGACAGGTCGGCCCGCTCGCCGCGCTCCAGCGCGCGGCTGATCGCGTAGAGGCTGGTCGCCACGACGGGGCCGACGATCAGGAACCCCGACAAGGCCCCGGCCATCAGCCAGAAGCGATTGTGCCCCAGCGTCAAGATCAAAAACCCGATCAAGGTCAAGACCAGGCCATGCGCCAGGCTCAGCCAGGGCGCCCTTGCCATGTCGCGCGCGCCGCGCGCCAGCCAGCTCAGGGGGTGTTTCCAGCCGATGCTGCGCACGGCGGGGAGGACGGGGGGGTGGAAGAAAGCTGTGCTGTGGCTGGTGGGCATGGCGGCTTTGGCGTGCAGGGTCAGCTGTCAGCCAGCCCCTGGCACAACTGCGCGAGGCTGGCCACCGTGACGTGGGGCGCGGGCCCCTCGTGAGGCCATGCTACCCCCGTGCGGTTGAGCCAGACTGCGTGCATACCCGCATCCATGGCGCCCAGCGCATCGAGCCGCGCGTCGTCGCCGATGTGCAGCACATCCTGGGGCGCCACGCCCGCGGCGGCGGCGGCCGCGTGGAAGAAGCGCGTGTCCGGCTTGGCCATGCCGGCCTTGGTGGCGCTCAGCGCCGCGTGGAAATGCTCGCCGATGCCCACCACATGCACGCTGGCGTTGCCGTTGCTCAGCGCCACCACGGGCCAGCGCGCGGCCAGGAACTGCAGGGCGGGCAGCGCGTCCTCGTACAGGTCCACGCGCTGGCGCTCGGCGAAGAAGATGTCGAAGGCCGTTTCCGCCAGGCCGCCATCGTCGCCATTGCGCTGCAGCGCCAGGCGGATGGACTCGCGGCGCAGGCCGCTGAGGTCGTGGGCCAGGTCCGGCCGGTCGCGCTCGACCTGCACGCGGATGGCGCGCACGGCGGCCACGTCGCGCAGTGCCGTGGCCGTGGCCGGCGCATGGGCATGCAGCCAGTCCAGCAGCACCTGCTCAGCGCGCGAGATGGCCGGCCACACGGGCCACAGCGTGTCGTCCAGGTCGATGGAGATGGCACGGATACGGCCATCGCGGCGCAGTTGCCGCAGCGCGGCCAGTGCGGATTCGGGAGAGGATGCGGCGAGGGGGGCGGTGGTGGCTTGGGACATGCTTGGAGCATAGCGAAACGCCCGCTCGCAGGCTGCCGCCGGGTCATCCGACTCGCATGACTGGCGGTCCCGTCCTGCCACAATCGCACCTATGCCTTCCCGCTTCGCGCCAGAACCCACCTTCCGCCACGACCAACCCCAGCGCACCGCCGTGCTGCTGTGCAACCTCGGAACGCCCGACGCCCCCACGGCCCCGGCCGTGCGCCGCTACCTGGCACAGTTCCTGGGCGACGACCGCGTGGTCGAGATCCCCAGGATCGCCTGGTGGCCCATCCTGCACGGCATCATCCTGCGCACACGGCCGGCCAAGTCGGCCGCCAAGTACGCCACCGTCTGGCACGAGAAGGACGGCTCCCCCCTGCAGCACTGGAGCGCGCGCCAGGCCTTGCTGCTGCGCGGCTGGCTGGGCGAGGCCGGGCACAACGTGCTGGTGCGCCATGCCATGCGCTACGGCAACCCGTCCATCCCCAGCGTGCTCGATGCCCTCAAGGCCGAGGGCGCCACGCGCATCCTCATCCTGCCGCTGTACCCGCAGTACTCGGGCACGACCACGGCCAGCGTGTTCGACGCCGTCTATGACTGGGCCCGCACCCAGCGCCATATTCCCGAATTGCGCTTCGTCAACCGCTACCACGACGACGCTTCCTACATCGACGCACTGGCCCAGCGCATCGAGGCCCATTGGCGCGGCAACGGCCGGGGCGAGAAACTGGTCATGAGCTTTCATGGCGTGCCCGAACGCACGCTGCACCTGGGCGACCCCTACCACTGCGAATCCCGCAAGACCGCGCGCCTGCTGGCCGAGCGCCTGGGCCTGTCGCCCTCGCAATACCTGGTGACCTTCCAGTCGCGCTTCGGCAAGGCCAAATGGCTGGAGCCCTATACCGAGCCGTCGCTGATCGAGCTGGCGAAAAGCGGTGTCAAGCGCGTGGACGTGGTCTGCCCCGGCTTCACCAGCGACTGCCTGGAAACGCTGGAGGAAATCAGCCAGGAAGCGCGCGAAGCCTTCCTGCATGCGGGCGGCGAGCAGTTCGAGTACATCGCCTGCGTCAACGACAGCGCGCCCTGGATCACGGCGCTGAGCCGCATCGCCCAGCAGCATATGCAGGGCTGGCCCACGCAGAAGGCGCCGCAGGCCGCACTGGACGCCAGCCTGGAGCGCGCCAAGACCGTGGGCGCACAGCGCTGAGGCCGTTCTGCATCTTCTGCGCCGCGCCATATAACCCTGCCTCATGAGCAGAATGCATAAGCGTCTTTGTATATAGATGCTGCAAGCGGGACAATTGCACTCCAGTTGCTTGTTCCGCCGGTCTTCCATGATCGGCCCCAGCCATCATGACCAAGACATTTTCCCCTGCTCTGCGCCTGGCAGCCCCGCTGCTGGCGCTGGGCCTTGCCTGCACCGCCTTCGGCACGGCCCACGCCGCCGAACCCCTGCTCACGCCCGCAGGCGTGCAGGCAGCCGCCGGCCAGGACGTCGTGCGCATCATCGACATCCGCGACCCCAAGGCCTATGGCGAGCGCCACATTCCCGGCGCGCTCAACGCCCCCTACGGCAAATGGCGTGGCCCCGCCACCAACCCCGGTGAACTGCCCGAGCTGCCCAAGCTCACCGAACTCGTGCAGTCCCTGGGGCTGACGCCCGCCACCCACGCCATCGTGGTCTCGTCGGGCGCAGACGCCACCGACTTCGGCGCGGCAGCACGCGTGTACTGGACGCTCAAGCTGCTGGGCCTCAAGGAGCTGTCCGTGCTCAACGGCGGCATGAAGGCCTGGAACGGGCAAAAGCTCCCGCAGGACAACGCGGCCGTCACCGTGGCCCGCAGCAGCTATCAGCCCCAGCTCGACACCAGCCTGATCGCCACGCGCGAGGACGTGGGCCAGCATGTCAGGCTCAGCAACGCTGCATTGGTGGACTCGCGCCCCGACGCCTTCTACCAGGGCAAGACGCGCGCGCCTGCAGCCAAGCTCTCGGGCACGCTGCCCGGCGCGCAGCAACTGGACTTCAACCAGTGGTTCGTGCCCGGCACTTCCACCTTTGTCGATACGGCCACGGCCAAGCAGATCGCGGCCAAGGTCAAGCGCGAGCAGGGCCAGGACATGGTGGCCTTCTGCAACACCGGCCACTGGGCGGCCACCGACTGGTTCGGCCTGTCCGAAGTCGCGGGCCTGCCGGGCGTCAAGCTGTATGCGGGCTCCATGGTGGACTGGACGCAGCAGGCCGATGCGCCGCCCATGGCCAACCAGCCCGGCCGCGCCGAATCCCTGGCCTACGACGCCAAACAATGGTGGGAAAAAAAGTTCAAGTGACCGCGTAATTGATCGCACAAGTGATCGCGGAGTGGACCACGGCAGGCAGTGAGCGCCATCGTCGCGCCCTGCCTGCCACACAACAAGAAAATCCAGATATGAAACGACTTCCTCTTGCGGCCATCCTGGCCGTTTTCTTTGGCTGGCTGCTGTGGAGCGTCTCGGTGCGCCAGGCCGCGCTGTTCGCCGTGGGCCTGGGCCTGGGCGCGGTGCTGGCCGGCAAGCGCTTCGGCTTCACCACGGGCTGGCGCATGCTGATCGAGGACAAGGACGCCAGCGGCGTCTTCGGCCAATTGCTGCTGCTGGCGCTGGCCGCCGCGCTGGCCATGCCGCTGCTGGGCCACTATCCCGAACTCACGGCCGCGCTGGGCCCGCCCAGCATCAGCCTGCTGGTGGGCGCCTTCGTCTTCGGCCTGTGCATGCAGATCGCCGACGGCTGCGGCAGCGGCACGCTGTACAAGGCCGGCATGGGCATTCCCATGAACGCAGCCATCCTGCCCGTGTTCGCCATCGGCAGCTTCCTGGGCAGCCTGCACCTGGGCTGGTGGCTAGACCTGGGCAACACGCAGCCAGTGGGACTGGTCACCGCCTGGGGCTGGGTCCCTGCCCTGCTGGCCACTCTGGCGGCGCTGGCTGTGGTCGCGCTGGGCGTGGCCTGGTACGTGCGTGGCGCCAACGTGGCGCTCAAGCGCCCCGCCAAGCCGCTGTTCGTGCGAAAGTGGGTGGTGGGCGCCGTGCTGCTGGCCGTGCTGGCCACGCTCAACCTCGTCATCGCGGGCCAGCCCTGGGGCGTGGTCTACGGCTTCGGCCTGTGGGCCGCCAAGATCGCCAACGCCACGGGCGCCGTGGACCTGGCCGGCAACTGGTTCTGGAGCCAGCCCGGCAACGCCGCGCGCCTGCACGAGACCGTGCTGCTGGACGTGACCAGCATCACCAACATCGGCATCCTGGGCGGCGCGCTGTGGGTGGCCGCCGCCAAGCCTGTCAGCGCCAGGCCGCTGACAGGCACGCAATGGGTGGTGGCCCTGGTGGCCGGCCTGGTGCTGGGCTACAGCTCGCGCCTGGCCTTCGGCTGCAACGTGGGCGCCATGCTCTCGGGCATCTCCACGGGCAGCATCCACGGCTGGATCTGGGTGCCGCTGGCCTTCGCCGGCACCATCTTCGGCCTGCGCATCCGCCGCCACTACGGCTTCTGAAAGGACCCGCCATGACAAAGCAAAACACCTTGCGCGCGGTCTTCTGGGCAGTGCTCGTCATCTTCCTCGCCTGGGATCACCTGCACTCCCCGCCCGTGGACCTGCGCTTCGAGGCACCGCTGATCGCGGCCGGCTCGGGCAAGGCCGCGCAAGGCGGGCATTGCTCCATGCCGGCAGGCAAGTAGATCAGCCTCAGGGCACGCTGGGCGCCGGTCCATCGCCCGCCGCCTCGGCCACCGGCAGCGGCGCGGCCTCCACCTCGAAGCCCGCCGCCTGCCAGGCCTTCAGGCCGCCGACCAGGGGCCGCACATTGGCAAAGCCCGCGCGCTGCAACTGGCGCGCCAGGCGCGCGGCGGAGATTTCGTTGGGGCAGTCGCAATAGATCACCACGCCATGCGGATGCGCGTGCTGGGGCAGCAGGTGGGCATGCAGCTCGCCGCTGTCGCGGGGGCGCAGTTCCCAGGACTGGGCGCCGGGGATGTGGCCCTGGCGGTACTGCGGCAAGGCGCGCACATCGATCACCGTGGGCTCCACGCCCTGGGCGTGCAGACCGGCCAGTTCGCGCACCGAGATGCGCGGCATGCGCAACGAACGCACCATGCGGTGGCGCTGCCACCACTTGCGCAGGATGAACAGGCCCAGGGCCACCGCCAGCAGCAGCAGGCCCCACTGGCCCAGGGCCGTGAGCACACCCAGCAGGTCCTCCACCGTGGAGCTGAACAGCGACCCCAGGTAGACGGCCGAGCCCACCCAGATCAGCGCACCCAGGCCGTCATAGAGCACGAAGCTGCGCAGCGGCGTGCCCATCACGCCGGCCAGTGCGCTGGCGATGGAGGCGAAACCGGGCACGAACTTGGCCACCAGCAGCGAGCGTGCGCCCCAGCGGCCATAGACGGTCTCGGTCTGGCGGATGCAGGCGTCCGGCGACAGGGAGATGCGACAGATGCGGCCCAGCACGCGGTGCCCATAGGCCTTGCCAGCCTGGTACCAGAGCACATCGGCGATCAGCGCGGCGCTCACGGCCACGGCCACCAGCCACAGCAGGCGAGCCCAGTCCGCGCCCTCCAGTGCACCGGTCACCACCAGCACGGGATAGGCCGGGATGGGTGCGCCCAGCTGCTCGACGAACACATTGAGAAAGACGATGCCGAAGCCGTACTCGCGGATCAGCTCCACCAGAAAACCCATCGGAGGCTCCCCTGACCAGGCGATGCCCGCACGTGGAAACGGCGCGGCTGCATCGGCCACGAATGCTAGCGCGGTGTGGACATCCGCGCCCGCCTGAGGTTGATGGGTGGCCACGCCCGCACTGGCAACCGAAGGTATCCACCCGGCAGAAAAAAGTCGCTTTCTGGAAGACAGGCCGCTCACTAGACTGGCTCCAACGAATCGCAACCCCACGAGAAACGGCCCCCCGATGTACCCGGAAATCCTTGCGCAGGGCGATGCGCTGACCGCGCTGCGGCGCGACCTGCACGCCCATCCCGAATTGAGCTACGAAGAGGTGCGCACCGCCGGCGTGGTGGCCGAGTTCCTGCGCGCCTGCGGACTGGAGGTCACCACGGGCGTCGGCGGCACCGGGGTGGTCGGGCAATTGCGCAGGGGCGATGGCCGGCGCCGCATCGGCCTGACGGCGGAAATGGACGCCCTGCCACTGACCGAGTCCAACCGCTTCGCCCACCGCTCCCGGGTGCCCGGGAAGATGCATGGCTGCGGCCATGACGGGCACACGGTGATGCTGCTGGGTGCGGCCCGGCACCTGGCCGCACACGGCCGTTTCGACGGCACGGTGAACTTCTTCTTCCGGCCTGCCGAAGAGCAGGGCGCGGGCGCCCTGGCCATGCTCGACGACGGACTGTTCGAGCGCTTCGCCTGCGACGAGATCTACGGCATCCACAACATCCCCAACATCCCCGAGGGCCACATCGGCTCGCGCGTGGGCGCCATCACCGCGGCCACGGCGCGCTTTCGCATCCGCATCACGGGGCGCGGCGGCCATTCGGCGAGGCCCCACCTGGCCGTCGATCCCATCGTGGTCGCAGCCCACCTCGTCACCGCCGTGCAGGCCCTGGTCTCGCGCATGTCCGATCCGCTGCAGCCCGTCTCGCTGGGCATTGCCCGCATCGAGGCCGGGCAGCCCGGCGCGGGCAGCATCATCCCGCAGTCCGCGGACCTGGAGGGCAGCCTGCGCTGCTACTCGGACACGGTCGCCGACAGGCTGATGCAGGACATGCGCCACATGGTCGAGCACACGGCCCAGGCCTTCCAGGCACAGGCCGAACTGAGCGTCGAGTTCGGCTACCCGGCCTCGGTCTGCGCCAGCGGCCCCGTGCAGGCCGCGCTGCGCGTGGCCGAATCGCTGCTGGGAAAGGACCGCGTGGTGCACGGACTGGAGCCCACCATGGCAGCGGACGACTTCTCCTACATGCTCCAGCGCTGCCCGGGCGCCTTCCTCTTCCTGGGCAACGGCACGGGCGAGCACCGGGGCGACTGGGAAGGCATGGGCCCCTGCGTGGTCCACAACCCCTGGTACGACTTCAACGACGCCCTGCTGCCGCTGGGCGCCAGCTTCTGGTCCGCCCTGGTCCAGGACCGCCTGCCGCCGGCGCAGCAGCGACACCCATAGCCATCGCCCCTTCCCACCGAAAAACGAAAGCCGAACATGCCCTCCCTCGCTGCCCGCGCCCTCGTGCCCGCACTCTGTGCCATCGCCGCCCTGACCGCCGTCGCGGCGCGCGCCGAATTCCCTG
Source organism: Delftia tsuruhatensis (assembly GCF_903815225.1). Classification (NCBI taxonomy): domain Bacteria; kingdom Pseudomonadati; phylum Pseudomonadota; class Betaproteobacteria; order Burkholderiales; family Comamonadaceae; genus Delftia; species Delftia tsuruhatensis. The sequence goes on from NZ_LR813084.1 coordinate 4,157,643, forward strand.
ACCGCCCCCTGCGGCTGATCGTACCCTTCGCCGCCGGCGCGTCGGCCGACGTGGCCGCGCGCTTCGTGGCCACCCGGCTCAAGGACCGGCTGGGCCAGTCCGTGGTCGTGGACAACCGGCCTGGAGCCACCGGCATCGTGGCCGCGCAGGCCCTGCTCAACGCGCCGGCGGACGGCTACACGCTGATGCTGCAGTCCACCAGCATCGCCATCGCGCCCGCGCTCGGCAAGCTGTCGTTCAGCGTGCAAAAGGACCTGGCGCCCATCGCCCGCATCGCTTCCACGCCCTATGTGCTCATCGTCGGAGCCAGGTCGCCCTATCGGTCCCTGCAGGAGTTCGTCGAGGGCGCGCGCAGCCAGCCCGGCAAGCTCAGCTGCGGCACCTATGGCGTCGGCTCGCCCCCGCACATTGCGCTGGAGATGCTCAACCAGGCCGCCAGCGTGCAGGTCCTGCACGTGCCCTACCGCAGCTCCACCTTGACCGACCTGGCCAGCGGCGTGGTCGACTGCGTGGTGGAGACGCCCACCAGCGCCCTCATCCACGCCCAGGGCAAGACCGGCCGTGCACTGGGCGTGACTGCGGCCACGCCCGTCGCAGCCCTGCCCGAGGCCACGCCCATCGCCGCCCGGTATCCGGGCACCGGCGTGGACGGCTGGATCGGCATCTTCGCGCCAGCCCGCGCCCCGGCGCCGGCCCTGACCCGGGTGCAGGAGGCTTTGCACGAGATCGCGGCCAGCCCCGAGTTCGCCAGGCTCACCGACACCATGGGACTGGTGCCTGTGCGCGGCGACACACCGCAGCAGTTCTCGGCCACGCTGCAACAGGAGCTGGCGCGCTTCGCGCGCATCGTGCAGGATCAGAAGATCAGCGCCAACTGACAGCGCCCACCGGGGAAAGGCCCGCTCCATGTTCGAGTCCAGCCGCATGAAGACCTACCAGATGCGCGCCCTGGTCGCCTGCGCGCAGCACCGCAGCATGCGGGCCGCCGCCGATGAGCTGGCGCTGTCGCACTCGGCGCTGAACAAGGCGATACGCGAGCTCGAACAGGAGCTGGGCGTGCCCCTGGTCGTGCGCAGCGCACGCGGCATCGGGCTGACGCAGTACGGAGAAGTGGTCAGCGCGCGCGCCCGCAAGATCCTCGAGGACATGCGCCGCCTGCACGACGAGATCGAGCAGATTCGTGGCGGACCGCATGGCCGCATCACCGTGGCCGTCACCTCCACCATGGCCTTTTGCGTGCTGCCCCTGGCGTATGCGCGATTTCGCCGGCGCCTCCCCCAGGTCGAGGTCGAAATCCTGGAACTGTCCACCGAGCAGGTCGGCACGCAGCTGGCCGAGGGGCGCATCGACTTCGCCATCACGCACTTCGAACTGACCCAACTGCCCGCAGGCTGCGAGTTCGCACCGCAGTGCACGGGCACGCTGGTCGCCATCGTGCGCGCGGGCCACCCGGCGCGCAAGGCCAGGCGCCTGGCGCAGCTGCTGGACTTCGAATGGGTCTATCCCAGCCAGCTGGTGATGCGCCGCGAGTTCGAAGACATCTTCAGCGGCCTGGGCCTGACGGCGCCCCAGCGCGTGATCTGCTCGCAGTCGGCCACCTTCAACACGCGCCTGGTGGCGGAGTCCGACGCCATCGCCCTGCTGTCGCGGCCTTTCGCGGCCCACCCCTGGAACAAGTCCCGCCTGCTGGCACTGGCGCTGGAAGATCCGCTGCCGCGCATCGCCCCCGGCACCGTCGTGCTGCAAGGCACCCACCTGCCCCCTGCCACCGAGCAGCTGCGCGCCGAAGTGCACCAGGTCATCGCGGAACTGGACTGGACCTAGCCATGCCGCCGACCTGACGCACACGGCGCCATCCCGCCCACCAGCGGCCCCGCCACGCCACCCACCACCAAGCCGACCCACAAGCTGCGCGCAAGCGCGGGCTGGCCCTGCCCTTGCCCGGGCATCGCGAAATTCACCAACGACAAGGGCGAATGCCCAGGAGGAGAGACCATGAGACAAGCCACCTTCATCATCACCCCCGCGCTGGCCCTGGCCGGACTGGGACACGCGCAGGCACAGGCGCAAAGCCAGGTCACGCTGTTCGGCGTGGTCGATGCCGCCGCAGGCCGCCTGCAAGGCTCAGGCCCGGGCGCGCAAAGCAAATGGGTGCTGGGCAGCAGCGGCGACACGCTCAGCCGCATCGGCCTGCGCGGCACCGAGAACCTGGGCGGGGGGCTCATCGCGGGCTTCTGGCTGGAAGCCGGCCTGCAAAACGACATAGGATCGGGCTTCGGCTCCAACAGCAACAACCAGGCCAGCGGCGCCACCCCGCCCGGGGGGCTGACCTTCAACCGCCGCTCCACCGTCAGCCTGGCCGGCCCCTTCGGCGAAGTGCGCCTGGGCCGGGACTATGTGCCCACGTTCTGGAACACGCCGCTGTACGAGCCCTTCGGCGCCGGTGGCGGCATCGGCGGCAGCCTGATGTACAGCGCGGGCCTGGGCGGTATCTTCCACCCTGCGGGCACGCGCGCCTCCAACAGCATCGGCTACTTTCTGCCGCAGGGCCTGGGCGGCTTCTACGGCCAGGCCATGGTGGCGCTGGGCGAGAACGCCCCGGGCTCGGTCATCCCCGGCACCACCCTCTCCAACGCACGCGACGGCCGGCATGTGGGCGTGCGCCTGGGCTACCAGAGCGGCGGGCTCAACATGGCCATCGCCACCGGCCGCACCACCTATGCGGCGGGTGACCTGCGCGTGTCCAACCTGGCCGCCTCCTACACCTGGGGCGAAGCCCTGAACGGCTTCAAGCTGATGGGGCAGATCCAGTCCGCCTCCCTGGCAGGCATCGATGACGGGGGCTGGCTGATCGGTTTCCAGTGGCCCGTGGGCACCGGCCAGATCAAGGGGGCCTATGCGCGCTACCGGCGCGATGCCACCAGGCCGGGACCCGACCCCGTGGCCACCAAGCTGTCGCTGGGCTATGTGCACCACCTGTCCAAGCGCAGCGCCGTCTACGGGACGGTGGCGCGCATCGGCAACCGCAATGGCTCGGCCCAGGCACTGATCGGCAGCGCCACCGGGCCCGACCACGCCAGCAGCGGCGTGGAGTTCGGCATGCGGCACAGCTTCTGACGAGGGGCTAGCTCCTGCGCAGGTGCTCCAGCACCAGCGCCCAATGCGCCGGCACGTTGAGGGCCGGCGCATGGCCGCAGCCCGGCACCTCCTCCCAGTGCAGCAGGCCCCTGCCGCCGGGGCCGCGCGCCGTCATGCGCTCGGCCACCTCGCGCAGCACCAGGTCCGAGTCCTCGCCGCGCAACAGCAACACGGGGATCTGCAGCGCGTCGTAGTGCGGCCAGATGCCGTAGTCGTCCTCGTGCGCGGTGAACTGCTCGATCATGGCCGGGTCGTAGTGCGGCGTGACGCGGCCGTCGGGCAGGCGGCGCACGCTGGTCTCGGTCAGCTTGCGCCACTCGGCATCGCCGAGCCAGCCGTAGGGACGGTAGGCCTGGCGAAAGAAGACCTCCAGCTCGCCCACGGTATCGAAGGCCGGGGGCTGGCCCGCGTAGGCCTTGATGCGCGCCAGCGCCGCTGGCGCCAGCTCGGGCGCATTGTCGTTGAGCACCAGCGTGGCGATGCGCTCGCGCAGCGTGGGCTCGAACAGGCCCGAGGCGCAGACCGTGCCGATGGCCCCGCCCATGGACGTACCCACCCAGTGCGCGCGCTCCAGGCCCAGCGCATCGAACAGCTCCCGGGCGATGCGTGCGTAGAAGCGCAACCGGTATTCCTCGCGCGGGGCGCGGCTCCACTGGCTCAGGCCGCGGCCCAGCGTGTCCGGGCAGATCACGCGCCAGCCCTGGCCCGCCAGCACCTGGGCCAGCGCATCCATGTCGCGCCCCGTGCGCGCCAGTCCATGCCAGGCGATGACCGTGCCCTCGGGCTGCAAGTCAGGCGCGGGCTGCCAGTCCATGTAGTGGATCTCGTAGCCCGCGCATTGCGCGTAGCGGGAAGCGGGTTGCGGCAGGGAAAAGGCAGGGGAGGACATGGAAGCGGTCTCTGTGCGGTGCGGGATCAGTCGGGAATGCGGATCAGGCCGTCGCCGACTTCGATGGTGTTGGCCGTGGCCGGCCGTGCCACGAACGGCGGCACCTGGGCCGCCGTGATGGCGGGCGCCGCGCCTGGCTGACCGCCGCGCGGCGTGGTGCGCACCACCTGGCTGGCTGGCAGGGCCGTGTTGCTGCGCAGGTGGGCCCACACGGCGTCCATGGCCTGGTTGAAATAGGGATGCAGCGGCACGAAGCGCGTGTCGAAGCCCGAGAACGGCAGGAAGGCATCGAAATGCTGGGCATTCACCACCTCGATGTAGCGCAGCCGCGTGCTGGAGCCATCCAGCACGCGGTTGAGCGCCGTGTAGGCGCGCGCATTGTGGTTGACGGGCACCAGCGCATCGCTGCGGCCCGCCACGATGATGGTGGGCTTGCCGCGCAACCTGGCGCTGTGCAACACCTCGGTGATGCCTGCGCGCACGGCGTCGCTCTGGGCACGCGTGGGCACGCTGCTGTCCGTCAGGTTGAAGCCCGACACCGGATCGAAGCCCGTCACCAGCGCATGCTGGCACAGCGCGTTGTCCAGGCCGAAGTCCGCCACGCGCGTGGAGGGCGAGACGGCGAACTGCCAGGCCTTGGCGCCCCCCACCGAGTCGTTGTAGACCACGGTGGCCGGTGTACCGTTGGCCGTGCCATTGGCGGTGGCAAAGCTCTGGGCCAGGGCGCTGGCCGTGGCCGGCACCACGCCGCCCGTGGCATCGGCCGCCGCGAAGCTGCTGCGGCACAGGTTGGCGTCCACGCCGAAACGCCCGTAGGCCATGGTGTACATGGCCGACAGGATGGGCCCGTTGCCCAGGCCGTAATGGGCGTTGTGCATGCGGTTGTGCTCGGCCGTCCAGCCATACAGGCGCAGCTTGCTCAGCGCGTGGGCCGCACGGTCGGCCGTGGTCGCGCCCACCACCAGGCCCTTGGCGGCCAGGCTGGTGCAGCGTGCCTCGGCCCGCGCCGTCATGGCCGTCAGGCCCATGTAGTTGAAGATCGAAGTCTCGGTCAGCGCAGCATCCGCGGCCAGGGCCGCGCAGGGCTGGTAGATGTTGCCGTACGTCGTGTACTCGGCCAGCGGACGGCCCGGGTTGGGCATGGTCGCATTGCCCACGGCGATGGTGTAGCCCTGGCGCGTGGGCATCTCGGTCACGGGCTCGGAGGCCACCACGCCATCGATCAGCCCCTCCGTATCCAGCTCGGCCGCGCGCAGCACGGCCGCGCCGCCGTTGGAGGCCGAGCCCGCCAGCACCAGCGTGTTGTCCTTGCCGAAGGGCACGGGGTCCTGCTGCGTTCCATAGCGCGCATTGAGCACGTACAGCGCATAGCGGGCCGCCGCCAGCGTGTCGTTGCCCCAATCCTTTTCGGGGTTCTGCTGGGAATGCGCATGCTTGATGGCGATGCGGTTGGGAAACGCCGCGTTGTAGGCAGCGCGCGCCGCATCGGTCAGCCGTGCGGCAAAGAAGGACAGGCTGCCGGCGTCCGTACGCGTGGCGCGCGTGCCGTCCAGCTTGTTGACGGTATCGTCGGCGAGGTTGTGCAGGCCCACGCCCTTGCCCGCGTCGGTCAGCGCCACGGCGCAGCCCTTCTTCAGGCCCCACTCGCCCGCCGTGCCGATGGCGCCATACACGCCGCGCGAGCCCGAGGACGGGCCCAGCACGATGCAGGGCCGGTTGCGGTCGAAGCTGTCTGGCACCTGCACGGCCACCATGGTCTGCTTGCGGCCCGAGCCGTCGTCCAGCACGGCCAGGTACTCGCGCCCGGGAATCAGCCCCTCGCCCGTGGTCACCTGGCCGTCCGCCGTGACGTTGGGGCCGTACAGCGTGCCGTAGCCGCCGCCGGCCGTGGGGTCCAGGATGCCCCGGTAGTTGGAGTACAGCGCATTGCGCCGCAACTCCGCCGCCGTGGGGTTGGCCGGGTCGGCATACAGCGGGGCGGCCGCCGCGCCCAGGCCCGTCCTGCCCAGGCCGCCCGTCAGCAGATCCTGCGTGGCCGGCGTGCTGCCCGTGCCCGTCGCGGTGGCCGGGTACACCGTGGCGCCCAGCTCGGTGAACCCCTTGGGCAGGTCGTTGCTCGGATCTCGCTCGCCGCTGCCGCAGGCCGTCAGCGCGGCCGCGGCCAGGGCCGTGAAGACCCAGCGCAGGGAGGGTGCCGCCTGCACCGTTCGCTCAATCGACAACTCCAACTCTTCACGCTTGAACATGCCCATCTCCTTGTGGCAATTCTCTGATGCACGAATGCGCCAGGGGCCTCGGTCAGGCCCCGGCGCGGGAAGAACGCAGACGCCCCACGACCCCCGTGGGGAAGTAATACACCGACAACACGAACAGCAGGCCCAGCCACAGCAGCCAGCGGTCCGGCGACAGCAGGGCCGCCAGCCAGGGCAGGCCCTGCGCGGCCTCGCTGGCCATGCGCAGGAGATCCTGCAGATAGCTCTGCGCGATGAGGAACAGCACCGAGCCCATGGCCGCGCCATAGATGGTGCCCATGCCGCCGATCACCACGATCAGCAGGCAGTCCATCATGATCTCGAAGGATAGCGAAGTGTCCGGCCCGTTATAGCGCAGCCACAGCGCCAGCATGGCCCCGGCCACGCAGGCGAACAGGGCCGACAGCACGCTGGACAGGGTGCGGTACACCACCACGCGGTAGCCGATGGCCTCGGCGCGGAACTCGTTCTCGCGGATGGCCTGCAGCACCCGGCCGAAGGGCGAATTGACGATGCGCAGCAGCGCCAGCACCAGCACCACGGCCAGCACGAACAGCAGGTAATAGGTGATGATGCGCCCGTCGATCAGCACGCCCAGCACCTCGTCGTCGAACGGCTCGAAGCCGGGCGACAGCCACTCGGGCAGCCTGAAGCTCAGCCCGTCCTCCCCGCCCGTCCAGTCCGACAGCTGCGAGGCCAGCGTCTGGAACGCCGCCGCCACGGCCAGCGTGATCATGGCAAAGAAGATGGCCCGCACCCGCAGCGAGAACAGGCCGATCGCCAGCGACAGCAGCAGCGACACCAGCAGCGCCGCCCCCAGCCCCAGGGCCAGCGCGCCCCAGCCCGCGCCCATGCGCGACGAGGCGATGGCCACGCCATAGGCACCAATGCCGAAGAACATGGTGTGCGCAAAGCTCACGATGCCCGTGTAGCCCAGCAGCAGGTCGAAGCTGGCCACCAGCACCACGAAGACCAGCACCTTGGCCGCCACGTTCAGCGCCTTCACGCCCGGGAAGACGAAGGGCGCCGCCGCCAGCCCCGCGAAGATCAGCACCAGCAGCACCGCCAGCACGCGGCTGCGCGGCAGGTCGCCGGACAGCAATCGGTTGAGCATGTCCATCCCTCCTTCAGCGATTGGCGACCGGGTACACGCCCTGGGGCCGCCACAGCAGGATGGCCACCATCAGCGCGATGTTCGAGAACAGCGCCACCTTGGGCACCAGAAAGCCCGTGTAGTTGGCCATCAGCCCCACCAGCAGCGCGCCGATCAGCGCCCCGCCCGTGCTGCCCAGCCCGCCGATGATGATCACGATGAAGATCAGCACATTCACCTGCGCCCCCATCTGCGGCACCACGTTCTGCTGGTACAGGCCCCACATCACCCCGCCCAGCCCGGCCAGGGCCGAGCCCGCCACGAACACGCCCACGAACAGGCGGTGGATGCGGTAGCCCAGCGACTCCACCATCTCGCGGTCCTGCACACCCGCGCGGATCAGCAGGCCGATCTTGGTGCGCGACAGCGTCCAGGCCAGCAGCGCGAACACCGCCAGCCCCACCAGCACGGCCACCACGCGGTACTTCTCCACGGCGGCATCGCCCAGCAGCCAGGCACCCTTCATGCCCTGGGGCAGCGGCAGCGGAATCTGCTGCGGGCCCCAGATCAGCTTGATCAGCTCCTCGCCGATGATCATGCCGCCCATGGTGATCAGGATCTGCTTGAGATGCTGGCCATACACGGGCCGCACGATGAAGCGTTCGAAGGCCAGCCCGATGGCCCCCGCCACCAGCATGGCCACCACCATGGCCGGCAGCACCGCCAGCAGGTTGCGCCACAGCTGGTCCGACCCCGTCCAGTCGCCCATGGCGCCCAGCACGCTGGTCGCGACGAACGCCCCCAGCGCGATGAACACGCCATGGCCGAAGTTGAGCACATCCATCAGCCCGAACACCAGCGTCAGTCCCGAAGCGATGATGAACACGATCATCCCCATCGCCAGCCCCGCCACCGTCAGCGTCAGCCAGGTCGAGCCCGAGCCCACCAGCGGCAACGCCACCAGGGCCAGCACCGGCACCAGCAGCAGCGGCGTCCAATCGACATCCATCTTGTTCATAGAGAAAGCCCCAGCAGCGACTGCTGCAGCGCGGCGTCGGCCGAGAACTCGGCCATGCCGCCCGCGTGCACCACGCGGCCGTTGTCCATCACCGCCACGCGGTCGCCCAGGCGGCGCGCGAAGCCCAGGTTCTGCTCCACCAGCACAATCGTCGTGCCGCTCGCCTTGAGCTGGGCGAAGGCCTCGATCATGTTCTCGATGATGGCCGGCGCCAGGCCCTTGCTGGGCTCGTCCACGATCAGCAGATCGCGCGGCTCCACGATGGCGCGCGCCACCGCCACCATCTGCTTTTGCCCGCCCGACAACTTGCCGGCCGGGTGGTTCCAGAACTTCTCCACCGCCGGGAACATGCCGAAGATCCACTGCAGCCGCCGCGCATCCATGCGGTCGGCACGCGCGGCGCCGCGCGCGGCCAGCAGCAGGTTCTCCTGCACCGTCAGGTCCGCGAAGATGCCCATGTTCTCGGGCACATAGGCGATGTTCAGCCGCGCGATCGCCGGCGTGGGCAGGGCCGTGATGTCCGTGCCGCCGAACGCGATGCGCCCCTGGCTGGCCCGCCACAGGCCCATGATGGTGCGCAGCGTCGTCGTCTTGCCCGCGCCATTGCGCCCCAGCAGCATGGTCAGTTGGCCGCGCGGCACGGCCAGGTCCACCCCATGCAGGATGTGATAGGCCCCGATGTGCGTGTGCACGCCCGACAGCTCCAGCAGGTTGGATGTCATGCGCTCTCCCCCACGGCGCCCTGCTGCGGCACCACGCCCAGGTAGGCCTGCTGCACCACGGTCGAGGCGATCACCTCGGCCGGCGGGCCATCGGCCACCAGCGTGCCATTGGTCAGCACGATGATGCGGTCGGCCAGCTCGCGCACCACGTCCATCTTGTGCTCCACCAGCAGGATGATCTTGCTGCGGTCCTGCTTGAGCGCGCGGATCAGGTCCAGGATCACGGGCGCCTCGTCGTGGCCCATGCCCGCCGTGGGCTCGTCGAACATGTAGACCTGGGGCTCCAGCGCCATCAGCAGCGCCACCTCCAGCTTGCGCTGATCGCCATGGGGCAAGGACGCCACGGCCTCGTCGCGGCGCGCGGACAGGGCCACCTGCTCCAGGATGGCCAGCGCGCGCTGCGTCAGGCCCCGGTGGTCGCTCCAGATGCTCCACAGGTTCAGGCCGCGCCGGTGCGAGCCCTCGTCACGCGCCTGCACGGCCAGGCGCACGTTCTCCAGCACGCTCAGGTGCGGGAACAGGTTGGTCAACTGGAACGCCCGCCCCAGCCCGGCCCGCGTGCGCGCCGAAGGGGCCAGCCCCGTCAGCTCGCGCCCGCCCAGCAGCACGCGCCCGGCCGTCGCCTTGAGCTGCCCCGAGATCAGGTTGAAATACGTGGTCTTGCCCGCCCCGTTGGGGCCCACGATGGCCGTCAGCGTGCCCGGCTCGAAAGCGCAGCTCACGCCGTTGACGGCCACATGGCCCCCGAAGCGGATGGTCAGATCCTCTGTGCGCAACATCGCTCAGCGGCCGTTGCGGATGGGGACCTGCATCTCCTCGGGCTTGATCTCGCGCACCAGCTCGGGCACGCCCCAGGCCAGCGCCGGGTCCACGCGGACCTTGAAGTGGTACATGCTCTGCAGGGCCTGGTGGTCTTCCTTGCGGAAGGTCATGGTGCCCTTGGGCGTGTCGAAGCTCATGCCCTCCATGGCCTTGATCAGCGTGTTGGTCTTGGTGTCTCCACCTGTCTTCTTCAGCGCCGTCACGATGGCCATGGCCGCAGAGAAACCGCCGGCCGTGAAGAAATCCGGCGGCGTCTTGTACTGCTTGTAGTGCATGGACACCAGGGCCTCGTTGACCGGGTTCTTGGGAATGCCGTAGTAGTAGTACGTAGCCCCCTCCATGCCCGGCAGATTCTTGTAGGCCGCCATGGCGGGCAGGATGTTGCCGCCCGTGGCAATCTCGATGCCGTAGCGCTTGAGATCCATGTCCGCGATCTTGAAGGGATTGCCCGCCCCGGCCCAGACGATCCAGATGATCTTCTTGCCCGGCTGGTCCTTGAGCTTGTCGATCAGCCGCTGCGCACCGGCCGTGAAATCCGTCGTGGCCGCAGGCAGGTACTCCTCGTGCACCAGCTTGCCCTTCCTGATCGCATCCTTGAAGGCCTTCACCCCGTCGCGCCCGAAGGCGTTGTCCTGGGCCAGCGTGGCAATCGTCACGCCCGCCCTGTCGATGGCCACGGCATTGCTGATGGCATCCTGGCTGGAATTGCGGCCCGTGCGGAAGATGTACTTGTTCCACTTGTCGCCCGTGATCGAATCGGCCACGGCCGGCTCCACCAGCAGGATCTTCTTGTACTCCTCGGCCACCGGCAGCATGGCCAGCGCCACGCCCGAGGACGTGGGGCCCACGGCCAGATCCGCCTTGTCATCGGAATACGCCGTGGCCAGCAGACTCTTGCCCAGGTCGGGCTTGCCCTGGTCATCCTTTTCGATCACCACCAGCTTCCTGCCATTGACCGCCATGCTGCCGCCCGTGGCGTACTCCAGGCCCATCAGCAGACCCGCCTGGGTCTGCTTGCCATAGGCCTCCAATGCGCCGGTCTTGCTGTAGACATGGGCGATGCGGATTTCCTGCTGCGCCAAAGCAGCGGGAGTTGCCGCAGCAGATGCGGCACACAGGAAGAAAGCCTGGACGAGGGGGCGGCGTTGCATGGGTTTGTCTCCTTGGGTGGGGGCGGCTCGGGCTGGTGCCTGCCGCTTTTGGGTGGGGCTACGCAGGGTTCGTGCCAGCAGCCACCTTCATGCACCATGCCTGTGCCAGCGCTGGCAAGGCGGGGGCAGCATGTACAGGCCCTGGCTGGATCGCCTGGATTTCAGACAGATGAAGTGACTGAAATTCAGCCGGTCGTCTGAAAAAAGTACAGGGAAAACGCAAATGCGGGCGAATGCCACAGCTTGCATGCGAACTCAAGTGAACTGATCCGTGTAATAGCCACTGGCGCAAGTGCAGCAGGCAAACGCGGATATCTCCCTCAGCGACTCGGGAGGGCCCTGCTCATGAAAAGGCCTTGGATTTCCAGCGGGGCCGCCCTCCCAGTACTGGTGGGATGCCTGCAGGGCCAGCAGCGCCTGAAAATCCGCTGGCGAGCCGGTGAATTCGCACCACGACCCACAACACAACGGCCAGTCAAACCTTCCCTGAAGGAACAGCGGCATATCGGGCAGGTGATCGAATTCACGCCACGCCGTCTCGCCGTCCGCCGCCAGCCGCCAGCCGCCCCACCACATGCTCGACCGCAGCCCGGTCCGTGCGCCGCACATTGCCGCCATGGATGCAGTCGGCACACAGGTAGCACACCTGGGGCTCCTCCTGGGCCAGCTGCCTGTCGGCCGCCAGATGCGGGTCCATGATTTCACCCGTGTAGCCGTAAACGGCAACCGTTGAACGCTCGCACTGCTGGCAGATTTCATTCGGAACGCCATGCAGCGCACCATCAGCCACATGCTTGAAGACCTTGCCCACGGGATGCCTCCTTGTCGGTTGCCGCAGTGGTTCGGGCCCGGCGCCGACACCCGCCAGCCCGCGCCGTGACGCCAACAGCGCTCCTTGCGGTCTCCGTAGGACTCTCACCACCGCAATTTCACCCTGGGACCGACAGGCCCGGGCCGCCCACCGATACACCATGAAAGCTCCGAAACAACAGGAGCATTGAATGGCGATTCCACGGAAAATCCAGGAGCTGCGCGATTGGGACAAGGCCCGCCAAGGGTTCAAGGGTGAGCACTGGCTGGCACTGGGAGCAGGCCTGCTGGCGCTGCACCGCGCGCGCCGCGCAGAAAGTGGCATGGGCAGACTGCTCGGCAATGCCTTGGGCGCGGCCCTGATCGCCCGCGCCGCCACCGGCCGCGACGGTGCGATTGCAAGAGCCCGCCGCATGGCCGCGCCGCCCACGCTGGCCGAGCGCCTGCTGATCGCCGCGCGGCGCAGATAGCCGACCACAGCCCCTGCCACCCAGCTAGCTCCTGCGGGCGGGGACGCGGCGCCCTCCTCTCCGCCCCAAGACGCAGACGATCCTGGCGCTCGGCCAGCGTGGGCGGCGCGGCAACACGCGAAAAGAGGGCGGCACTTGACAAGTCAGGGGTGCGGACCACGGGCTGTGGCTCTTTCCGATCACAACAGCCCCAGCGACAGCAAGCATGGGCGGTCAGCCAGCGACCTGCCGTGAACATCCTGTCAGGAACTTCAGGGGCTTGCGTCAGCATTCGCGTTGTCGATAGCCTGCTTGACCCCTTTGGCGGCCGACACGATCCCTGATGGGTCTGCCATCAAGACGGCACCAACAAGCACCAGGAAGCTCGCAACCACCTTCAGGCCATTCTTGATGTCCTTGATGTTCTTGATGAAGAGCTCGCCTTCAACAGAGATATTTTTCAGCTCCTTGAGCGCGTCGGAGGCGTCTGCACCAATCACCTTCAGCGCCTGCCCATTCAAAGCCGCGATAGCCCTGCTCGCCTGCGTGTCCAGGTTCTCCACTTGGGAATAAAGTGCGCTTCCCGGGCTTGCCAAAAGAAATTCCTTCATTTTGGCCCTGCTGTCCTGGAGGGTTGCGACGGCCACCTTAATCGTCGCAAGGGGAATGGAAGTTGCCATGAAATTCACCTCGAATCAAAGCATTTGAACGCTGTCCCGCAGATCCCGAACCTTCTTGATGAAGTCCAGGAGTGCCGGTATCTTGTCGATCGCTGTCTTTTCGTCAAACTTGGCGATGAGCTCGGCGTGTGCCACAGTGAGTGCGTCGGCAGCCTCATTGAACTTGGTGATGTTTTCTCTGGCTCTTGCGACAGCGGCGATCCGCTCATGGTTCTGCGCCTGCAACATGCGCAAGGGGATGGCCCGGTGCATCGCCGCAAGGGATGCATCGTCGTTGCCTGATACCTGTACGGCGTTCGAACCGGTCAGCAGCCTGGACTCCATGAATCGAAGATGCCTGTCGAGTTCATTCAGCTCGTTCAGATATGGCGTATTGACCACCGCCTTCATGGCATGCACTGTGGCGGCAAGAGGGATCTTGCCCTGTTCGAGCTCCTTTCTGGCCTCCTCCTTGACCTTGTTGCCAAGGAGCATCTCGACGGCGTAAGTCGCCAGCTTTGTTGCAAGATCAAGTTGTGCTTTTTCGATGAGAACCGTGCCGCTGGCATTCTTCAGCTTGCTGGCTGCACTGGAAACCGCACCGATATCCGCGGAAAGCATGTCGGCTTTGAGCCCCGAGAGTTCGACAAGACCAGCTCCATAGCCATCCAGGATCACGGCAAATTCCTGGACAAGCTTTTTGTTGTCAGTGATCTCCTTGCAGTCCGCAGCGGCACCTGCAATGGCCGTGGGGTAGTTGAATTCACCGTAGGTCTTTGGGATGGCCTCTTCGGTGCGCCGTGCGAGACAGGTCTTCTCGAGATCGGTGACCATCGGCCTGTATGTGGCCGCGAGAGCAGAGGTACCTGCTCCGAAGGTGGCAACTGGCTTGAGATTTGCGGCGCACCCTGTCGTGATTGCGACGAATAGTCCCAGAGATAGGATCTTCAGCAATTGAGCTTTCATAAAGATTGCCTCCTGCAAACAGTTTGCCATTCTATTAGCGTCGCCATATGCGGGTTTGCGAGCAACTACTTCAAGGGCGTGATCGTGTAGCAGAACAGCCCGAACCAATACGTATCGCTTCACGCATCCTTCCGGGGCTTCAGGCATTCCTTATTTCTTGCCGGAAGATCTTATTTGCCAGAAGCACCATTCCACTCATTTGCGCAATTGAAATTCCTGGCAATGGACATCCATGCATGGAAGCGGTATAAGCACGAGTTCCAAGCCCCATCGCTGCAACGTTCATTGCCTTGGCCGGCTACGGCATTCCGGAACTTGCAGAGCTGGAACGGGTGCTGAAACCTGGATGGCAAAACGCATCTGTCGCAGCGAGGCATGGCGCACCATCCACGGCCATGCAATCCGCCCGCGACGGCGCGTTCGCAAGAGCCCGCCGCATGGCCGCGCCGCCCACGCTGGCCGAACGCCTGATGATTGCCGTGCGGCGCAGATAACCGACAAGGCCTTTGCAGTCCCCTGTGGACAGGGGGCGCCGTACTCTAGACTCCAGGCATGTACAGCCAATCCCTCGTCGTTCACCTCGAGTCTCCCTACCATGCATACGAGCCCAAGGATGCTCCTGCACGGTACGTCGTACTCATGGGACTTCGTTGGAGCGCGCCGTACTGGAATGAATTGGCCATCGGATGGCTTGAGCAAGGCCTGCCCGTCGACGCCGAGATCGCCGATGGCCTTCAGCACATTGTCGAGAGACCCAAGTGGCCCCAGCGTCTGCGACACCGTGCGCAAGCCTTGCTGCGCGCCTGGAGACGATCGGAGCAAGGACCGTGAAATCCGACCAGCAGCTGATTGGATCAGCACGGCGACAACTGGGGCGCAGCCAGCCCGCTGCTGCCATGCGGTATCTGGCCCAGGAATTTCACCTCGGCAAGACTGACTTGGCATGGCTTGCCGTCGATGTGTACGAAAACATCATGACGCCGGAAGTACAGGCAATATGGCATTGGGATTTAGCTGCGACCGGCAAGGGTCTTACTGACGAAGAATTGAATGAAGCGCTCTCCCATCTCCACCTCCGCCCCTCTTGAATACTGCTGCCAGCCACAGGCAGACTTCAGCCACCGGCATCTGCGGGAAGATGCGCAACTTGAACAGTCGGGCGTTTCCCGCCAAGGCAACATGTCCACAACTCCCATCGTCGCCCTCCAACGGACCCGCAACAGAATCATCGAGTACCTCGAACTGGCATCGTCGTTCGATGCGCAGACCAAGTATCAAGCCTCCGTTCCCGGCGTGCGGGTGCCCAACGAGCTCCTGAATCAATGGGAAGACTGGGCGAACGGGGATTGGCTCCAGTACGAGCCCGCCTTCACACCCGACGAGATAGGGGCGATGGGGTGCTTTCAGCGGTATGGGAGGACGTCTGCGATACCATTCCAGCAAACCTGCCGGATCTCGATGAACTGCTTCCCCCCCGTGGCGCCAACTGGCGGCTGGAGCGGCGCAAGCATTGGCCGTGTTCATGCGGTCAGGCCCTCGCCCAGAATTTGATCGATGATGCCGTGGCTGACTGGTGCCAATTGCTGACATCACATCCATGAAGTCAACCGCCGTGACCTGCACAAAAGCAGCCTGACTGCCGTCCTGGCACGACAAGACAACAGCGGCTGCCTCGCAGCGTCATCGCCGCAGCCACTGCCGCGCTCGCCGTCATTCGATGCGACGAGGGCGAATCCGAAATTCCATTCGCGTCAGGCGACAATAAATTCCAGACAACCATCGCCACTCACATTTCGACAGCCTCCCAATAAACACAGCCTATGAAGCACATATTTCTAAGCCTTGCGTTAGGCATCGCCATTCTTTTCGGCATGGGAATTGGAACAGAAACCGCCAAAGAGCTATTCAAAGCCATTTATCCCAAAAGCACAGACAAGAATTTGCACGACTTGTCGTTGAAAATAAACGTGAATCTACCAAAAATGGTCGATGATCAGACACGACTGGACAGGACGGTCAGCGAAGCAGGCAGGAAGTTCACATTCTTTCACTCACTTCCCTTTCACAAATCATCTGACATCGACTCACAAAAAATTCATGACTTCATGGAGCCCATCATTCGTGAAAAATATTGCACCTCCGCCGACATGAAGAATTTTATAAAATATGATGTGACGACCAGCTTCGTATACAGAGGAAATGATGGACTCGAGGTCACACGCTTCATCATCAAGCCAAAAGACTGTGAACAAGTCATCAAGACTCAATAACCTCCCATTTCTTCAAGCGAAGCCGCAGGCTGCTCATGGCCCAAATTCGATGCAACCTGCACTTTCCGTGAATGCAGCGCCTGGTGAACTGGCAACCCTAGTCGGCCAGGACATCTCCTTGGCAGGCCTCCTTCGCTTCGAGTTCGAGGGGACGGCTCTGGAGCATTTCCCAAAGTCGGAGCGCCGCCTTGCGAAAGATGGCGGCCCGCGCGAACCATCGAGCCTGTGACTGAGCATCGGGCCAAGTGCCCTTCCGTGCGACGAGGATCAGCTTCGGCAATGGCACGGCAAGCGGGTCCTGGTGCTGGGGAATTTGCTGGGGCCGGATGCACAGTTCGGTGGAGGCGGCCATTTCTCCGCGTTTCCCGCCGAAGTCCTGGTACGGTCCATCGGGAGGCTGCTCCAGCCGGGCCAGGTGCCGGCAACTGCACACGGCAGATAGCGGGAAGACAAACTGACCGACTGAGCCCCCCGGAGCAGCCGTTGGACAGAACGGCCTGGGTTGGCAAGAATCTCCCCTCCTCTCAACCCATCGGTGTTCGTATGACGATTCAGCGCCCTGTAGCCCTTGTCACGGGTTCGACCTCCGGCATAGGCGCGGCCATCGCCAGGCGGCTCTCGAGTGACGGTTTCTCCGTGGTCCTGCATTCGCGCAGTTCAGCGCAGACAGGGCAGGCGATGGCCCGTGAACTTGGTTTCGCCATCCATGTGCAGGCCGATCTGGCCGATGACGCGGACAGGACGCGGCTTGTGCGGGAAGCGGTCGCGGCCTGGGGACGGCTCGATGTGCTCGTCAACAACGCCGGCATCAGCCGCGTCATCCCCCATGCGGACCTGGCTGCGGCCACGCCGGCCATCTGGCAAGAGCTGTACGAGATCAACGTCATCGCCCCGTTTCGCTTGATCACCGAAGCGGAACCGGCATTGCGCGAAGCCGCTCGAACGGGGCGCCCTGCCAGCGTCATCAACATCAGTTCGCATGCAGGTGTCCGGCCCAAAGGCGCATCCATCCCTTATTCGGCCACCAAGGCTGCGCTCAATCACATGACCCGCTTGCTGGCACTCTCGCTCGGACCCGATATCCGGGTCAATGGCGTCGCACCGGGACTGGTGGACACGCCATTGACCTCGGACTGGACGCAGGCCCGGGAGCTGTGGAAGACACGCGCCCCGATGCGACGCTCGGCCAGCCCCGAGGACATTGCCCAGGCTGTCGCGATGCTGGTCGCCTCGGACTATCTGACCGGAGAGATCCTGCTGTCGGATGGTGGCTTGAACCTCACGTAACCGTTCGACGTGAAGGAAGAATTCCAGCCCATGCCCATGCAGATGACACCGAAAGAGCCTGCCATCCGTGGCGGCCTGCGGGCCTGTGCGGCGGCCGCACTGCTTGCCGCCGCGTCCATCACGCCCGCGGCAGCGACTGCCGAGGATGCCCAGGCCGGACGGTTGACGCTTTGGCAGGCGATTGACGCGCTTGCCGGGCAAGCGCCATTCAGCAGGCGAAACGTCGAAGCGGCCCTTTCCCTGCCCCTTCGAGAATATGTCGCCCCGAGCAACCCGCTGTTCGACTTCTTCGAGGGCGCAGGGCTTCGCCTTCGTGACGGCCTGCGGGTATCGAACGTCGATTTGCGGGTGAAGAAGGCCGACCCGCGGATCGGCCTGCTGGTCCTGGACCTGGAGGGCCCCTGCGTCAGGATTGCCGACGTGCGTGCGCACCATGGGCCGCTGGAACTCTCGGGTGCCCCACGCGGGCATTCGCTGGAAGAGGCGACCTCGTTCTCGTCCACGCGGCCATGGGGGGAGCTGTCCTTCAACTTCAAGGAGCGCAATCCCGACTGCCTGGCGTACGTGGTGTTCAACGCCACCAGGCCCGCTTGGAGGCGCATGCCGCAGGCGCCAGGCGCAGGAGCAGACCCCTGAATGCGCAGTTGGCGCGCAACTGTGAATACGCCACTGACATGCCCGAATGCGAGGAGCCCTTCCTGGATGAACTCGAGTACATCGCCAGGCTCTGCAGGAATGCGGAATCCGAGGCGCAGTTCAATGCCCTCTACGATCCGGCCGTGTCCCGTTCCCACGATGCGATCTGAGGGTGAGCGGCAGGGCCGGCGCACCGGCCGGTCTTCTCCGGGCCTGCAGCAGCACTCGGCCGATGCGCCGGATCACGGACCTCCTCATTCGCCTCGGTGCCCGGCAAGTGGTCAATCGCGTGCAGGCCATGATGGATACAACAAACGCAGGCGTGGCAGCAAGGCCCCGATGGCCGTGTCTACCTTGGGCCATCTGCTTGCCGCGCCTGTCGCGCCAGCCGACGAGCAAGAGCGGGCACAGCTGGAAACATCGTGTGAGCCAGCGCGGCAGGCCATCGGCTACCGTGGTGCCTTCAACATACGCAGCCACCCATCAATGTAAGTTAACTATCCATAATGCAAAAATGGATACTTTAGTTTCCTTTGAAAAAAGGCATCGAGCTGGTTTAAAAACCAATCATTCTTCCGAAATGCATAGTTGACTGATCATGCAAACCCTTGGCGAATTCTCCCAGGCGATGACCGACGCCCAGAAGGCGCGGAAGGTCACCATCAACGCGCTCGCGCGCGAGACGGGCCTGTCCCGGCTGGCGGTGCGGCAGATCCTTGCCGGCGACTCGGCCCCGCGCCTGACCAATGCCATGGCCCTGGCATCCGAGCTGGGCCTGGAACTGGTGCTGATGCCCAAGGGCGCAGCACAGTCCCTTGCCGGGACGGGCGCGGCTGCCCCGCAGCGAACCGTGCTCAGCGATGTGGAGCGACGGCTGAACCCGGACCTGCCGGCCTCATCCCCGCAAAAAGCCGGGAACTAGCAGCCGCCGCCATCAAGGCACCACCCCAGCCTACCACCCCGCCACCCCATGCAATACCGAGCCCTCAACGTCTTCCTGGGTCCACGCAAGCGCAAGGTAGGCCTGCTGTTCCAGTACGGCACGGGGCCCAATGCCATCACGCGGCTGGTGCCGGAACCCCGGTTTTGGGCCGATGACGCCGCCCCGGTCTTCTCGCAGAACGCCCTGGTGTCCGACCCGCAGGATCGCGCCGTCTTCCTGCAGGAACATGCCCTGCAGCCCTTCTTCAACGGCCAGGGCGACAGGCTGCCGGCGTTCTTTCAGAACCTGCTGCCCGAAGGCCCCTTGCGCCGCCACCTGGAGCAGATCGGCAAGCTGGACAGGAACGACGACTTCGGCCTGCTCAGCCTCTGCGGGACGGACCTGCCAGGCGCCGTCTACGTAGAGCAGGCCCCCATGGACGCCCGCAGCGTGGCCCGCATCGTCACCCAGGACAACGACGCCCTGGAGGCCACCGTGACCCCGCTGGCACTGCCCGAGGCGACATCCCTGTCCGGCGTGCAGCCCAAGCTCTCGCTGCTGCAATCCGGGGGGCGCTACGTGGCCAGGAGCAAGGACGCACGCGGCGTCCACATCATCGCCAAGCTTCCCACCGTGGAATACCCACTGCTGCCTGTCGTGGAGGAACTTTCCATGCGGCTGGCGGCGGCGGCGGGCGTCAACATCTGCGACGTGCAGCTGGTACCGCTGGAGCACATGGATGCAGACCAGCCCTTCATACTGGGACAGGGCCGGCAGTTCCTGGCCGTGCGCCGCTTCGACCGCGCAGGCGACAGGCACATCCACTGCGAGGACTTCGCGCAGATCCTGGGCGTGGGCCCCGAGGACAAGTACAGCCACGCGCTGGCCAGCTACGCATCCATACTGCGCGTCCTGGCCCACACGCCTGGGCTCGGCATCCAGGCCGCCCTGGAGATGGTGCGCAGAATCGTGGTCAACGACCTGCTGGGCAACTTCGACGCCCATCTCAAGAACCATGGCCTGCTGTATGCGGACGGCAGGACGCCCGAGCTGTCACCCGCCTACGACGTGGTCGCCTACGCCGCCTACCTCACGGGCAAGGGGCATGCGCTGAAGTTCTCATCGAACGGCCCCAGGCAGCCGCGCGTGACCCCGCAGGTGATTCGCCAGCTGTGCAACGAGGTTCCCGGCCTGCCCGAGCCCAAGGTGAATGCCGTGATCCGAGACACCGTGCGCAAGGCGTTCGAAGCCTGGCCCGCCATGATCACGGCCTCCACCCTGCTCGATGAGCAAAAGCGGCGCCTGCTCAAGCACTTCGAGGCCACGCCGGCCATTGCGTCGCTGCGCAAGCGGCAGGACAAGACAGCGGCCAAGGCTTGAGCTGGAGCGTGTTGTGCATTTCTACGAACCCGCGTCGGCTCTGCGCGCTGGTGATCGCAAGGTGCAGAGCCAACGCGGGCTCGTCAAAGTGCATAACACGCTCTAGACAGGCTGCGACCGGCCCGGCGCACCGGCACGGGCGCCCGCGCCCGCGAACAGGCGCATGGCCCATGCCGCGCAAGCGGCCGCAAAGGCCCAGACCAGGCTCCAGCCCTCGGCCGACAGCAGATGCGGGATGGCCAGCGGCACCAGGAAACACACTGCGAACACCGACGTGTTGGCCATGCCCAGCGCCGTGCCCGCACGGGCCGCGCCCGACAGTCCCGCCAACTGGGTGTAGGCCACGCCGTGCCAGGCCGACACGCAGATGCCGCAGGCCACCAGCAGCACCAGCAACACCACGCCCATCGGCGCCGACACGGGGGCGCCGCCCAGGCGGCCGAACAGGCTCAGGGCCGCCAGCACCGCGAACAGCACCAGGGTGAGCTGGCAGCAGGCGCGCAGAAAGGCAGGCCGGTTGCGGTGCCGGTCGGTCCAGCGCCCGCTCCAGATCCGCAGCGCCATGGAGCCCAGCTGCACCACCGACATGGCCACGGCCGCAGGCCCCAGCCCCAGATGCGCGAAGTCATGGAGAAACACCGTGCCGAAGGAAAGCACCGCGAACTGGGGCCCGCACAGGATGCCGATGCCCGCCGCCATGCGCCAGGTCTGCCGGTCGCGCAGCGGGCTGGGCAAGCCGGGGGCTGCACTGCCGGAGCCCGGCTGAAGCCCCGGTTGCGGCTGCGAATCCAGGGACGGCGCCTCCTTGATCCACAGCGCCGCAAAGACCGCGGCCCCCAGGCACAGCACGGCCAGCACGCCATAGACCGCGCTGAAGCCGGCATGCGCGGCCAGTGCCGTCAGCAAAGGCGCGCCGATGGCGCCGCCCAGCGGCACGGCCGTCTGGCGGATGCTCATGGCCAGGCCCCGCTCGCCTTCCGCGAACCAGCCCATGACGGCCCGCCCGCTGGCCCCATTCACGCTGCCCCCCAGCAGGCCCACCAGCACCAGCCCCCCCGGCCAGCCACCCGAACGGCGGAACATGCGAGCCGGATGGTGACGCCCACAACGCCATCGCCGCCAGCGCCAGGGCCGTGCCGCACAGGCCCAGCAGCAAGACCGGCCGGTCGCCCCAGCGGTCCGTCAGCACGCCCCAGGGCAACTCGCTCAAGGCAATGCCCAGGCCCATCAGCCCCAGCGCCAGGCCCAGCGTCTGGCTGTCCAGCCGGTAGCCCGAACGCATCAGGATCGCCGTCATGGGAATCCCGCTGAACGCCACGGAAAACGCGGCATTGGCGATCACGCCAGCCGCCAGCACCTTCCACCGGTGGCGTGGCGAAACGGCGTCGGACAAGGGGCTCGGAGCAGCAGCATCACCCGCAAAAGAAGAGTTCATGGGCGGCAGTATCTCCAGCCCAAACCATCCTGAAAATCACATAATTTCAAACCTACAATCCACTTTTTCCGCATGATCAGGAGGTTGGCGATGACGCGCGTGCTCTATGACCTGGACGTGTTGCGCACCTTTTGCACCGGCGTGGAACTGGGCAGCTTCGCCAAGGCCGCGGACCGGCTGGGCCGCTCCACATCCGCCGTCAGCGCCCAGCTCAAGAAGCTGGAATCCCAGTGCGAAACCCCCTTGCTGCGCAAGTCCGGCCGGGGGCTGGTGCTCACGGAAGCCGGCGAGACCCTGCGCGGCTACGCCCTGCGCCTGCTGGAACTCAACGACCGGGCCGTGGCCGCCGTGCGCGGCAGCGAGCTGCGCGGCCTGGTGCGGCTGGGCCTGCAGGAAGACCTTGGCGAAAGCGTGCTGCCCACCGTGCTGGGGCAATTCGCGCGGGCCCATCCCCATGTACGCATCGAGGCCAGCGTGGCGCGCAGCCAGGAACTGCGCGAGCGCATCGCCCTGGGGCAATTCGACCTCGCCCTGCTGTGGGATGCCGGCGTCAACCATGCCTGCCCCCATGGCGAGCACATCCTGAGGCTGCCGCTGCAGTGGATCGGCCCCGCCTCGCCCGACCTGGCCGATGCCGCCTGGGCCCGCACGCTGGCCCAAGGCACGCCAGGAAGCGAGCCCCTGCCGCTGGCCATGCTGGACGCGCCCTGCCCGCTGCGCGACATCGTGACCACCGTGCTGGACAGGAAAGGCATCGCCTGGCGCCACGCCTTCAACAGCGCCAGCCTGACCGCCGTCTGGGCCGCCACGGCCGCCGGCCTGGGCATCTCCGTGCGCACGCCGTTCGGCCTGCCAGCGCACGTGCGCCCCCTGGACCCGCAGGCCCTGGGCCTGCCCGCCCTGCCCTCCATGGACCTGATCCTGGGCCGCGCCACGCTGCAACCGCAAGAGCCCGTGGACCGCCTTGCAGACATCCTGGTCACCGCAGTGCGCGACCACCTGCGCGTGCAGCAAGACGCCATGCCCGTGCGGCCCCAGGGGCCGGGCCACCCAACAATGGCCCAGGTGACGCCGGGTTCGATGGCGGCCTTGCCCCCAAGTGCCTGACGCGGCCGACGCGCCGCAAGCCCCTCAATCCTTGAGCAACCGCGCCTTCACCGTCCGCCCCTTGATCTTCCCGCTGTTGAGCCGGGCAACCACGTCATGCGCGATCTTGCGATCCACGGCCACATAGGTCGCGAACTCGTTGATGTCGATCTTGCCCACTTGCTCGCGCGTGTAGCCCAGGTCGGCGGTAAGAGCGCCCAGCACGTCGCCCGGGCGGATCTTGTCCTTGCGGCTGGCATTGATGTGGATGGTCGCCCTGGATGGCAGCAGCCGGCCACCGGGCGTGGGCGTCAGCTCGTCCAGCGGGTACCAGACGGACGGGCTGCCCTGCATCTGCTCGATGTTGCCGACCGCGCCCATCTCGTCCATCGTCGCGAGGCTGAGCGCCAGACCTTTCTGGCCGGCGCGGCCTGTGCGGCCGATGCGATGTACGTGCACCTCAGGGTCGGGCGTGATGTCCACGTTGATGACGGCGCCCAGATTCGTCACATCGAGCCCGCGCGCCGCCACATCGGTGGCCACCAGCACCGAGCAACTGCCGTTCACGAAACGCACCAGCACCTGGTCACGGTCACGCTGCTCCAGATCGCCATGCAGCTCCAGCGCGCTGTAGCCCTGGGCTTGCAGCAGCTCGGCCAGGGCCCGGCAGCGCGCCTTGGTATTGCAGAAGGCCAGCGTGCTCTCGGGCCGGAAATGCTCCAGCAGGCGCGCCACCGAAGGCAGCCGTTCTTCCTTGTCCACCTCGTACCAGCGCTGTTCGATCTGCTCGCCGCTGTGCTGCGCGGCGACCTTGACCGTGACCGGGTCACGCATGAATCGCGCGGCCAGCTTGGCAATGCCTTCAGGGTAGGTTGCGGAGAACAGCAAGGTCTGGCGCTGCGCAGGGCACTGCCTGGCGACCTTGGCGATGTCATCGACGAACCCCATGTCGAGCATGCGATCCGCTTCGTCGAGCACCAGGGTGTTCAGCGAATCCAGGTTCAGATTGCCCCGATCCAGGTGATCCATCACACGGCCGGGCGTGCCGACGATCACGTGCGCGCCGTTCTCCAGGCTCGCGCTCTGGCCGCGCAGCGGAACGCCACCGGACAAGGTCACCACCTTGACGTTGTCTTCCGCACGCGCCAGGCGGCGGATCTCCGTCGTCACCTGATCGGCCAGCTCGCGCGTGGGGCACAGCACCAGGCCCTGTACCGAGAAATTGCGCGTATCCAGCTTGGCCAGCAGCGCCAGGGCAAAGGCCGCGGTCTTGCCGCTGCCGGTTTTTGCCTGCGCGATCACATCCTTGCCTTCAAGAGCAGGGGGCAGGCTGGCGAGCTGGATCGCCGTCATTTCAAGATAGCCAAGCCGCTCAAGGTTCGCGAGCGTTGCAGGCGAAAGCGCAAGTTTGTGGAAGGAGTTGGGGGAGGCCGGGGCAAGAGTCATGGCGGCATTTTAAAGTTGGCGGTTTGAAGACCGAAGCGCTACGGCAAGTGGCGGGCGGGAGGCTGCGTCCCTGCGGGTTGCCCGGCTACGGAGCCGTTTGCGGCGTTGCCCCCTTCGTTGGCGCGGCGCCAGAGAACAACCACGGCGGCCACGTGCTGCACCACAAGCGGATGCCCACCGCCCAGCAGCGGCAAGATCCGCAAGTCACCCGGCGCCACCTCGGTGCCGCCTACCCGCACACCGGATTCCAAGATCAGAGCCCTGCCTTTCGGTTGTCCCGTGTGCGGTTGGCATGAAGAACCCGGTTGGCCTTGTTGCCACCGTCTTTCCTGAGTTCGTCGCCCGGCGCCAAAAGGAGCGCGCGGACGGGGGCCGTCAAGGGAGAAGCGCCAGGTGGGTGCGGCCCGCAGCGCAGCGAGGACACGGCCTGGTGCGCCTTGGCGGCCCACGGGAGCGGGCTACGGTCCCGGCAAAGGTGACGCACTCAGGAAAGACGGCTGAACAGGCAACGGCCTGTTCTGCTTGCCCAGCGCACGGCAAGCGAAGCGCGCAGGCTCGGATCGTGATCCGGGCCGTAGGCGTCTGAGCCGAGCGCGGCGAGGGGATGCGGGAAGCCCGCAGGGGCGAGCCCCGTCAGAGGCTAGATGCGCAGCACGAGCGCACGGCCGGCCCTGGCCGGCAGACGCACCAGGTCATCATCTGGCCGTGCCGGCGCAGCCGGGACGGCGGGGTTGCAGGGACGCCAAGCGGGCGCGACGGGGAGTGCCCGCGGGCATTCCCCTGGAGGGCAAGCGCAGCGCGCGGGCCTGGCCAGCCGGGCCGGAGGCGTCAGCCGAAGGGAACGATGGAGCCCGCAGGGGGCAAGACCCCGAAGGGGGCTTGATGCGCAGCACGACAGCGCGGCCCGGCTTCGCCGGGCGACGCCCAGGGTTCGACGGATCAGGAAGATTGATTCGTGATGCGCTACACGCTACAATATGACATCATGATAAAGAGCTTCAGACACAAAGGGCTGCAGCAGTATTTCGAGACGGGGAGCAAGGCGGGAATTCAGCCGGCCCATGCCGTTCGCCTGCGTCTGCAACTGGCCGCGTTGAACCAGGCGACCAAGCCCGAAGATATGGCGGCCCCGGCCTGGGCGCTGCATGCCTTGAAAGGGAGCCTGCAAGGGCACTGGGCCATCAGCGTCAATGGCAACTGGCGCATGGTTTTCATGTTTGAAGGAACCGATGCCGTATTGGTGGACTACCTCGACTACCACTGAGAGAACGATATGAGCAAGATGCACAACCCCCCCCACCCTGGCGAAGTCCTGCGCGAGTACCTCGGGGATATCACCGTCACGGACGCCGCCCAGCAGCTCGGCGTGAACCGCGTGACGCTGACGCGCATTACTTCCGGACACTCGGGGATCTCCCCCGACATGGCATTTCGGCTGGCCAGCGCGTTTGGCACGAGCCCGGAACTGTGGGCCGGCATGCAAATGCAGTATGACTTGTACAAGGCCAGCAAGGCAAAGCGGCCGCGCATCCATCGCTTCGCCTCCGCAGTCGTGGCATAGGCGCACCCAAAAGACTTAGATGTTCAGTCCCACAGTGAGATGGTGCGGATGAAGTCTAAAGCGGCTTGGATCTTTTTCCCATGCCTCGCAAATCGCCCGGAATGGTGTCTTCCACCTGAGCGCTTTCAAGTGCTTGCCGAAGTTGTAGCTTTGAACGAAGGCCTGGACATGCTCCCGTAGCTGCTCCAGTCCCTCGTACTCGTACGCCTTTATCGTGGATTCCTTGATGGTCCGGTTCATGTGCTCGACCATGCCGTTCGTCCAGGGGTGATATGGCTTGGTGTGCCTTTTATCGACACCGTTGAACTTGCAGATGCGTTCAAAGATGTGACCGATGCATGTGTCGGTGACGCCGCCTCTGAAGCGTTCTTGTCCCGTAAAGGCCATGCCGTTGTCCGTCAGAACGGTATGTATGCGGTACGGGAAGGCCACAAGCACCTGCCGAAGGAACTGTGCTGCATTGGCTTTCGTGGCCCTGTCAAAGAACGCGACATGCGTGAATTTTGTGACGCGATCTATGGCGACAAACATGTGCTGTCTGCCACTGGAGATCTTCATTTCAGCGCTGTCGATGTGCACGAAGCCCAGCGTCGTTTCTTCAAACTTTCCGTGCCTTCGTGGCAGGTGCGTTACGGGTTGTCGGCTGATTCCGTGACGCTGCAGGCATCGATGCAAGGCGCTGCGGCTGAGCTTGGGTGCTGTCTCCAGGAGCTGTCCCATGAGATCGTCCAGCGACAAATGCCCTTGCTTGCGTAACGCAATTGCCAGATGTTCTTGCTCTTGAGAAAGATGCCGGCTTGCTCTGTCCCGAGGACCCATAGGCTCGTCGAGCACCGAGGTGCGGGCACGCCACTTGGCCACGGTCTTGGGATTGATGCCGTAGAGCTTGGCCAAGGACCGATGGGAGCCGGCCGCTAGCTGGAGCTCTGCGCGGATACGCGGCGTTGTGCGGGCGCTGCCATGCAGGCGGATTGCCATAGTGCTTTCTCCTGTTCCAGGCTGAAGAATGCACCATGACTTCCTGGGACCGTACATCTAAGCCTGAGCACGAAAAATATATGGCTCACCATCGAGCGGAGGAATTCAAGAGCGAGTGACTGAATCTCCGCCGAGTTCTCAAACCCCACTACTCCTATGCTTGGCATTATGAAAAGCCAACCCCTCGTGATCACTTGAAAAAATTGGCACAGGATGGCGGCATCGTCCGACTATCATCGCAGTCTTGGAGACTATTAATACTGGTAACCAAGCACAGCTCATCAAATATTTGTACCCGAGAGATAAATAACAATATTTCATTTTTCAATTCAGAGCAAGAATTTTAATTTCACTTATACTCAATGGATGAAAAAATAGGACTAGTCTCGATTGAAATCGTGAATTCTGAAGTGGAATAAATGTATCTAAATTCTTTATTTTGTTTCTGGAAAAGAAGCAATGACCCTTCAGAACTTGCAATTACTGTCGCCAGGCCTGAGAAGTTTCTTGTTATCGTTTTCTGCGGCTCTTGATCTCGCAGCAGGCTTGCACGCATGGTTCCTAGGAAAAATGCCACAACAACAAGCGCCGATGTCATCGTAACAAATAAAGCTGATGCAGCACGTCCAAAGTATGATGGACGGTTTTTTATCTTCTCTAAAAATATTACCAATCTGGGCTGAAGAAAATACCCAGATCTAATCAATCCAGAAATCAACACACACAATATTGAAAAAATAAGCCCAACACCCGAAATCCAAGTAATAGCAAATTTCACATAAATCGCAAGCATCAGCAGTAAGAAAAAAGAAAATTGAATAAAAAACCACAAGTACCCCTCCAATCTAATTGTTCTACTATGCTCTCTAACAAATTTACGTCGACGCCGAAAGTCCAATTCCCTACTAAATCCGCGCTCCAATCTATCCACCAACGCGAGCCCAGGCAAAACAAAAGGCTGCAGCATCGAAGTTAAAACTCGCGCAATAACCGCACAAAGAAAAACATAAAACAGAAACGTAGCTGTCACGCTTTTTGCAAGCGGCAGCCCAGCCACCGCAACAATCTGAAGCGGCACTTTAACTAGGAATCCGGCATAATGCGCCAACGACAAAGAAATGACTGCCAAGATTCCACTAACTATTGGCACCTTGTGAGTGCGTGCTTCATTAAACCAGCTTCGCCCGGTATACAAATAGAACTTCATAAAAATCCATTTTAATGTTAAATAGCACGATTATTCCAGCAAAGGTTAAATAGACCAAAACTGAAATACTACCAGCAAGCGGTTCACAAACTAGCACAATCTATCTCCTCGGAGGACATCAGGTACTCCCTGAGCCGGAATCCCCGTTATAGGAAAGCTCACTCTGGAAAGATACGGATCGAGGTGACCGTTAGCCCCCGTACCAGTTGAACAGAAGATCAATTGTTGGGGGCAGAACTACTCCCGTCAATCCATGCCCTGCACCACCTAACACTTGAACAAAATCCCCGCGCCATCACGCCCTCAGCACCAAACGCGCAATGCCGCCATAGCAGGCGATCTGCTGGCCGCACCATTCGACGTGGTAGGTACCTCTCAAGGAGAAATGAGTGTCCACAAGCGCCTGGCCGAGATGCAGGGCTGTGCAGCGAACGCCGTCAACCAGCCAAAAAGCAGCCGCTCAGAGGGGCGGGACAATTCGGCCACAAGCGATCTTTCGCTGAGAGCGCAAGCGCTGCCTAATCACCGTCATACACGGCTGCTTAGCAAAACCAGTAGCAGCCCGGCGACGTTTAAACCCATGCCGGCCATGATATGTAGCGTCAGTGGTTCTCGATGGCCAACGTCCAAACGCACTTCGAGCGCCTGATCGGCTGCTGGCGGCATACTGCGTGGGAGAACAAGACAGACCAGCCAAGGAGGGCGGATGCGGGTGATGCAGGATGCGGCGGATGGGTTGAGAGGGGCTGTCCTGAAGGTGATCGAGGCTGCGGCATCGGGCGCGCCCGGTGAAGCGGCCAAGGCGGCTTTGGCGGAGCGGACAGAGGCTCTGCCTCTGGACCGCATGGCGCAGTGGGAGCAGGTGATACGGAGCGCTGTGGATGCATACCGCGGGGCGAGACCGGTCGGCAAGCATTTGCTTCGCAATCCGGGCACGGCATGGATTGCCTTGTGCAGCGGCAGTGGTTTCGACCGGGAGCATGCGCTGCGTGCCGTGCTGGCCGGGCCTGCGGCGCCTACCTTGTGGACCTTGGTGTTGAAGCGCTGGTTGCCGCGTGTGGGCCGCGCGACCAGTGAGGCAGTGCCTCCCGTGAGTGTCTTCGTGCTGGCGCTGGCAGTGCGTCGGCTGAACGACTGGGTTCCGCAGGTGCGCAGCGCGGCCAGGCAGTGCCTGCCGGCGCTGGCCACCGCCGCTGGATCGGAAAAGACAGCGCAAGCCCTCAGGGCGGCGCTGCCTTTCTGGACGGAGTGGGGCCGCCTGGAGACGGTGGACCGGCAGGTACTGGATCAGTTGCTGGAGCAACCCGGAGTTGCAGAGGGAATACGGCACATGGTGATCTCCGGAACATCGGGCCCGATGGCCGAGCTGCTGGCGCAAGTGTCACGAACAGCGGTGCTGGATGTGCACTGGAACACGATTGCGCGGGATGCGATCCAGCCCGCTGTGCGTGCGCGGGCCTATCGCGCACTGCTGACGGGCAAAGTGCGCTGGTTGAAGGAGCGCCGCTGGCAGTGGATTGACAAGGGGCTTTATCTGGGCCGAATGGAAGCGGTCTTCGGGCAGCGACACCTGGATGTCACCGCGCCCTTTCTGGAGACCCTGGCCAGCGCTGCCAGCGACCGCTGCGCCTATGTACGGCGGGAGGCTGCCGAGGCGCTGGCCCGTGAGATGAAGGCGCTGGGCGGCACGGCGCTGCCCATTGCCTTGCAACTGGCGGCGGACCCGGCGCCATCCATCGCTCAACGGGGCCGCTATGTTCTGGAGCGGCTGGAGCCGGGAGGTTGAAGGCGCGTGTGCGGGCAAGTCAATCGCGGGATGGTGTGGCCCATCTTCCCGCACCGCGCGTCACCGTCCGCCAGCGAAGGCACCCATGCCGCCAGCCCATGCTGAAAGGGATCAGTTCCGAAGGCTGAGGTGACCATCTGATAGACAGAATGCGGCCAACTGCAGACCTTCGTTGCTACCTCCTGTTTTTCCTATAGCCTCCACGAATACGATGATGCACTCGGACCCCGATAACAGCGATGCGGTGCGACTCGACGCGATGTTGCTTGGAATTCTTCGGGAAAAAGAGACCAGTGAGTACGTCGACTACGTATTTGTCGCCGACGTCTGGGGCGATGACCCCCGTAGAAAAGGGCGCCTCATGCTCACCGGCCAACAGCGCGGACTTTTTCGCATTGACAAGGTCTCCTCGCGAGCCAGCTTGTTGAGACCGATGGTCGGCGATGAGGGCGGCAAGCGCTTCCAGCGGGCAGCGCACACGGTGACAAGCGAGCGCCTGCGAACGGGAAGCTTTCCTGAGGGATCGCAGTATGCAAGTGGCTGATTCAGGTCTAACAGGCTGTTGAAATTCGACTTCAACTCCCACCGGGCCTCGAGGTCGGCCTCATAGAACGCGCTGTAGGCGATTTTTTCGAACCCACCAAGGGGTCCATGACCCTCAAAATGGTTGTGTTGCAGCACCGAAAATCGTTTTTCAACAGCCTGCTAAAGCCTCAAAGCGGCCACAACCGGCCGCCTGCGGCACAGGCAGAATCTCCCCTTCAAGCTGACATTTGACGCGGGTATCGGACCTCGTGAAGCACACCACCTATTTCCTGATTGAGCCATCAGCAGTTGCGCTGGCCACCTTCCCATCAGTACTCGTGGCGACTGAGGCGGACATGCTTCTACAGCCCGTGCTGACAAGCAGGTGCTGGGCCGACAGGTCGGCCTGGTGCCAAGAGACGGTTGCCATGACGGTGAAACTGCTCTACCTTGCGCGCGTTCGTGAGTACGAGTTCCTGTCCTCTTCTCCCGACGCCCACCGTGTCCTCGGTTCCGACGGCATCTCCACTCAGGTGTTTGACCGCTGGTGGACTATTCGCGAGATGCCCTGGGAAGAGCCTTCTGAGCATTGGGAATGCTACTTGGCCGCGATCTCGAAGAAAGTTGAGGCGACGGGCCACATTGCCGTCGACGATTTGCTCCACGCCATCTTGGAGCGCCAAGCGACCGGGCGGCGGATTTGAGATGGCCAGTCAACAAGCGTCCATCACTATGCAGCCAAGATCCAGGGCTGTGCAGTGAACGTCACAAACCGGCCATGAGTTGCCAGTGACTACGAGTAAAAGCGGAAGCTCAATGTTTTAGTTCATCGGATGCCGGAGGCGGTCCCCTGGAATGGAGGGTTAGAGCGCACTATTGATACCCCCGCCAGTGCTGTTCCACCTGCCACAGAGGGGTTCCCGCTTGCAACGAGCGAATGGCCTCTACGACTCTTTCGTATTGCTGACTATCAAACTTTGACCACTTTGCCTTCCTCGCTTCCTTCCAAACGATTTCTCGTGCTCCTTTGTCTTTTTCTTCAAGAGAATCCAGAAGCAGGCTATCGATGGGTGGATGCAGCGCGGCGACGCTTGGGTGCTTCTCATGTCCACCGCAGACGAAAGTACCTTTTAGATAGACATTGATTAGTTTCGCGGCCACGCCGTGCCCGAACCCGATGAGGTTCATACGCTCTGCGGACAGTATTGAAACCGCTCTCCATTCCCTGTGCACAGCGTCGATCTGATGTGGATTAGGCAGATCATCGGGCCGATCAAGAAAATCTTGAAGGCCAATTTCTTCGATGATTGTCCTTCCCTGAAGAACGTTGAATCGACAGGTCTTCGTACTCGCAGCTCTGCTTGCTGCCCAGGCGGCGTATCGATGTTTGTGTTCTTGGATTTCGTACAACACATTGTTCTCCGACAGCGCACTTGCGCTCTGACGTGGAGTTAAGGAGCGCACCGCCTATAGGCGGTGCGTCCACTCGAACGCATGATTATGCCTCATGTGGCTGAACAGCGATGGTGTTTCCGACGCGAGAGAGTGATGCGCTTCCCCGACCAAAAGTAGTATCAATATGCCATGCCAAAGCCATTCTGTAATATTTCGTCGATCGATATAAATCCCTGGTTCTTGTAAAAGCTGTCAAGTCGCAGGCCATATCTGGCCCTTGCGGTCACGAAAAAACGCAGAAAAGGACTTGTAGCCTAGCCTGACGCCGTGCGTACTGTATGGAAATACAGTGCTAAATTCAGCCATAAAATCTGCTTCCCCTCCTGTGTTGCGCGCCACACGGTTGCTGGACTAGGTCCGTGGGCGAATTCGTTACAAACACTTTAGCCTGTACACCGAGCAGGCCTACGTGCAATGGTTGCACATGTTTGTGAAATGACACGACTTACGGCATCAACGAGACTTTGGACAGCTGGAAATCGAAGGCTTTCTGGCAATCATGGCTGAATGACGGCTTTAGAGCTTCCAGCGGGCGGCTCAGGGTCGGAAGGAGCCGCCCGGCGCGGCTGCTGCCGGCTTTCTGCAGCCCTTGGATCAGTGTCTGCATTTGCGACTGCCTCGCACCGGATTGTTGGAGAGTTCATGCTAGGTCGGCTGCGAAGCTCGTCAAAAATGGTGGTTTGCGCCTAGTAAAGTGCTTGGTGCCAAATGACTTGGATCAGAGCCTTATAGAACAAAGGCATTGTTTGGCTGGAGTAAAAATTGCCACAATGGCAAAGCCGTACCTTTGAACTCCAATGGTATGTCTGGTGCAAATAACTCTGGGTGGGCTTTAATATCAAGAGCAACTACGCCTTGCTCGTGGACAGTGCGTTCACTGTAGGCTGTACTAATCATCGAACTTAGCATGCCGACATCCGAGAAGCTGTGCTCTGTCGGTGGCTCCTCAGGACTGAATATGAAGCGAGCCCCGACTAGCTTTCCATCCTCATAAACGGCTTCTGTTTCACGCTCTGACCAACGCCCAAATCGCATTATATAAAAGGCAATTGACTGTTCTTTGGCATCTAAAATTTCTCGACTATTGCAATACATTTTCACTCCGCCGATGATGAATCGCACTTCTCCTTCTGAGCTAATGCTAGCACCCTTATCTGGGGCAGCACGTAATTCAAATATAAGATCTGGTTCCGTTAATATCATTCGGTCCCCCAAGGTGAGCATTTCACTTCTAGCGTATGAGTTTGGAAAATCCGTCACATACTTGGTTTTCTGCTCAGTGAGTGCATCTCTTGAGATAAGCGTCCACCTGTTCCATTGTGAGTAGTAGATTGCATACTTGAGAGGAATACGATTCAATTCCGCATAGTTCTGAAGTTTTTGGTCGTAGTTTTTCTTTATGTAGAACTGATGTCGAGGGTTGCTGAAATGGCAATTCTTTACTTCCACAAAAAACTGTTCTCCTGTCTTCAAAACTACCCGGTAGTCTGGCGTTTGAAGTTCTTCATTATCGGAAAAGACATTTCCTGCATCTTCTTGCTTAATTAGTCGGCAGTTTCCGAGGCCGCCAGCCACGTGAGCAAACATGGCTTCAATTCGTTTTCCATGAATTAGAGCGGGGTTGTCGCTTGCGGCCTTGATGGACCTCTCTACGCGTTTCACAAAATCAAGGTGGTCATTGTCCGCATTTAACTTGTATCCTTGCTCTCTTCCGATGGCAGCATACAGTTCAAGCGGATCAAATTTCTCTGGGTCTCTTTTTAATCTTTTCAAGTATTTCTCCAGTTACCTGTCGTAAAAAGCAGGATGCGGCGGTTGTGCTCTGAGGGCGTACAGGGCCTATCGGACGAGCAATGCACTGCGCTTGTGAGCATGGGGTCAATCAACTTGCCGCAGCGGAAAAAGTTACTGCACAGTTTTCCTCGCATGTAGTCAATTAGGATTTCCGCCGCTAGTTCCACGCACAGCAGACATTGCCAGCCAAAGTCGAACGACAGCAACGGGTCGAAATCAGCCTCCCCAAGGACTACACACCACCCCCCCTCACCCCCCGCCCCACAACCCACCGCAACTCCACCCCCACCCCAATCACCACCCGACCTCGCCGATCACTCCCCAACACAGGATGACCATCATTGAGCGGCACCAACTCAAAGACATCTTCGCCGCCCTCACTCACCCCGTGCACCCGGTATTTCCTGAACAGCAGTTGCTTCGCCTCAGATTTGGCCATCACGCAATACCCAGGCTGCGGCCGCAGCGCTGGATCGATCAGCACACGGTCACCCACCAGCATGGCGGTACGCCTGGAGCCATGCCTCTCCGGCTCAAGATCGCCGATGGCCGATTGGCTCACCGCAGCCCTCTCCGCAGGCCGCGCCTGCCCAAGCACATCCAGGCCACGCCAGCCATCGAATCGCTGCCCAGGCGGTGAAACGGAAAAGCTGAATGTCCCGCGCAGGTTGCTGGCGCCATTGGCTGGCACAGCCCCTGTGTGCAGCCTATGCGGCTGACTCGGCTCCAGGGGCCAAGCCATCAGCCATCTCAAGGCAGCCCTCGCCTGCAAAGATCTCCGCCAAGGCGGCCTTCAGTTCCGTGTACTCATCGGCCGAAAGATCGAAGGCAATGGACAGATGTTCCAGCCCGCCCATGTCGTGCACCGCCTCGCGCTTGAACGTGATCTGCGCGCCATCACGCCCCAGCACCAACCGCGCAATGCCGCCATAGCAGGCGTTCTGCTGGCCGCACCATTCGACGTGGTAGGTGTCCATGCCCAATTCCTCGTCCTGATCGTCCTCGTCTTCCGCGAAGGAGCGTTGGAGCAGCAGGTAATGGTTGGTGCCGTGCTCTTTGTCGGCAAAGCCCACCAGGTGGCAGAAGCCATCGGGGTCTTTTGTGGTGATGCAGGTGGCGGTGAAGGAGAAGGAGAAGGAGAAGGCTTGCATGGTGGGTGTCGATGGTCCAGGGCGCGACGGGTCTGGAGAGGGAACTTGCGACAGGGGGGGCTGAACCCAGCCCTGGGTGCTGAGCCTGCCTCTCAAGGAGAAATGAGTGTCAACAAGCGTCTGGCCTAGATGCAAGGCTGTACAGCGAACGTCGTAAACCGGCCAGGCGCAGTCATTGGCAGCCTTTGAAAGCGGGCGCTCAACGTTTGAATTCAGCGGCCGCCGAAGGCGGTCCGCTGGAATCATGAGTTGGGCGTCATTCTTCTTGTTAGTCTGACTACTTGAGACCGTAGTACTTGAGTAACGCTTCTTTTACTACATCGGTGGTAACTGCAACCCCATCTTCCAAGCACCGGACGCAGCCTTTTGAGATTCTCAACCAACCAATTGCGCACCTGAGGACCCATGGGTTCCTGGGTGCTCTCGGCTTTTCCGACGCAGCGAGGCGCGCCAGTTCTTTGGCGTCCTCTTCCACCATGCCAGAACCAGTCAGGAACTGCGCCAAGCTTTGCGTGTCATGGGGAGCCACTGCTACTTGGATAGTTGCCCCGTCCCCAGTGGCAGCGATGGACGTGAAGTTGCCATAGATGATTTGCTGTGCAATCTGCGTTGCAGTGGCTGCGCTAGGCGCAGACGGCAAAGCAGCAGGACCTATTGCAATAGCTGTAGCATCCGGAACAGACTTTTCGAGTTCAAGGGTGAGTTCGAGTACGCGACTCCGCACTGCGTGTCGAATAGAAGCAAGAGATGAGCGTGCAATGCTGCCAGTGACCGAATTGCATGCGTAGTCTGGATACACCTTGCCTTGCAGCACAAGGATGAGGTCGGCTGCATTTATCCCGAGATGGCCGTCGTCCCCTGCGGTGGCCAGCAAGTCATCTACTGCAGCGATACTCTCTCGCATTTCGTGGCGTACCCAATGCTCTCCCGCAAACTTCTTCACTAGGTAGGGTGAAATAGGCGCATTCTTTATCCCTGACCCAAAAGGCCCCGAGAAGTTGGCGGTGTAGCTGACCGGAATAAATCGGTAGCCTGGAAGTTCTGCGTCGCGCGGGTACCCCTCCGACTCGTAACGCACCCACTCAGCGAGAGGTTGACTCCCGATTCGCGCTGCCAAGAGGCGAAGCCTAAGAGAGTATTGGCCCAAGGTCCGACCCATCTTGGAGTACGGCCACTTGGATTTCATGAAGAAGGCTCATGCGTGCTCCATTTATGATGTCCAACGTTTGAATTCAGCCCCCCCGCAGGTGGTCGCGGATGCAATAAATTATGAGGCATGCGCCCACTTGAGACCTTCTTGCGCCTCAGATTGAAGAAACTCTTTGAACCAAGCCCACTTGCCGTGTGCAGATTGGGGCAGTCCCGACGAAAGCCTTTGATCCGCCAACTTCGCGTAGCGACCGTATGTTCGCTCTATCTCACCATGCAGGTTGTTATTTGGGATGTAGTAATCGTAAAGTCCGTTTACGAAAACCTTCCCATCCTTTTGGAGGCACATGCGTGAGCCACCTTGCCACATCTTTGCTGCTGAATCAGAAAGTTGAACGATGGGCTCATTGCCATCATCTTCAAGCTGATAAGCCTCTTGGTAGGCCGGTCCGACAATATTGGAATTAGTGTGCCAAAGCTTTCCGACAGAGATTCCGCCTCGGATCAAATATCCTGCATCGAGAAAGAAATGCGAAAGCTGGATTGCGCGCATGACGACGATGGAAAGTCCATCATAGCTTGGTCGATCTATGTCTTTGAGGGGACACTCAAGATGATGCAGTCGGAGATGTAGATATGCTCTGGGACGAGGTGCGCCGCGACAGACGGATCTACGCTCGAATTCAACTTTGGCACAGCTGATGAGAGAAGGTCAATCAGCGCTGAAAGCTGAAGGGACTGCTCGTCGCTTTGGACAGCTCCTGCTACAAGTGCCTTAAAGCCAAGTATGTCAATGAACGCAACCGCGCGATCTTCAAAATTCACAAGAACTCCTTAGTAGGCCTAAAGTCTGGGCTAAGCTGCTCCGCTTATGAGCGTCGGCTTGGGTGAATTATTAGACACTTACGTGATGTCATTTATGCAAAACGTTATTGGAAGTCGGCCTGCGTGGTAATCGACCTGGCGAGGCTTGCACATCTCAAATAACAAGCTGTAAAAAATCCACTTCTACGGTTGATCTGATTATGGCAATTTTTTCATCCCAGACATTTAGTAATTTATCCCATTTTTTAAGAACTTTGATGCTGCAAAGCATAAGTAATTTTTTTTTTCTACGACTACGATGTCCTGCATAACGTCGAAGTTCAGTGGCCGCCAAAGGATTTCTGCTGGAATGACGGGTTATGCATTACGCCACTTTCTTGCATCTTTCATGAACCACTCAAGCATCTGCCAGTTTGAAAGGCAGGTGGCTTCATTCCCCATACTGCGGCGTATCTCAAGAAGAAAATTTCCAAGAAGACGCATCATTGTCTTCAACTTATCTTCGGTCGGCGCCGTGATTTCCTCTTGGTTGTAGAAAAACTGCATGAGCTCGTTGTAGGCAACAACCACAGAATCAGCGCCAACAAGCGATAGTTTAAATGCGTACTTTCGGTATTCCAGCGATAGCATCTTGGCTGTTGCGATCTCCCCTTTGTCTTTTCCCTTGTTCGCTTTGTCCATTGACCAAGCGGCATCTGTCATGAAGAGAATAATGAACGGCTCAAGGATCAAATTGTAGGTACCGATGCGATCTTCACGCAGTTTGTCCTCGAGCAATCGCTCTCGCTCAACACTTTGTCGAAGCTTCCATCCAATGGCTGTGAGGACCAGCACCAAGATTGGCGTAGCGACTGCTCCGATTGCAGAGAGATAATCGAGCCAGTGCTTTTCCACCATTGCAACAACTCCTAAGACGTATAACATAATGCATACCGCACCAAGCCGCAGGCCATATCTGGCATTTGCGGTCTAAATTGGCTCGAAAAAAAAAAAACGCAAAAGGGGCTCGTAGCTTTGCGGCATGTGTCTTATATAAAAAACAGCACCAAATTCAGCCATGAAACCCGCCGCCCCTCCTGTGCTGCATGCCATACGATTGCTGGATCAGGTCAGTGAGCGACTTCGTTACAAACACTATAGCCTGCGCACCGCCATGCGTCACAGCTTTGCCACGCACTTGTTGCAGTCGGGCACCGACATGCCACGGTGCAGGAATTGCAGGGGCATTCGGACGTGAGCACGACGATGATCTATACCCATGTCCTGAAAATCGCTGCCGGAGGAATCTCCAGCTCATTGAACTCCTTGAAGTTGCGCATGCAGCCTAGCTGAATGACGGCTTTGGGGCTTGTGGCTAGATGGCTGCTCAGGATCGATATCAGCCTCCCAAAGACCAACCCCCCCCCCCTCTCTCCCCCGCCCCACAGCCCGCCGCAACTCCACCCCCACCCCAATCACCACCCAACCCTGCCGATCACTCCCCAGCACAGGATGATCATCATTGAGCGGCACCAACTCAAATACATCTTCGCCGGCCCCACCCACCCCGCGCACCCGGTACTTCCTGAACAGCAGTTGCTGCGCCCCAGACTTGGCCACCACGCAATCCCCAGGCTGCGGCCGCAGCGCTGGATCGATCAGCACACGGTCGCCCTCACGGAATTCCGGGGACATGGAGTTGTCTTCCAACTGAAGGAAGAACGCTTCGGGCGACACATCGCAGGTGGCGACCTCGACCCCGAGGCTCTCCGTCTCATCAGCGCCTTCAATACGGGCAACCGCCTGACTGAAAGACAGCACGGGATATCTGCGCATCCCACCGGGGAGCTGAGATAGAAGCGTTGCGGCGTCGGCGGTCATGGGGCCATCGCCACTTTCCAGCCACAAAGCCGAGACGCGACAGATGGAGGCCAACGTCGCTGTTCGAGAAGTGCCATTGCCCAGGGTTTCGAGCTCCGCAATGGTGGACTGCCCCATACCTGCTTGACGAGCGAGTTGTACTTGCGTGAGACCCGCAAGACTGCGGGCGCTTCTGAGACGTTTGCCGAAATCGGTTGACATGCTCAGTAGCTTACGGAAAACCGATATCGAAAAGTCGATTGTATTACCATCGACTTTTCGATAGCATAGTTCTATGCAATGGAAAGACTACCTCGCCAAACTCGCAGCGAAGGGCGTCAGTCAAAGCCAGATCGCCAGGGAAACAGGCTGCGGTCAAGCGACGATTTCTGACCTCGCGCTGGGCAAGACCAGGGAACCGCGCACATCACTGGGCATGGCACTCATGCGCATCGGTGACCGCTGCGGCATCAAAACGCCGGACGGCATCACGCCCACTGGCCAGGACAAGCGGCCCTGTGACTGAGCCCATGCACATCACCCACCACTTCACCCCGGCCTGCGCTTCGACACCTTCTGGAAGTACCAGACGCTCACGCCCTCTGGCAGCACGCACTGGGCGCATCTGCCGCTGTCCACGGGCACGCGGGATGATCTGGACCCGCATGGCGCCTGGTGGTGCAGCCGGCGTTGCGCGGCGGTGCTGTTGCGCCGGCCCTGGCAGGCCATGCGCATGCCCTATGGCCTGCCCGCGCAGCCGGGCGCGGCCGAGGTGGTGCAGGCCCTGGGGAGCTGTTGCCGGGCTGGCAGGTGGCGCAGCCCGCCCATGCGGCGCAGGCGCCCGTCAAGCCTTGCGCCCAGGCGCTGGACCAGGGCGGCAGCGCCTTGCTGCTGCTGCAATCGGCCCCGCGCGGCGGGCAGGTACAGCGCACCTACTGGGCCTGGGTGGTGGGGGTGGAGTTGCAGGAAAAAACGCCCCGGGCGGACCCGGCCTGCCGCGCGACGGCCCTGCCCGCCTGCCGCAAAGCCGGTCGGCCCGCCGCCGGCGGCGGGCATGCGGCCGTATTCGCGCGCCCTGCTGGCCGTGCCGTTCGGCTGGCCCATGCCGATGTCCGCGGGGTATACGGCGCGGGTGTGCATGCAGGGCCCGGGGCGGTGCCATGTGGATGGCATCCTGGGCCAGCGCAGCGAAAGCCGCTGCCTTGCGGCGATTGCCGTGTCCCCGCCCGCCCGCGCCTGAGCGGTGCGGCAAGGAGCGCACATGCATGCCACGCACCGATTCACGCCCGGCCTGCGCTTTGACAGGTTCTGGCAGTACCAGACGCTCACGACGACGGGGGCGGCGCACTGGTCGCAGTTG
The DNA here is from genome assembly GCF_903815225.1 of Delftia tsuruhatensis. Lineage (NCBI taxonomy): Bacteria > Pseudomonadati > Pseudomonadota > Betaproteobacteria > Burkholderiales > Comamonadaceae > Delftia > Delftia tsuruhatensis. The sequence continues at coordinate 4,197,704 of NZ_LR813084.1, forward strand.
CCCCTGGCGCCGGGCCCGCACGATGCGCTGGACCCCAATGGCGCCTGGTGGTGCAGCCGCCGCTGTGCGGCCGTGCTGCTGCGCCGGCGCTGGCAGGCCATGCACATGCCCCCCCAGCCTGCCCGCGCAGCCCGGCGCGGCCGACGTGGCGCGCGTGCTGCAAGGGCTGCTGCCGGGCTGGCAGGTGGCGCTGTACCGCCAGCAGGCACAGGCCGTGCAAGCGGTGCCCCTTTGCAGGGCGGACAAGGCGGGCAGGGCCCGCAGCAGGCCCTGCCCGCCTGCGCGCAGGCGCTGGACCAGGGGCTGCGGCCTGTTGCTGTTGCAGTCCTTGCAGGGAGGGCGGTACGCGCAGCGCACGTTCTGGGCCTGGGTGATGGGGATCGAGTTGCAGGAAAGCGCCAGGCGCGCCTACCGTGGCCAGCCGGGTTCGCGCGCCTTGCTGGCCATGCCTTTTGGCGGGACCGCGCCATGGGCTTGCAGCGCCCTGGTGCGGCTGCGCAGGTTCGGGGGCGAGATGTACCTGCTCGACAGCCAGCAGGGCCCGTGTGGCGAAAGCCGCTGCCTGGCGGCGATCGCGCTGAGCCCGGACGACGGCGCCCGGACCTGAGCTGCTGCATGGGGATGCCGGGGCCCGCGCGCCGTCAGCGCGTGCGGGAGGGTGTGCACGCTGAAGGGAATGGGCGGGCAGATCCAGGAAAAGCAGCGATCTGCCCGGGCGCGTGTCACCCGAACAGACTACATCGCTTTGGAGGCACTTCGGGGACAATGCGGGCTGGTCAGTCCTCAAGGGGCCCCCATTGCGGCCCCGGAAATCAATAAACAGGGAGATCTCCGATGCGCAGCTGGCTTGTGTCCATGTTCCCCGTGCTGTTCCTGCTTCCAGGAGGCGCAGACCACAGGCCCAGGCCCGCATCGCCGCTGGCGCGCATGGTGGCACGGCTGCTGCTGGCGGTGGTGTCCGCCCTGGCGGTGCATCAGGCCACGGTGCAGGCCGCCATCACCTACGTACCGCCCGCCCCTGCCAATGGAACGGTGGCCTCGGCCTACAGCCAGTCGCTGGCCGGTGCCAGCGGTGGCGTCGGCCCCTATGTCTATTCGAAGGCAACGGGCCTGCTCCCTGCGGGCCTGACCTTGGATACCAATGGCACCCTCGCGGGCACGCCGATGGCGGGGGGCGCCTTCACTTTCTCGGTCACGGCGACGGACAGCGGCAACCCTTCCGACTCCGTGACCAGCCAGGACCTTGTGCTGACCATCAATTCGCCGACCATCGTCATGAGCCCGGCCTCGCTGGCGGCGGCCACCGTGGGCACATCCTTCAACCAGACGCTTACCGCCAGCGGCGGCACGGCCCCTACAGCTATGCGGTGACGGCCAGCAGCCTGCCTGCGGGCCTGTCGCTGTCCAGCGGTGGCGTGATTTCGGGCACGCCCACGGCCGCCGGCACCTTCAATTTCACCGCCACAGCCACGGACAGCAGCACGGGCACCGGGCCTTTCACAGGCCAGCGCGCCTACACGCTCACGGTGAATGCCCCGACGATCAGCGTCGCACCTGCTTCGCTGGGTACCGTCCTTGCAGGCGCCGCGGTCAGCGGCACCCTCACCGCCAGTGGTGGCACCAGTTCCTACTCCTTTGCCGTCACGTCGGGCTCGCTGCCGCCCGGGGTCTCGCTGTCGTCCGGTGGCGCGCTGTCGGGCAAGGCCACCGCCACGGGCACCTACAACTTCACCATCACCGCCACGGACAGCTCGACGGGCACGGGGCCCTTCTCGGGCAGCCGGGCCTATTCATGGACCATCAACGCGCCCGCGATGACGGCCAATCCGGTCTCGGGGAGCAATCTCTCCGGCTCGGCCATGGCCGCCTTCAGCCAGTCGTTCATGCCGAGTGGTGGCAACGGACCGTACAGCTATGGCATCGTGATCAACTCAGGCTCCATGCCCTCCGGGCTAATCTTCTCCACCGCCACGGGAACACTGTCGGGTACGCCCACGGCCGGGGGGCACGGTGACCTTCACGGTCACGGTCACCGATGCGACCATGGGGCTGGCGCGCCCTTCATGGTCTCCGGCACCTATAACCTGACCGTAGGCGCCCCCACGGTGGTGGTCGCGCCCGAAGGCGGCATTGCCAGTCCGGCGATCGGCACGGCCTACAGCCTGACCTTCACGGCCAGCGGCACGGCCGTGCCCTATAGCTTTCGATCAGCGCTGGCGCCTTGCCCGCGGGCCTGAGCCTTTCCTCGGCCGGCGTGTTGTCGGGCACGCCCACGGCTGCGGGCACCTTCAACTTCACGGTGCAGGCGACCGATGCCAACCTTTTCGCGGGCACGCGGGCCTATTCGTTCACCATCGCGCCACCCACCCTCGGCGTGGCACCCGCCAGCCTGCCCGCAGGGACCCGGAACGTTGCCTATAGCCAGACGGTCAGCGCCAGCGGGGCACGACGCCTTACTCCTTTACCGTCACGGCCGGCGCCTTGCCAGCAGGCCTGACGCTGAACAGCACGACCGGCGTTGTCTCGGGCACGCCGACCACGGCCAGTACCTACCACTTCACCATCACCGCGAGAGACAGCACCACGGGGACGGGCGCGCCGTTCAGCAGCTCACAGGCCTATTCGATGGCCATCGCACCCGACGTTGCCCTGGCACCCGCGACGCTGCCCAACGGCAAGCTGAGCGAGGCCTACAACCAGACCGTGGCCGCCAGCGGGGCGTGGCGCCCTACACCTACTCCGTCACATCAGGCAGCCTGCCAGCGGGCCTGGCATTGAATGCGGCCACCGGGGCGATCACGGGCACGCCGACCAGCGCCGGCCCCTTCCTGTTCACGATCACCGCCACCGACAGCAGCACGGGGCCTGGCGCGCCCTATTCGAGCGCGCAGGCCTATGCGGTCACCATCCACAACACCGTGGTCACCGCACCGACCAGCACGGGCACGGGCAGCGCGACGGTGTCCCTCACGGGCGGGGAGAACTGCACCTTCACCCAGCACCAGTTCACGGGCATCGACACCGCCGCCACCGCGCCGCCCTCGGGCCATGCCTTCCCGCAGGGCATGTTCGAGTTCACGGCCGGCGGCTGCGACGTGCAAGGCACGGTGCAGGTGACCCTGACCTATCCCACGCCCGTGCCGGCCAACGCCGTGCTCATGAAGTACAGCCCGAATGCCACGCCCCGCTGGTACCCGGTCGCGGCCACGATCAACACCACCACCAACCAGGTGAGCTACTCCGTCACGGACGGAGGACAGGGCGACGACGACGGCGCCAAAACGGCGTGATCGTGGACCCGGTGGCCCTGGCCGTGCCCGTGGCGGCAGGCGCGGCCGCGATCCCGACGCTGTCCGAGTGGGCGCTGCTGGCGCTGGCTTCGCTGCTGGGGGGTGTGGGGGGGTGGCGGCGTTGCGGCGACGCGAAGGCAGGGCGTTCTAGGCCCTGCCCCCGAGGCCGCCCGGCAATCACCGGCCATGCAGCCGCTGCCCGCTGTCGTCCAGCGTGCCCATGCGGTCATACAAGGTGGCACGCGAGATGCCCAGCATGCGGGCGGTGGCCAGCTTGTTGCCGCCCGTGGCGTCCAGGGCGGCGGCGATGGCGCGCTGCTCCAGTTCGGCCACCTGCTGGGCCAGCGGACGCAGCAGGTGGGCGGCCGTGGGCTGGCCCGCGGTGGCGGGCGCGGCTTCCGGGCCGGGGGCGGGGGCGGCGGGCTCCACGCCTGAGGAGCGCAGCACTTCGCGCAGCAGCGCGGCGTCGATGGCGGGGTCTTCGCTGCGCATGGCGGCCTGCTCCAGCACGTTGCGCAGTTCGCGGATGTTGCCGCGCCAGGCCTGGCCGGCCAGCAGGGCCAGGGCGTCGGGCAGCAGCTCGGGCGGGGGCATGTCGTTGCGCAGGGCCAGTTCCTCGGAGAGCACTTCGACCAGGGCCGGGATGTCGCGGCTGCGCTCGCGCAGCGGGGGCACGCGGATGGGCAGCACGTGCAGGCGGTAGAAGAGGTCTTCGCGGAAATGCCCTTCGCGCACCATGCGCGGCAGATCGCGCGAGGTGGCGGCCACCACGCGCACGTCGAAGCGCACGAGCTGGTTGGAGCCCAGGGGTTCGATCTCGCCTTCCTGCAGCGCGCGCAGCAGCTTGGCCTGCAGGCTGATCGGCATGTCGCCGATTTCGTCGAGAAAGAGCGTGCCGCCGTCGGCCAGCCTGAATTTTCCGTCGCGCGGCTTGCGGTCCGCGCCCGTGTAGGCGCCCGGGGCGACGCCGAAGAACTCGGCCTCCAGCAGGGCGTCGGGCACGGCGGCGATGTTGACGGTGACGAAGGGGCCGCTGGCGCGGGTGGAGGCCGCGTGGATGGCATGGGCCAGCAGTTCCTTGCCGGTGCCGGTCTCGCCCAGCAGCAGCACGGGGCTGAGTGACTGGGCCGCGCGGCGCGCCTGGCGCTTGACCTCCACGGCGGCCGGGCTGCTGCCGACGAAGCTGGCGAAGCTGTACTTGGCGCGCCGCTCGCCATGGTGGGCCACGCGCAGGCTGCGGCTGCGCTGGGCGGCCAGTTCGCGCCGGGCTTCGTCCAGGTCGCGCTGCAGCAGGGCGAACTTGCTGATCAGCGGCTGCAGCGTGGTCTCCGGCTGGTCGAAGAGCACGATGCCGATGGCGCCGATGACGATGCCCGCGTCGTCCTTGAGCGGGATGCGGCTGACCACGAAGGTGCCGGCGCGGTTGGTGAGCAGGTCGATGAGCACGGGCTCGCCGGTCTCCAGCACCTGGCGCATGCGCGTGTTGGGAATCACCTCTTCCACCATGTGGCCCAGGAAGTCATCGACCGAGGCCACGCCCAGGTCGGGCAGGAAGCGCTGGTAGCCCTCGTTGACCCAGACGATGCGCCCCGCCCTGTCGGCCAGGAACATGCCCTGGCTCATGGTGGAGAACAGCTGGAACATGGAACGCGCCGCCAGGGCATGGATGCCTTCGGCATCGAGCGGCAGCGGCTGGGCCAGGGTGGACGGAAAGGACATGGGACAAATCCTAGCCGAACGGCCGAACCCGTCTTGCGCCACCGATCAAGCCATGCGCTCCATGCGCCACTGCTGCAGGCGCAGCGCGGCCACGGCGCCCAGCACGATGCAGGCCACGGCCGGCAGGCTGGCCACGTGCAGGGTGGAGATGGCGCTCACGCCCTGCCCCACGGTGCAGCCCATGGCGGTGACGCCGCCCACGCCCATGAGCACGGCGCCGGCCAGGTGGTTGAGCAGGTCGCGCGCATCGGCAAAGCCCTGCACGCGCCATTCGCGCCGCAGCAGCGCATGCGCCAGGGCGCCGGCCAGCACGCCCAGGGCGGCGACCACGCCGAAGGTGAGCACGCGGTTGGCGTCGCTGTAGTACATCAGCCATTCGAGCAGTTGGGCCACGGGTGTGACGAAGCTCAGCGATTCGGCGCGGCCGGACTGGGTGGTGGCATACATGTGCTCCAGGGTCTGGGGGTGCTCGGCCACTTCGGCATGGTGGCCGCTGAGCCACCAGGCGGCGACCACGGCCAGGCCCACCAGGGCGCCACCGGCCAGGCCGCGCCAGTCGCGCTGCGAGCGCCCCGCACGCAGCGCCCAGGCCAGGGCCAGCGCGCCCAGCGCCAGCCCCAGGCCCAGGCGCAGGGCCGGCAGCGCCCAGTGCGTGGCGCGCGCTGCCAGGTCAGGCAGAAAGGCCATGCCGCCCAGGTTCCACTGCACGGCATCCAGCAGGCGCACGCGCCAGACGGCCGTGAGGCCCTTGAGCGTCATCAGCGCGGCCAGGCCCATGACCAGCAGCACGACCAGGGACTTGAGGTTGCCCTCGCCCAGGCGCACGAGGTTCTTGATGCCGCAGCCCGAGGCCAGCACCATGCCGAAGCCGAACAGCAGCCCGCCCGTGATGGAGGACAGCCACAGCATCTGCGTAGAGGCATAGAGCGTGTGGTGCGGGTTGACCAGGCCGCTGGCCGACAGCACGGCAAAGCCGCACAGCGCCACGCCGATGGCCATGGCCCACTGGCGCATGCGGCCCCAGTCGCCGAGGTAGACCACGTCGCTGATGGCGCCCATGGTGCAGAAGCGGCTGGCACGCACCACGGCCCCGAGGATGGCGGCCAGCACGAAGATGCCGGCCAGCGTGGTGCGTACCAGGGCGTCGTATTCAGTGGGGGTCATGCTCCGATTCTAGGAATCGGCAGCCCTGTCGTCTGCTCATACAAGCCCGGGGTTGGGCCTCACATTCAGGAGTTCGGGCTCGTTCAACTGGCGCGGCTCGATGACCTTCTGCGACTTCAGCCAGGGCTCCACCACGTCCCAGATCTGCGGGCCGCCGGCGGTCTTCGCCTCTTCGGCCACGGGGGCCCAGCCGGCGACCTTGTACTTGCGGTCGGCGTCGAGCAACTGGCCGTTCAGGCGCATGTCGCTGATGCGGCTGCCCGCGCCGGCCGTGGGGTCGCAGCGGTAGCGCAGGCCGCCCACGCGCACCATGTCGCCGCCCTGCTGGTAGTAGGGGTCGGGGTTGAAGAGGTTGTCGCAGACGTCTTCGAGCACGGTCTTGATGGTGGCGCCGCTCATCTCGGTGACGGTGGCGTAGGAGTAGGTGGTGGCGGTCATGTCCATCAGCCATTCGCGCGTGATGGCCTGGCCCGGCAGCAGCGAGGTGCCCCAGCGAAAGCCCGGCGAGAAGGCGATGGGCGCGTCCTGCACGGCCATCATGGCGTCCAGCAGCAGCTGGTCGCCCGTGCCGTTGAAGTTGCCGCGCCGGTAGAGCGTGCCGTCGGTGGTGGCCAGCACTTCGGCCAGCCGGGCCTCGTAGGGCGCGCGGACCTTGGCGATCAGCGCCTCCATGGCGGCGTCGGCGGGCAGCAGGTCGGCGAACACGGGCAGCAGGCGGTAGCGGAAGTCGCTGACCTTGCCGCCCTTGACGTCGAAGTCCAGCACGCCCAGGAACTTGCCGTTGGAGCCCGCGTTGGTGACGATGGTCTTGCCGCCGGCGTTGTCCACCAGGGTGGGCACGGGCATGCCGTCATGCGTGTGGCCGCCCAGGATGGCGTCCACGCCGCGCACGCGGCTGGCCATCTTGAGGTCCACGTCCATGCCGTTGTGCGAGAGCACGACCACCACCTTGGCGCCCTTGGCGCGCGCCTCGTCCACCATGGCCTGGAGGTGGTCGTCCTGGATGCCGAAGCTCCAGTCGGCCACCATGTAGCGCGGGTTGGCGATGGGGGTGTAGGGGAAGGCCTGGCCGATGATGGCGCAGGGCACGCCGTTGATCTCGCGGATCACGTAGGGCTTGAACACCGGGTCGCCGAAGTCGGCGGTCTTGACGTTCTGGGCCACGAAGTCCACCTTGCCCGCGAAGTCCCGGGCGATGATTTCCTGCACGCGCTCCATGCCCTGGGTGAACTCCCAGTGGCCGGTCATGACGTCCACGCCCAGCAGCTTGCAGGCGTCCACCATGTCCTGGCCCCGGGTCCACAGCGCGGTGGCCGAGCCCTGCCAGGTGTCGCCGCCATCCAGCAGCAGCGCCCCGGGGCGCGAGGCCTTCATGCGCGCCACCAGCGTGGCCAGGTGGGCAAAGCCGCCGACCTTGCCGTAGCGCCGGGCGGCCTGCTCGAAGTCCAGGCAGGTGAAGGCATGGGCCGATGCGCTGCCCGCGGGAATGCCCGTGGCCTTGAGCAGCTGCTCGCCCACCAGGTGGGGAAGCCGGCCCTTCATGGCGCCCAGGCCGATGTTGACGCCGGGTTCCCTGAAGTACAGGGGCTTGAGCTGGGCGTGGCAGTCGGTCATGTGCAGCAGGCTGACGTTGCCGAACCTGGGCGCGTCGTACAGGCCTTCGGCACGGGCCGCATCGGCGTCGGCGTGGCGCCCCAGGGCCAGGCCGGCCACGCCGGCGGCGCCCAGCAGCTGCAGGAATTCGCGCTTGGAGAGGTTCATCGCGGCGAGGCCTTCCCTTCAGCGGTCGGCGGGCGGTTGACGGGGGATTGCGGATCGACCAGCAGGCCCACCACGTCGCGTACCTGGGCCTCGGTGAGGATGCCCGCGTGGCCGGCGCGCGGCATCTGGGAGCAGGCGTTGTAGGCGCGCGCGTTCCAGATCTTGCCCCAGGTGTATTCGACGATGGCCTTCGCCTCGGCGCTGTTCGGGTCGGTGATGCCGCGGATCCTGCCGTACTGGTAGAGGCTGGGGCCCAGGGTGCCGAAGGAGATTTCCTGCGGGGCGATCTGGTGGCAGTTGTAGCAGTTGCCGCCATTGGCCGCACCCGCCGCGCCGCCCGCGCCTGCGGCCTTGTCGGTCCAGGTCATGCCCCGGCCGTTCTGGGCGATCTTCTCGCCCTCCTTCCAGTCGCCGACCAGGCGGCCGTCGGCCGGCCATTGCACGGTCTTGAGGTTGGCGGCCTCGATCTCGGCGGCCAGCCTGGCGTCCATGGGCTTGCCGGCCGCGTCGGCCGCGCTGCAGGCGGCGTTGGCCGGGTCCTGCACGAGGCGGTCCACGGTGGCGATGCCCTGGTCGCGGAACGAGGCCTTGACCACCTCGGCCGTCATGCGGTCGAAGTCGGCGCTGCCGTCCACCGAGGCGCAGCCGAGCACGGCCAGGGCCGAGAGCACACCGAGCACGGGCAGGCCGGCACTGAAGAATCGGTTTTGCATGGCGGCCTCCTCAGCGCTTGATGGCGGGCGCGGTGGACTCGGCGCCCTTGCCGTTGACACCCATGTACACGCCCAGCGCGATGGTCACGTCGCTGGCATAGCCGGGATAGGGAAAGCGCTGCTGGCGAAAGCAGTCGTTCAGGCGCCGCTGCATGCTCCACAGCTCGCCCGAGGACACGCGGTAGGCCGGCCAGGCACCGAAGCCCGCGCCCGCGCCGGGGTTCCTGGTGAGGTTGGGCAGGTCCTGGAGGCGGATGCGCTTGTCGTCCGCGCCGTGGCAGGTGGCGCAGGCGAAGTCGTGCGTGCCCGCGCGCAGGAAGAACATGCGCTTGCCGACCTCGTACATGGCGCGTTCCTTGGCGTGGCCCTGGGGCAGGTCGAACTTCATGCCCCGGGATTCGGCGGCGATCCAGGCGACCAGGCCTTCGATGTTCTTTTGCTCGTCCCGGCCGAAAGGCGTGGCGGCGATCTTCTTCGCATCCAGGCCCTGCAGGTTTTCCATGCAGGTCAGCAGGCGCGACTCCAGGTCCTGCACGCGGCCGGTGTCGGCGAAATGGCGCGGCAGCTCCACGAAGGCGCCCTTGACCACGCCCGGCCCCTTGCCCAGGTCGCAGCGCTCCAGCGACGCGGCCTTGGGGCCGCGCTTTTGCTTCCACAGCGCCTCGCCCTTCATCTCGAACAGTTCGGCGGGGTTGCCGTCTGCCAGCATCTCGCGGTACTCGGCAATGCCGTCGGCCGTGCTTTTCTGCGCCAGCGCGGGCGGGGCCAGGGCCAGCAGGGCGGCACCCGCCAGTCCTGCCATCCCGGCGATGTGTCTTGTCTTGTCCATCGGGGCCTCCTGTTCTTGTCGTGGGCCGGTGGGGTGCCGGCATGGGCGCAGTGGGCGCGGCTGGCGCGGTCCGCGGCGCCTCAGCTGACCGTGGCTTCGTCGGTGCGGGTGTCGCCCCGGTTGTCCTTCCAGGTCACGGCCACCTTGTCGCCGGCCTTGGCGCCCTTGATGACGAACTGCATGAAGGGGTTCTTGGAGACGGCCGGCCCCCATTCGGCGGCCAGCACCTGGGTGCCGTTGAGCGAGGCCGTGACCTCCTGGATGAACCAGGCCGGGATGGTCTGGCCGGCCGCGTCCTTGCGCTGGCCGGTTTCCATTTCGTGCGACATGAGCACGCGCACGGTGGTCTTTTCTCCTGCGGCCTGGGCGCGGATGCGCATCGGATCTGCCATGGTGTTCTCCTTGTATCGCTGTCTTGGCGGTGGGGTGCGGATCTGCGGTGCGCGGCCTCAGCCGCCGCAGCCGCCCAGGGTGACCTTGACTTCCTTCTTGGCATAGAAGGCCTTGCCGTCGCCCGTGACGGCCACGGCATAGACGTCGGAGGACTGGCCCAGCTTGGCGCGCGTGAGGAAGTTGGGCTCCACCGCATCGCTGACGTCGAAGGCCGCCACCAGGGTGTTGGGGTTCTTCTCGACCAGCACCAGCAGCTTTTTCACGCCGGCCAGCGTGGTGGCCGCGCCCAGGGGCACGACGGCGCCGTTCTCGGCGATGTCGGGGCCGGTGATGGTGACCTCCTTGCTTTCCACGGGCGCGCCCGCGCCCAGGGCCTTGAGCACGTCGGCCACGTTCTTGGCGTCGAAGGCGGCCTTGTTGTAGGCCGCCTGGGCAGCGGCCGGCAGCAGGCCTGCGGCAGCCAGCAGGGCGGCCACGGCGGCCGACTGCTGCAGTGCGAGTCTTCGGGTGGTCATGCTTGTCTCCTTGTGATGGTTCTCGGGGGCACGGGGATGTTCAGGGCCTGGCGGCCAGCCACTGGGCGATGGCCTGGGCATCTTCCGGGCTCAGGGCCTGGGGCGGCATGGGGATGTTCCCCCACACGCCGCTGCTGCCGGCGCGTATGCGTTCGCCAAGGTAGGCGGCCTGGCCGGCGTACTTCCTCGCGATGTCGGCCAGGGCCGGGCCGACGATCTTCTGCTCCATGCCATGGCAGGCCGTGCAGCCGTTCCTGTCGAGCAGGGCCTGGGGCACGGTGGCGCTGGTGGCGGCGCCGGCTTTGGGGGCGGGTGCGGCCGGCTTCGCGCCAGCGCCCGCCGTGGCCACGCCGCGCTGGGCGCCCACGGTGCGGTTCTGATCGGCCAGGTTGCCGTGGTTGTTGCCGGCATGCTCGGGCAGCGCGGAGCGCACCTGGGGCTCGGGACCGCAGTCGCTCATGCAGGCCCGGGCCTGCACGTCGGGCCGGGCAGCGGCCGCGAAGGCCTTGCCGGGCCACAGTGCGTGGCGCGTGTCCATGCCGTTGCGGTTGGGCATCTTCTTTTGCACCTCGGCGATGTTGGCGTCGCTGAGCGTGAAGTCCTGCGGCACGACGCCGGCCAGGTTGAGCATGTAGGCGGTGACGGCGTAGACCTCGTCGGCACTCAGGGACTTGGGCGCGTTCCAGGGCATGGCGCGGTGCACGTAGTCCCACAGCGTGGACAGGGTGGCCACCTTCATGAAGGTGGTGCGGCCGGGAAAGGCCGGGTCCTTGAGCCGGGCGGCATGGCCGGTGCGGATGTCCTCGGCCGTGGTGCCGCCGATCAGCGGGCTGAAGACTTCGTTGGATTCGCCGAACACGCCATGGCAGGAGGCGCACTTGCCCTCCCAGATGTCCATGCCCTTTTCCACCGTGCCGGCCCCCTTGGGCAGGCCCTTGAAGTCGGGGCGCACGTCGATGTCCCAGGCCGCGACCTCGCGGGGCGTGGCGTCGCGCCCGACGCCGGGAAAGCGTTCGGCGGCCTGGACCGGCACCAGGGCCCAGCACAGCAACGCGGCGGCGAGGCCCGCCGCGCGGACCTCATGAAAGCTGGACATTGACCACCTCCCCGCTGGCATGCACCGCCCAGGACTGGATGGCGTTGTTGTGATAGATGGAGCGCGTGCCGCGCACGGCGCGCAGTTGCTGGTAGGTGGGCTGCACGTAGCCGGTCTCGTCCATGGCGCGGCTTTGCACGATGCAGGGCTGGCCGTCCCAGACCCAGTCCAGGTGAAAGCGCGTGAGGCACTTGGACAGGACGGGGCCATCGAGTCGCGCCGTGCGCCAGTTGCGCCCGCCGTCCACGCTGACGTCCACGCGGCGCACCTTGCCGCGCCCGGACCAGGCCAGGCCGCTGATGTCGTAGAAGCCCTTGTCCAGCAGCATCTGCCCGCCCGAGGGCGTGGTCACCACGCTCTTGCATTCCTGGATGCTGGTGTACTGGCGGTGCTGGCCGTCGGGCATGAGGTCCACGTAGTGGATGGCCTCGTCCTTGGCCGCCCAGGGCGCGTCACCCACCTCGATGCGGCGCAGGTACTTGACCCAGCTGACACCCTGCACGCCAGGCACGACCAGGCGCAGCGGGTAGCCCTGCTCGGGCCGCAGCATCTCGCCGTTCTGGCCATAGGCCACCAGCACTTCGCCGGACTCGATCAGCTCCATGGGGATGGTGCGCGTCATGGACGAGCCGTCCGCCCCCTCGGCCAGCGCGAAGCGGCCCTTCTTCAGGTCGGCGCCGGCCATCTCCAGCAGCGTGATCAGGGGCACGCCCGTGAACTCGCTGCACGACAGCATGCCGTGCGTGTACTGCACGGTAGGCACGGCCACGTTGCCCCATTCCATGCCGGTGTTGGCCCCGCATTCGATGAAATGAAAGCGCGACACCGAGGGCAGGCGCATGAGTTCGTCCATGGTGAAGACCTTGGCGGCCTTCACCAGCCCGTTGACCATGAGCCGGTGCCCGGAGGGATCGATGTCCCACCAGCCCTGGTGGTGGCGCTCGAAGTGCAGGCCGCTGGGCGTGACGATGCCGAACAGCGATTGCAGCGGCGCGAACGAGACCGAGGCCTGGCGCGTCTGCGTCAGCCCCGGGCTCTGGCGGCGCTGCACGTTGGCCTCGTACTTCGACGGCTTGCCGTAGCCGTCGGTCACCACGGGCTGGCCCAGGCCCTTGCTGTGCGCGGGCAGCTCGAGGATGGCGGGATCACCCTCCCCCACCGCCGAAGCCGCGCCCGCCACGCCGGCCGCCGCAGCGGCGAAGGCCCCGCGGATGAAGTCGCGGCGCCCCGCGCGGGCCTGCGCGAAGACCGTGCCCACTTCCTGGCCAGGCACAAAGTGCTCCGGCGCCTTGCGCAGGCGGCCCGCCGTCCATTCGTGCTCTTGCTTGCTCTGGTGCATCTGCTGGGGCTCCCGTGGGGCTGTCTGGGCTCTTATTTATCAGTAAATAAGAATATCTTTATGTATTGATTCTTGCCGCTGTCGGTTAGCTTGCCATCTGGTAATAACCCGTGTCTTGATAGCAAGGCACGCAGGAAGGCCGGTCTCCGCAGGCCCCTCAGGCGCGCACGGCCGCCCGGGCCTGCGCCAATCGATCGTCCAGATAGGCGCCGTAGAAATCCGGGATCGATGCGCCTTCGAGGCGGGGAGCCACCTCCCGGCTGCCGGGGCCGAAGAACAGCAGCGTGGGCGCCACGCCAACGCCCAGCTGCGCCACCACCTGTGCCTGGGTCCGCGTGCGCCCCTGCCAGTCGCGCAGGCTGCGGCCGTCGCGGAAATCGATCTGCGCCACGGCGCCGCCCGCGCGCAGCAGGGGCCACAGGTGCTGGCTGCGCACCACATGGCAGAACGGGCAGCCGGCCAGGCTGGCCATGAGCACCAGCGGCTCGCGCCGGGCCAGCGCATCGGCCAGCGCCTGGGGCAGCGAGTCGGGGCTGGGAAGGTCCTCGGACAGCGCCCTGCCCTGTGCCTGCGCCCGGGACAGCAGCGTACCCGACGACAGCGCGCCCAGGGCCAGGACACCCAGGCAGCGGCGGCGCTCCGGTGAAGCCGGGCCGGTGCTCATGGCGCCTCCTGCTCCATGAGCAGATAGGTGTTGTAGGCATTCATGCGGTTGGCGGCCTGGAACAGCGGCAGGTGCTCGAAGCGCGACCAGTCGGTGGCCGCGTAGGCAGCGTCGAAGGGCTCCAGATCGCGCGCCGCAAGGCGCATGGATTCGCGCAGGTAGACCAGGTAGTCGCGCGTGAGCGCCATGTCCTCGCGCGGCTGCCTGGACAGCGGGCCATGGCCCGGCACCAGCACCTGGATGGGCAGTTGCAGCAGGGTCTGGAGCGAGGCGATCCAGTGCGCGCTATCGGCCTGGCCCACATAGGGGATGCGGTTGCGGAACACGATGTCGCCCACGAAGGCCACGCCCCGCCCGGGCAGGAAGATGGCCAGGTCCTCGGGCGTGTGGGCCGGGCCCATGGGGTGCAGCTCGAAGCGCACGCCGTCGATGTCCAGCACGGTCTTGCCCGACACCCACTCGTCGGCGGGGACCATGCGTGTGTCCGCATCGATCCACGGCGCCAGATCGCTGCGCGAGGCCTGCAGGCGCAGTCGCGCGGTCTCGGAGTTCAGGTAGGCCTTGCCGCCCTCATGGGCGATGATCTTCGCGCCCATGTCCTTGAAGACCTGCAGGCCGTAGATGTGGTCGGCGTGGTAGTGGGTGAGCAGCACATGGGTGACGGGCTTGGGCGTGATGGCGCGGATGGCGGCGGCCAGGCGCCGCGCCAGCGCGGGCGAGCCCAGCGCGTCGATGACGACCACGCCATGCGGCGTTTCCACGAAGCCTGCGTTGGAGATGAAGTTCTGGTTGGCCGGCGAGCCCAGCGCCGACAGGCCCTGAACGTAGTGGATGCCCGGCGCCACGGCCACGGGCTGCATGGCGGGGGCCTGCGCCAGGGCGGCGGGCACCAGTGCCGCCATCCACAGGGCCATGCAGATGAAAGAGCTGCGCAGCAGGGGCATGCGTGGGAGTCTCCTGTTCTTGTCGTGCCTGCCATGGTGCGCGCGCGCCGGGCGCCGGGGCCTCAGGCATTCCCCAACACCGGGCACGGGGGGCGAGGCTTAATATAAGTCGATACCGATATTCATGCACCTGCGGTGTACCCTGCCCCCTGCGCATTCTTCAAAGGACTGTCCATGAACACACCTGCTCCCCGCCTGCTGCTGGCCCTGGCTTTCGTGCTGTGCACCTCGGCCGTGTCGGCCCAGGACATCAAGGTGGTCTACCACGTCAACTCCGGCGTGGAGACGGCGGCCGCCATGCTCAACAACATCAGCAACCACCTGGCGGCCGACCCTTCGGCCAGGATCGTGGTGGTGACCCACGGCCCGGGCATCGACTTCATGCTGGAGAACGCCAAGGACAGCAAGGGCCGCGAGTTCAGCGGCCAGGTCAGCGCCCTGGCCGCGCGCGGCGTGCGCTTCGAGGTCTGCAACAACACGCTGGTGTCACGCCAGCTGTCGGCATCGAACCTGCTGATGGAGGCCAAGGTCGTGCCCTCGGGCGTGGCCGAGGTGGCACGCCTGCAGGCCAGGGAAGGCTACGTCTATCTGAAGCCCTGAATCAGCCCTGCTCTATGGCGATCTGCGTGCAGATGCTGCGGCACATCTGCACCACCTTGTCGTTGGCGATGAAGTAGTAGATGCTCACGCCCTCGCGGCGGCGGCCCAGCACGCCGGCCTGGTACAGGGTGTTCAGGTGCTGGGACATGTTGGGCTGCGTGGTCGAGATGGTGGCCAGCAGCTCGGTCACGTTCTTCTCGCCGTTGCACAACGCGCTGATGATCTTCAGCCGCATGGGCGCCGCCATGGCGCGGAACAGCTCGGCAGCGCTTTCGAAAACGCTGTCGTCGCCCAGTTCCATGCTGTCATTGCGGCTGTTCATAAGCGTCTGTCATCCTCGTATACGGCGGGTTGGCAACGGGGCCGGCTTCCCGCCGCCCGAAGGGCTAGTTTATAGCCCGGGGACGGACGGCGGGAAGTCAGCCCTCGTTGACGCGGGTCAAAAGGGCCTGCCATCGATCAGAAATCGACCGAGGCCGAGAGCAGGAAGGTGCGCGGCGCGCCCAGGCCCAGGCTGGTGAAGTGCGGCTTGGCCCAGTAGGCCTTGTTGGCCACGTTGGTGACGGCGGCGCGCAGCGTCACGGGGCGGCCCGAGACGCGCGTGACATAGCGCGCGCCCAGGTCGAACACGGTGCGCCCGGGGATGGACAGCGTGTTGTCGGCGCTCAGGTACTGCCGCGACGCGGTGGTGGCGTTGGCCGTCAGCGTCAGGCCCTGCAGGGCGGGCACGTCCCACTCCGCGCCGAGCTTGCCCTGCCACTTGGGCAGGCCCGTGGCCTGCTTGCCTTGCTCGGCGGCCACCATGGCCCGGGTCACTTCGGCGTTGGAATAGGCGATGCCGCCCATCAGGCGCACGCCGCGCAGCGGCGAGCCGAAGAAGCCCCATTCCACGCCCCGGTTGCGCTGCTCGCCGCCGAACGAGAAGACGTTGGTGACGGGGTCGGTGTAGCTGCTCGGACGCTCGATCTCATAGAGGCTGAGGGTGTGGGCGAAGTCGCCCAGGTCGAACTTGACGCCCACTTCCTTTTGCCGGGTCTTGTAGGGCGCGAAGACCTCGCCGGCGTTGGCGGCGGTGTTGGGCGCCATGGCGCCCTGGCTCAGGCCCTCGATGTAGTTGGCGTAGACGGACATCTTGTCCGTGGCCTTGACCAGCAGCGCCACGGAGGGCGTGGTGGCGCTTTCCTTGTAGCGGGTGCCGGTGCGCGCGCCGGTGTTGGGGTTGAAGGTTTCGTTGAGCACCTGCTGGCGGCGCACGCCCAGCGTCAGCAGCACCGTGTCCTGCGCGAAGGACAGCGTGTCGGCCACGCCGAAGCTGGTCAGGCGCGTGTCCGTGCGGGTCAGGGCCGGGATGTGGGCCGGGCGCAGGGCCTCGGGGCCCCATACCGGGTTGTAGATGTTGGTGACCCAGTCCTTGGGCAGCAGGTTGCGGAAGCCGCTGAGCGTGTATTCCTCGGTGTAGTAGGTGGCGTTGAGCGCGAACTGGTGGCCCACCGAGCCCGTGCGGGCCTTGCCCTTGAGGCCGGTCTCCGCCGACTTGCGCTCCATGCGGTCGGAGACGCCGCTGAAGTTGATGCGGAAATCGCCGGCCGGATTGATGACCTGGCCTGCACCCATGTTGGAGTCGAACTCGGTCTTGCTGACACCGGCGGCCGCATAGGCCGTCAGCCCCTCGCCCAGGTCGATCTCGCCGCGCACCATGGCGCCCTTGTCGCGGCTGTCGTAGAAGGCCCAGGGCGGGTTCCACGAAACGTCGGGCTTCGGCGGCCGGGGCACGGCCAGGCCGGGCGCCAGCGTCAGGCCCCGGGTCAGGCCCCGGGCGCTGTCCTTGCTGCGGTACAGGTCGGCCGAAACGCGCGCCCGCGTGCCGCGCCAGTCCAGCCCCAGGGAGGCCAGGCCCACGGTCTTGTCCTGGGTGTTCACGGCGGTCTCGCCATCACGGTAGACGCCGTTGAAACGGATGCCGAACTGCTTGTTCTCGCCAAAGCGGCGGCCCAGGTCGATATGGCCGCCGAAGTGCGACCGGGACTGGTAGCTGGTGGTCAGGCGCGCCAGGGGGTCGTCGCCCGCGCGCTTGGGCACGAGGTTGATGGCCCCACCCGCCGAGCCCTTGGGCGGCATGCCGTTGAGCAGGGCGGACGGGCCCTTGAGCACCTCCACGCGCTCGAACATCTCGGGTGAGCTGCGGTAGTAGGAGGCCATGCCGGCCAGGCCGTTGACCGTCACGTCGCCCACGTTGGAGGGCAGGCCCCGGATGGAGTAGCTCTCGTTGCTCTCCCCCGCGATGCCGCTCATGAACACGGTGGGGTCCGTTTTGGAGATCACCTCGCTGATGTCGCGGGCCTGCTGGTCGGCCATGAACTGGTCGGTGTAGGTGATGGTGGAGAACGGTGTCTCCATGAAGTCCTTGTCGCCCAGGAAGCCCATGCGGGCGCCGGTGCTGACCTGGCCACCGGAATAGACGGCCCGGCCGGCCTCCTCCTTGACGGTGACGGTGGGCAGGGTCACCGCCTCCTGCGCCGCGGGGGCCGGCGGCTGCCGCTCACCGGCGTTGGCGTTGGCGTTGGCACTGGTGCCCGTGGCCTGCGCCAGCGCCGGCTGCGCGGCCATGGCCAGGGTGCCGCAGGCCAGGCCGAACAGCAGGGCCTTGTGCACGGCAAGCGCCGTGAGGTTCCAGTCGAAGCCGGGATGGCCGGCCTGCCGTGCAGCGCTCGCGGCCGATGGATGGGAATGACGCCGGGTCATGGGATGTTTCCTTTCAATGGACGCCAATGAGACGCATTGGCATTCGTGGACAAAAAAAAGGGGAGACAGCTCCCCGCAGGCATCAGTTGCCGTAGCCCTTGATCACGTCGTCGATCACCAGCTTCAGGGAGTTCACGCTGGCGGCGGTGACGTACCAGGCCTGCGCATCGGCAAAGACCACGCGGCCGTTCTTCCAGGCCCTGGTCTGGCGCAGCAGGGGGTTGGCCAGCGTCTCGGCGTTGAGGGCCGGCTGGCGCTCCATCACGGCCGTGCGGTCCACCACGTAGAGGATGTCGGGATCGGCCTGCTGGATGAATTCGCTGGACACGGGCTGGCCGTGCAGGCCGGCTTCCGCCGTGGCGCTGGCCGGCTGCACGCCCAGCGCGCTGAAGATGAAGCCATAGCGCGACTGCACGCCGAAAGAACTGAAGGCGCCGTTGTTGTGCAGCACGATCAGGGCCTTCTCCGGGCGGCCTTCGGTCACGCGCCGGGCCTGGGCCACCTTGGCGTCCAGCTCGGCGGCCTTCTCGCGGGCGAGGTCCTGCTTGCCGAAGATGCGCCCCAGGGTCAGGAGGTGGTCCTTGACGACGTCGATGTGGCGGGCCTGGCTGTCACGGTAGTCCACGTCGAAGTGGATGGTCGGTGCGATCTCGGCAAGCTCCTTGTAGTGGCCGGCCTGCAGCGAGGTGATCAGGATCAGGTCCGGTTTGGCCGCGTGCACCCGCTCCAGGTGGGGCTGGACGATGGAGCCCATGTCCTGGACCTCGGGGGCGTCCTTGTAGCGGGCGAGGAAGTGCGGCACGAAGTCCTTGGGCATGCCCGCGACCGGCACGCCCAGCTGGTCGAGGAAATCGACCTCGTTCATGTCCAGCGCCACCACGCGCTGCGGCAGCTTGCCGATCACGGTCGTACCCAGCTGGTGCTGCACGGTGACGGGCTCGTAGCCGGGCGCGGCAGGCATGGGCTGCGGGCCGGCCGCAGAGGCCTGGGGCGGTTTTTCGCCACAGCCGGCCAGCGTGGCCGTGGCGGCGATCAACAGGGCCAGTGCCTGGCGTCGGCTTGGGGGATGGAAGTTCATTGCGACTCTCCTAGAGCGTGTTATGCGTGGCGGGCCGGCACCCGTGCGCGAAGGCGGATGGACCTGTTCATGCGCCGCCGCCCCGCGTGCGCAGCATCAGCGCGAGGAACCAGGCGCCGCAGGCCAGATTGACCAGGATGCCGACGGTGGTGCGGTAGTTGAAGACATGCTCGACGGCGAACTGGGCCAGGATGAAGATGGCGATGGCAATGGCGCAGCCCATGGGCAGGGTGGCGCGGTGCCTGAAGCCGCGGGCCAGCGCATAGGTGGCGTTGGCGACGAAGATGCCCATGAAGGCCGTGGGCCCGAGCAGGCTGGTCGATACCGCGACCAGCACCGCGACCAGCGCGAAGTACCGCCGCACGGTGCGCTGGTAATCCACGCCCAGGGAGATGGCCTGGTCGCGGCCCAGCGAGAGCACGTCCAGCGAAGGCAGGGCCTTGAACCCGGCCAGGCCCACGGCCGCGACGACCACGGCCGAGGCGATCAGCTGCCCTGCACCGGCCTTGCCGAAGGACGCCTGGCTGAACCCCAGCAGCACGGAGAACTCGCCCGGGCTGACCTTGAGCTGGACGAACTGCGTGAAGGTGGCGATCACCATGGTCAGCACCAGCCCCAGCAGCAGCAGGAAGTACACGTTGTTGCGGGCATCGCGCAGCAGCCATCGGTGCATGGCCCATGAATAGCCCAGCATCAGCACGGCGGACAGCGCGAAGTTGCCATTGGCGCCGAGCAGCACCAGGCTTTGCGTGCCCAGCACCAGCAGCAGCAAGGCCTGCAGCAGCAGGTAGACCGCCTCGTATCCCATGATGGCGGGCGTCAGGATCCGGTTGCCGGTGAGGGTCTGGAACACGATGGACGACCAGGCCACGCAGATCCCGCCCAGGACCATGGCCGCCAGCCGGGCCAGGCGCTTGGGGATGACGTAGTCCAGGTCCAGCCCCGAACGGAAAAGCACGAAGGCCAGGGCCAGGCCCAGAACCGCCATCCAGGCGGCATGCCGGCGAATGCGGGGCATCATCGGCTCCTGCGCAGGATGAGGACGAGGAACAGCACGCCGCCCACACCGCCCGCCGTCAGGCCGATGGGGACCTCGAACGGGTGGATCAGCAGCCGTCCCAGGATGTCGCAGCCCAGCAGCAGCGAGGCGCCGCCCAGCGCCACCAGGGGCAGGGTGCGGTCCAGGTGATCGCCATGGCGCAACGCCACCAGGTTGGGAATGACCAGGCCGACGAAGGGAATGGCCCCGACGGTGATGACCGTGGCGGACACGGTGACGGCCACCAGCATCAGGCCCAGGGCCGCCGTGGCCGGGTAGTTCAGGCCCAGGCTGGTGGCCATGCCTTCGCCCAGGCCCAGCACGGTGAAACGGTGCGCGAACAGATAGGTCAGCGCCACGATGGGCAGGATCAGGTAGATGATTTCGTAGTTGCCCTGCACGATCCTGGAGAAGTCGCCCAGCAGCCAGCCCTGCATGCTTTGCAGGATGTTGTTGCGGTAGGCGTGGAACTCGGCCACGGCGCTGAGCACGCCGCCGTACATCAGGCCGATCACGGGAATGAGCACCGTGTTCCTGAACCGGATCCGGCGCACGATGGCCATGAAGACCAGGCTGGCGGCAAAGGAAAAGACCAGCGCGAACAGCATCCGGACCGTCGTCCCGCCGGCGGGCGCCACCGTCAGCCCCACCAGGATGCCGAGCTTGGCCGCGTCCAGCCCGCCCGAGGTGGCCGGCTCCACGAACTTGTTGCGCACGATGTGCTGCAGGATCACGCCGCAGACCGCCAGGCCCGCCCCCGTCAGCACCAGGGCGGCCAGGCGCGGCAGCCGGCTGGCCGTCAGCGTCAGCCAGGCATCCCCGGACAGTGGCCACAGCTGGGACCAGGCGAGTTGCCGCGCGCCGACCAGCAGCGAGGCGCCGCACAGCACGATGAACAGGCCCAGCAGGCTCGCACGCACGGGCATCAGGCCTGCGCTCCGTCCGGTGCCGTCGAGGCATCCGCCGCATCCGATGCAGCCGGCGCGACGCGCCAGCCCTTGGAGGCCTCGCGCTGGCGCAGGAAACGGGCGTAGTGCCCCTGCCCCTCGCGCAGTTGCGCGGGCGCGCCCTGCTCCACCACCCGGCCGCCTTCCAGCACCACGATCTGGTCGGCCATGGCCACGGTGGACAGCTGGTGGGCGATGACCACCAGCGTGCGCCGTCCGCGCAGCCGCGCCAGTGTCTCGGCGATGACGGCCTGGTTTTCCGCGTCCAGGGCGGCCGTGGCCTCGTCCACCAGCAGGATGGGCGCGTCCTTGATCAGCGCCCGGGCAATGGCGATGCGCTGGCGCTCGCCGCCGGACAGGCGCGCCCCGCCCTCGCCCACGGGCGTGTCCAGGCCCTGGGGCAGGCGCGCGATGACCTCGGTCACGCCGGCCTGGCGCGCGGCCTCCAGCACTTCGGCATCACTGGCACCGGGCTTGCCGATGCGGATGTTCTCGCCGATGCTGCCCGTGAAAAGGTAGCTGTCCTGGAAGATCTGGCTGATCTGCCGCGCCAGCACGGCGCTGGACATCTGCCGCACATCCACGCCGCCCACGAGCACGCTGCCCTGGTCCACGTCGAAGAAGCGCGCGATCAGCCGGGCCAGCGTGGTCTTGCCGGAGCCGGACTCTCCGATCAGGGCCGTCATGCTGCCGGCCGTGACGTGCAGGTCCACCCCGCGCAGCACGTCGGCGGTCTCCAGCCCCTGTGATGCATAGCGGAAATGGACGCCCCGCAGCTCGACCGAGGCATCGCGCGGCGCCTGCGGCAGTCCGGGTTCGGGCAGGGGCCGGACCTCGAACAGCTCGCGCACCGCGTCGAGCTGGCTGCGCGCACCGCGCAGCACCTCGCCGTAGCCGACCACTTCCAGCAGCGAATCGATATAGCGGCTGACCAGCAGCAGTGCCACGACCACCGCCGCGACCGCGTCCGCCGGCAGCCCGGCACCGAGGCGCTCGTCCATCCACAGCACCGCTGCGGTCAGCAAGGCCGCGAACACGGCCTGCACGGCCCAGGCGTTGAGCACCGATGCGCTGGCCGACAGCCAGATCAGGCGCGTGCCCGACTGGCGCTGTTCCTGCACCGCCTGCTCCAGCAGGCGCAGGCCACCGCCCTCGCCATTGAAGGCGCGCAGCACCGACTGGGCCTGGGCGAACTCCACCATGCGCTGGCTGGCATCGGCAAAGCGCTGGTGGAAGGCGTCATCGGCGCGCCGTGCAAGCCGGGCCGTGAACGCCAGCACGCCCGCCAGCAAAGGCAATGCCACCAGGGCCATCCAGCCCAGAGGCGCATGCAGGAAGAACAGGGCCACGACCAGCACCACGGGCGCCACCACGCCGGTGATGACCGGGGTGAACACATGGGCCGGGAGCTGGGCCACGGCCATCATGCCCTGCATGACGACATGGCCCAGCCGCGCCGTGTTGCGGGGGTTGAACCAGCCCACCGGCAGGCGCGCCACATGCTCGCCCAGATGGTGGCGCCCCTGCCGCAGCACGGCCACGCCCACGCGCACCCCGGCGCGCTCCACATGGCGGCGCAACAGCCAGCACAGCAGCACCCCGGCCAGCAGCACGGCCAGCCAGGCTGCCGCGTGCCGCACATCGCCTTGCAGCAGATGGCGCAGGACCGGCACCAGGGCCGCCGTGGACAACCCGCAGAGGATCCCGTAGGCCCCGGCCATCCAGGCATAGCGGCGCAGCACGGGCAGCTCATCGCCCAGCAGGCGTACGAAAGTCTTCAGCATGGCTGCTCCTGCGTTGCCGTGGCCAGTGCACCGCCCTGCCCGGCCGGCCCCCCTCGTCCGTACCCGCCCTGTGCCCAGAGCCGGGCATAGCGCCCCTGCAGCGCCAGCAGCTGCGCATGCGTGCCCTGCTCGGCGATGGCACCGTCGTCCAGCACGACGATGCGGTCGGCATGCATCACCGTGTCCAGCCGGTGCGCGATGACCATCAGCGTGCGGCCCTGCGCGAAGCGCGACAGCGCGGCCTGTATCGCTGCCTCGTTGCCGGCATCGGCCGCAGCCGTGGCCTCGTCCAGCACCAGCACGGGCGCATCGAGCAGCACGGCGCGCGCGATGCCCACGCGCTGGCTCTCGCCGCCGGACAGCTGCGCGTCTTCGCCCACTACCGAGTCGTAGCCGCGCGGCAGGGCCAGGATGCGCTCGTGGATATGGGCGGCCCGCGCCGCATCCTCGATCTCCCGCTGGCTGGCCGATGGCCGGCCCAGTGCGATGTTGTCGCGCACGCTGGCGTGGATCAGGCGCACGTCCTGCAGCACGAAGCCGATGCGCCGGTACAGCTGCGCGGTCTCGATGTCCCGCAGGTCCACGCCGCCCAGCAGGATCCGTCCCCCGGACGGATCGAAGAACCGCAGCAGCAGGCGCGCCAGCGTGGACTTGCCCGCCCCCGAGGGACCGACGATGGCCGTGACCGTGCCCGGCTCCAGCGTGAGGCTGATGCCCGCCAGCGCCTGATGCCCCTGGCCGTAGGCATGGGCCACCTTCTCGAAGCGCACCGCATGGCCTGCCGGAACCTGCTGCCGGCCCGGTGCCGCAGGCGCCAGCACCGGCGTGTCCAGCAAGGCCAGCACGCGCTGCGCCGCGCCCGTGGCGCTGCCCAGGTCATGCAGCAGCGTGTGCAGCAGCAGCATGGGTGCGCAGATGCCTGGCGCGACCAGCACGAAGGGCAGCACATCCACGGGCGCCATCCAGCCCAGGCCCACGAACAGCGCACCACCGGCCAGCACCACGCCCAGCACCGTCACCGGCGCGATCATGGCGTGGGCATGGGCCATCGCGGCCACCAGCGGACGGGTGAAATCGGTGAAGGCTTCGGCGAACGCATCCACCGCCTCCCGATAGCCGCCATGGGCCTTGCCGGCCACGCCGAAAGCCTTGATCACGGGAATGCCGCTGACGAACTCCACCGTCGCGCCGTTGATGCGCGAAAGCCGCGCGACGAAATCCTGCATGTTCGCCCCGCTGGCCTTCATCGCATGGCGCAGGAACAGGAAAAAGCCCGGGAACGGCAGCAGCGCGACCAGGGCCAGGCGCCAGTCCAGCGCGAACAGGTACAGGGCGGAGATGGCGATCGCCCCCACGGCACGCCCCACGGCCGTGTAGAAGTGCGCGGTCAGGCTGTGCAGCGTGCCGATGTCATCTTGCAGGGCCTGCTTGACCTCGCCCGAGGCACGGTCGGTGAACCAGCCCAGCGGCACGCGGGACAGCCGCCGCGCCGCGGCCAGGCGCAGGCCGCTGGTGAGGCGGTTGTCGGCCAGGTGGGCGAGCAGCTCGCCCGCCGACACCAGGGCCATGCCGGCGAACATGCATGCCACGCTGATGCCCAGCGCCCACCAGACCTCGGCGCGCAGGCCCGGCTCCGGCTGCATGGCCGTGGCCTCTGCCGGCCCGCCCAGCACCAGCTGCGCGACATGGGCGATGCCGGCCAGCGGCACCAGCGCGAGCATGGATCCCACGGCCGCCAGCGCCGTGGCGGCGGCCAATGGTCCGGCAATGGGTGCCAGCACCCGGCGGATGGGGCCGGCTCCCCCGAGGGGGCCCGCCGCGTTGTCAGAACTGCTCATGAAGGAAAAACACCCGCAAACTTGGAACTCCGGACCAGGCTTCCCATGGCCGCACCTTGCCGGCCGCACCTTGCCGGCCCGCATGGAAGTCAGGCCCAGATGCAGATGAGAATTAATTTCATCACTATAAACTAAATCCACGATTAAGTTGCATGGACTCAACTAAATGCCGGACGGGGTTACAGTGGGGACCCCCCGTGCCCACGATGCCCCAAGGAGAAGACATGAAGCCGCCCGAGCCGCCCGCGACGCGGGGCCGCCCCCGCACCATCACCCGCGAACGCATCGCACAGGCGGGCATGGACATCGGGCTGCCCGACATCACCTTCGTCGGCGTGGCCGCCGCGCTGGGCGTCAGCCACATGGCGCTCTACAAGCATGTGCCCAGCCTGGATGAGCTCAAGCGCCTGGTGGCCGAGGAAATCTTCACGCGCTGGCAGATTCCCCAGGCCGGTGGCGCCGGGCGCGCAGGCCTGCCGGACTACATGAAGGTCTTCACCAACTCCGTGCGCGAATTCGTCAGGAGGCACCCTGGCGTGACGCCCTATGTGATCCGCCGGCTGGCCGCCACCCAGCCCATGCTGGACAAGATCGTCGGCCACCAGCGGCACATCGCCCAGGCCTATGGACTGTCCGAAGACCAGTCGCGCTGGCTGCTGGCCACCGTGACCTTCCATTGCATGGCGGTAGCCGACACGGTGTATTCGGTGGCAGGACGCGAGCCTGTCGTGGACGCCGACCGCGCCGCCGAGGAGGCCGAGATGGAAGTGGAGCTGGACCAGGGCATGCAGGCCCTCGTCACGGGCGCGCTGGCGATGCTGGACAGGTGACCGGCGCGGGATTGCATCGACCGCCCCGTGTGTCTTGGGGCGGCCCGGCGACAAAAGTGCCCCCACGCTCCCCTTGCTGCGCAAGGTCCGCTGCCCCCCGTGGGGGTCGCTTTTTGTCTTGGGGCGGCCCGGCGACAAAAGTGCCCCCACGCTCCCCTTGCTTCGCAAGGTCCGCTGCCCCCCGTGTGGGTCGCTTTTTGTCTTGGGGCGGCCCAGCGACAAAAAAGCCCCTGCCTCGAAAGGCAGGGGCTGTCAGGGGCCCGGGACGCCATGCGCGACATCACCGGGCCGGCTAGCAAGGGTTGGCGTCAGCCGGCTGCCGCCTCCGGCGACGGCTTGGGCTGCAGGCGCTTGAGCACGCGCGGCACGATGAGCACGCAGGCCACGATGATGATCAGCGTCAGCGACATGGGGCGCTGCAGGAAGATCCACCAGCTGCCTTCGCCGATGGACACGGCATTGCGCATCTGCGCCTCGGCCAGGGGGCCCAGGATCATGCCCACCACGACGGGCGCGGTGGGGAAGTCGAAGCGGCGCATGACCACGCCCAGCACGCCGATGCCGTACAGCAGGAACAGGTCGAACGCGCTCTGGCGCATGCCGTAGGCACCGACCGTGGCGAAGATCAGGATGCCGGCGTACAGCTGGGGACGCGGGATCTTGAGCAGCTTGACCCACAGGCCCACCATGGGCAGGTTCAGTACCAGCAGCATCAGGTTGCCGATGTACAGCGAGGCGATCAGCGCCCAGACCAGGGCCGCGGAGGAGCTGAACAGCTGCGGGCCGGGGTTGATGCCGTAGTTCTGGAACGCGCCCAGCAGCACGGCCGTGGTGTTGCTGGTGGGAATGCCCAGGGTCAGCAGCGGGATCAGCGCGGCGGTCACGGTGGCGTTGTTGGCGGCCTCGGGGCCGGCCACGCCTTCGATGGCGCCCTTGGTGCCGAACTCTGCGCGGTCCTCGCCCTTGGCCAGCTTCTTCTCGGTCGCATAGCTCAGGAAGGTGGGGATCTCGGTGCCGCCGGCGGGAATGCAGCCGAAGGGCGTGCCGATGACGGTGCCACGCAGCCAGGCGGGCCAGGAGCGCTTCCAGTCGCGGCCGGTCATGTGCACGCGGCCCATCCTGTTCTGCGACTCGACGACCTTGCCTTCGTACATGGCCGCGTACAGCACTTCGGCCACGGCGAACAGGCCCACGGCCACGAGGACGATGTCCACGCCGTCCAGCAGTTCCATCTTGCCCATGGTGTAGCGCGCGGCGCCCGAGATCTGGTCCATGCCGATGCAGCCCAGCGCCAGCCCCAGGAACAGGGCCGTCATGCCGCGCAGCGCGCTCTGGCCGAGCACGGCGCTGACGGTGGTGAAGGCCAGCACCATGAGCATGAAGTACTCGGGCGGGCCCAGCTTGACGGCGAAGTCGGCCACCGAGGGCGCGAACAGCGTGACGACCACGGTGGCCACGGTGCCGGCCACGAAGGAGCCGATGGCGGAAGTGGCCAGCGCGGCGCCCGCGCGGCCGCTCTTGGCCATCTTGTTGCCCTCCATGGCCGTGACCATGCTCGCGGTTTCCCCGGGCGTGTTCAGCAGGATGGAGGTGGTGGAGCCACCGTACATGGCGCCGTAGTAGATGCCCGCGAAGAAGATCATCGATGCGGTGACATCGACCTTGGCGGTGATGGGCAGCAGCATGGCCACGGCCACGGCGGGGCCGATGCCGGGCAGCACGCCCACGGCCGTGCCCAGCGCGCAGCCGACCAGGGCCCACAGCAGGTTGGCCGGTGTGATGGCGGTGGCGAAGCCCGCCAGCAGTGCGTCGAAGATTTCCATTACAGCCACCCCGTCTCGGTCAGGCCTGGCAGGTTGATCGCCAGGAATTGCGTGAATGCCCAGAACACGGGCGCCGAGATCACCAGTCCGGTGAACACGTCCTTGGCCCAGGTGATGGGCGCGCCTGCCTGCGTCTGGCCGCCGGCGCGGCGCAGGCCCTGCACGGCCAGCACATAGCAGATGGTGCAGCTGACGATGAAGCCCACGGTGGCGATCAGCGCGGCATTGACCAGCAGGCCGGCCGACACCCAGACGAAGGCGCCGATGTCGGCGCGCGGGTGGCCGCCGGGAGCGGAGGCCTCGCGGTAGCCGCCCGTGCGCGCCTCCCAGACCAGCCAGGCGCCGCAGACCGCGAGCACCGCGGCACACAGCCAGGGCAGGAAATTGGGGCCGACGCCGCCGTAGCCGGAGTCGGACGGAATCTGCAGAGCGCCGAAGGCCAGGCCTGCGGCGACCAGCAGCACGCCGGCTCCGACGAGGGTCTGCGCGCGCACCGAGGGAAAGCCGCCGGGCGCATCGGCCTGGGTGGCATCCGGGGCAAGGGAATGGGGTTGTGAGGACTCGGACATGGTCTGTTCCTGGCCGCAGCGCAACCGGCGACCGGGCAGGTCACCGCTGCGGATGTGGGGAAAAAATGAAGCCGCCGGGACCCGGCTGCCGCTTTCGCGGCGCGCGGGCATCTTCCGTTTCTTGAAGCAGGTGCTGCGACTGGCGCCTGCCATGGCCCGCAGCGATGCGGGCCGCTGCCACGCCAGCCCCGCAAGAGGCCGGCGCGGCGCCGTGCGATCACACCATGCCGGACTTGACCATGGTGGCGCGCAGGCTCGCGAACTCCTGGTCCACGAACTCGCCGAAGGCATCGCCGGCCAGCCATGCGGGCGTCCAGTCGTTCTTCTGCAGGGCTTCGGCCCAGGCCTTGCTCTTGGTGGCCTTTTCGATCATGGCCACCAGCGCATCGCGCTGGGCCTTGGAGATGCCGGGCGCGCCGTAGACGCCGCGCCAGTTGCCGATCTCCACGTTGATGCCCTGCTCCTTGAGCGTGGGAACATCCACGCCCTTCAGACGCTGGCCCGAGGTCACGCCGATGGGCTTCATCTTGCCGGTGCCGATGTACTCGGCGAACTCGCTGTAGCCGCTGCCGCCCACGGTGACGTTGCCACCCAGGATGGCGGAGATGGCCTCGCCGCCCCCACGGAAGGCCACGTAGTTGATCTTGGAGGGGTCGACGCCGACTTCGCGGGCAATCATGGCCGCCGCGATGTGCTCGGTGGAGCCGCGCGAGCCACCGCCCCACTTGATGGAGCCCGGGTCCTTCTTGAGCTGGGCGATCACCTCGGCCATGCTCTTGTAGGGGGAGTTGGCGGGCAGCACGAAGACGTTGTATTCGCTGGTCAGGCGCGCCAGCGGCGTGGCCTGGCTCAGGTTGACCGGGGGCTTGCCGGTGATGATGCCGCCCAGCATCACGGCGCCCATCACCATCATGGCGTTGGGATCGCCCTTGCTGCCGTTGACGAACTGCGCCAGGCCGATGGCGCCTGCCGCACCGCCCTTGTTGTCATAGGTGACCGAAGAAGCCTGCGCCGCGTCCTGCAAAGCCTTGCCCAGGGCACGGCCCGTGGTGTCCCAGCCGCCGCCGGGGTTGGCCGGCAGCATCATCTTGACGGCTACGGCGGCCTGCGCGGACAGCGGCAGGCTGCCCGCAGCGGCCAGGGCCGCCAGCGACTTCAGAAAGGTATCGCGACGCATGGTTTGACTCCTTGTGTTGTAAGGCTGTCGATGATCGGTTTGCTAGCTGTCAAATGGCTGTCCAAACCCCTAGGGGAATCCCTAGATCGATCCCGGTGCGATGGCCCGCGTCGCGGCCGGTGCTAACGTGCAGTCCATGCAATTGCTGCTTGTAGAAGACGACACCGCCATGCGCACCACGCTGCAGCGCACGCTGATACGGCGCGGCATCCAGGTGGAGACGGCGGCCGACGGCCCCTCGGCCCTGGCGCAATGGCTGGTACGCGAGCCCGACGCCGTGGTGCTGGACCTGAGCCTGCCCGGCCTGGACGGCCTGCAGGTGCTGGAGCAGGCGCGCGGCCAGGGCCTGCGCACGCCGGTGCTCATCCTCACGGCGCGTGGCACCGTGGGTGACCGCGTGCTGGGCCTGAACGCGGGCGCGGACGACTACCTGGCCAAGCCCTTCGATCTGGACGAGCTGGAAGCCCGGCTACGCGCCCTGCTGCGCCGCAGCAGCGACAGCTTCGCGCCCAAGCCCCCGCCCGAGACCATCGCCATGGGCGCGCTGCGCTACGACAAGGCCAGCGGCGCCATCCACCGCGATGGCGAGGTGATGGAGCTGACCCCGCGCGAGCTGGCCCTGATGCATGCGCTGCTGGCCCGCCCCGGTCATGCGGTGGCCAAGGAGCGCCTGTTCGCCCTGGTCTTCCCCGGCGAGTCCGATGTGCAGTACGAGGCCGTCGAAGTCGTCGCCTACCGGCTGCGCAAGAAGCTGTCAGGCACGGGCGTGCAACTGGTCACCCTGCGCGGCCTGGGCTATCTGCTCAAGGCGCAGGCCGCCTGATCCGCACGCCATGCGTGATCCCGGCCTGCCCCTTCCCGCCCCGGCGCGCACGCGCTCAGCGTCCTCCTGGTCGCTGCGCCGCCAGCTGCTGACGGGCATCCTCGTGCCGGTCATTCTCTTCATCGGCTTCAATACCTGGAGCCTGTACCACCAGACGCGGGCCTCGCTGAACACCGCCTATGACCGCACGCTGCTGGCCTCGGCCAAGAGCATCAGCGAACAGCTGGACGTGACGGGCTATGACGAGGCGGCGCGGCTGCATGCCATCGTGCCCTACTCCGCGCTGGAGATCTTCGAGGCCGACAACCAGAGCCGCATGTTCTACCGCGTCTCCACGCTGGACGGGGAAATGGTCTCGGGCTTCGCCGAGCTGCCCATGTGGCATGGCGTCATCCCGCAGCGCCCGCCCTATGCGGCCCTCGTCGACTTCTACGACGACCAGTTTCGCGGCCGCCCCGTGCGCGTGGCCGTGCTGCTGCAGCCCGTGGCCAGCTCCGAGGGGCGCGGCATGGCCGTGATCCAGGTGGCCGAGACCCTGGAGCTGCGCGAGACGCTGGCCCTGCAGATCCTGCGCACCACGCTGGCGCGCCAGGCCCTGCTGGTGGCGGCCGTGGCACTGATCGTGGTCTTCGTCGTGCAGCGCGCCACCCAGCCCGTGCGCCAGCTCAGCAGCGACCTGCGCGCGCGCCCGCGCGGCGACCTGAGCCCGCTGGCCGCGCCTGCCGCGCCGCGCGAGCTGCAACCGCTGCTGGAGGCCATCAACCAGCTCATGCTGCGGCTGCGCCAGTTGCTGTCGGACCAGAAGCGCTTCGTGCGCGATGCCTCCCACCAGTTGCGCACGCCCCTGGCCGTGCTCAAGGCCCAGCTGCAGTCGGCCCAGCGCGCCGATGTGCCGGCCGAGCAGGCCTTCGAGGAAATCGGCGCCACCGTGGAACGCGCCACCCGGCTGGCCAACCAGATGCTGGCCCTGGCCAAGGTCGAGCAGCTGCGCCAGGAAGACAGCACCCAGCCCGCACCGCCCGCGCCCAGCCCGCTGGACGAGGTGGTGCGCGACGTGGCCATCGAGCTGTCGCCGCTGATCGCCGAGCAGGACATCGACTTCTCCATCGACACCGAGCCCTGCCCCGTGCCCGCGCACGAATGGATGCTGCGCGAGCTCACGCGCAACCTGCTGCACAACGCCATACGCCACATGCCCGCGGGCGGCAGCCTGCACATCAGCGTGCACCAGGCCGGCAGCCAGGCCGTGCTCAGCCTGCGCGACAGCGGGCCGGGCATAGACAGCGAACTGGCGCAGCGGCTGTTCCAGCCCTTCTCGGCCGGCAATGCGCGCAGTGGCTCGGGCCTGGGCCTGGCCATCTGCCACGAGATCGTGCAGACGCTGGGCGGTGCCATCGAGCTGCGCAACATCTATCGGCAGGGCCTGGTCTGCGGACTGCATGCCCATGTCGCGCTGCCGATGCCGCAGGCCACTGGCGAGCGACCGGCGCCGCGCGCACAATAGCGCCATGAGCGAAAACGAATCGATGCGTCTGGACAAATGGCTGTGGTGCGCGCGCTTCTACAAGACGCGCAGCCTGGCCGTGGAGGAGATCGGCAAGGGCCGCATCACCGTCAACGGCGCCCTGGTCAAGCCCGCGCGCGAGGTGCGCTGCGGCGACACCGTGGCGCTGCGCCAGGGCCAGATCCCGCGCACCGTGGTCATCCGCGGCCTGTCCGGCATGCGCGGCCCGGCCCCCGTGGCCCAGGCCCTGTACGAGGAAACCGCCGAAAGCCTGGCCGAACGCGAGCGGCTGGCCGAGCAGCGCCGACTGGCCCCCGAGCCGGCCAGCAGCATCGCCAGCCAGCATGAAGGCCGCCCCACCAAGCGCGACCGTCGCCAGATCGACCAGGTGCGCGAACGCAGCCATTGGGACAGCCGCTGGAGCGCCTCCATCGACGACCTGGACCGGCGCTGAGCCTCTCACCCCATGCAAAAAGGCCATGTGCAGAAGCTGCACATGGCCTTTGCTGTCAGGCGGGCAGCCTGCTCCGTGCTCAGACCACCTGGTCCCGCGCGGGCGCGTCGTCGTCCTGTGCTTTCGGAAGGATGAGGTTCATCACCATGGCAGCCATGGCGCCCACGGTCACGGCCGAGCCCAGCAGGTACTGCAGCATGGCCGGCAGGGTCTGGACCCACTCCTTGGGCGCCAGCGTGGCGAAGAACGAGCAGATGATGGGCACGCCCACCACCAGCATGGCGCGCTCGTCCAGTCGTACGTGGCGCAGGATGCGGATGCCGGCCATGGCAATGGTCACGCAGACCACGGCGAACATGCCGCCGATCACGGGCGAGGGAATGGCCGCGATCAGCGCCGAGAACTTGCCCAGGAAACCCAGGCAGGCCAGCACCAGGCCGGCGGCGACGAAGACCATGCGGCTGGCCACGCCCGTGATCGAGATCACGCCGGCATTGGTTGAATAGCCGGTGACCGGCGTGGCGCCGATCAGCGCCGCCAGGCTGCAGCTCAGTCCCTCGCCCACGGCGCCGCGGTCCAGCTGGCGGCTGGTGATGGGCTGGTTGATCACGGCCGAGACCGCGAACCAGGTGCCCGTGGTCTCGGCCATCACCACCAGGTAGATCACCACGAAGGTCAGCACGGCAGGCAGCGAGAACTGCAGCGGGTAGTCGATACCCGCCAGCTTGGGCAGGGTCAGCCAGGGCGCATCGGCGACCGGCTGCCAGGTGAACAGGCCCATGGCCCAGGCCACGGCCGTGCCGCCGGCCAGGGCGATGATCACGGACGACAGGCGCATCCAGCGGCCCAGGCGATTGTCAAAGCGCAGGCCCAGCATCATGGCCGCGATCAGCAGCGCCGCCGATACCGAGGCCAGCGCGATGGACTGGTTGACCGTCATGCCGCCATGCACCGAGAACACATTGGCGCTCAGCGCGATGGGCAGCAGCGACAGACCCACCACCAGGATGATGGTGCCACCGACGATGGGCGGCACCAGCCAGCGGATCACGCGATGGAACCAGCCCAGCGCACCCAGTGCGATGACGATCAGGGCCCCCGGGATCAAGGCGCCATAGACGGAGCCCATGCCGCCGAAGCCCCCGCCCGCGCCAAAGGCCACGGCCAGGATGGCGCCCAGTGGAATATAGGAAGGCCCCTGGGCCACCGGCATGCGCATGCACCAGGCCGTCTGGATCAGCGTGCCCAGTCCAGCCGCCAGGAAGGTGGACTGGATCATGGACGCCGCATCGACCTGCGACAGCGCCAGGGCCGAGGCGATGATGAAGGGCACGACATAGACGTCCATCGCCATCACATGCTGGAGGCCCAGCAACAGGGCCTGCGAGAGCGTGACGCGGTCGTCGGGACGGGCGATCAGGCGCCCTTCGTAGGAGGAAGTCGGTTCGGTCATGGAACGGAAAACGCGGAAATCAGGCGGAGCACGAACACAGCCCACCCTCAGGCCGGGCCGTGGCGATGGCGCTGGTGCACGCATGCGCCCTGCACCCAGGTGCTGGCCACATTGGCGCGCGTGGCATGGTGGATGATCTTTTGCAGGATGTCGGCCGGACCGTCCTGCCCGGGCCAGATCTGCACATTGGAGTCCGGCGCAAGACAATCGACGGCGATGGCATCCATGGCACAGCCGGGCTCGATGCGCCCTATGGGCAGGTCCAGCGCGCTGCCACCCGCCGCCGTGGCCAGCCACAGCGCGAAGACATGGTCGATGCGCGCCTGCTGCCCATGCCCGGCCCTGCCGCGCCGCGCGGCCGACAGATCCGGCTCCACGCCCTCGTGCAAGGCCAGCGAGGCTGTCATGGCATGGCGGCAGGCATCGAACATGCTGGGGCTGTAGCCGCCCGAGATGTCCGTGGCCAGCCCCATGCCCAATCCCTGAGCGCGGCCGCCACGGGCCGGGAACACGCTGTTGGCGAAGTAGAAGTTGGACAGCGGGCAGTGCGCGACCGAAGCCCCCGTGCACGCCATCAGCGCCACGTCCTCGGGCGTCAGGAAGTTGGCGTGGGCCACCACCGTGCGGCGCGTGAGCAGGCCGAAGGCGTGCAGCGCATGCGCGTCGGTCATGCCCTGGCGCTGCAGCACATGGGCATGGGCCCAGTCGCTTTCCGAGCAATGCGTCTGCACATGGGCGCCCGTGCGCTGTGCCAGTGCGCCCAGGCCGCGCAGCAGTTCGTCCGTGCATGAAGGGATGAAGCGCGGCGTGATCGCCGGCAGCACGCGCTGCTGCCCGTTGTCGGGATGGCCGCGCAGCCAGTCGATGAAGCGTTCCGTCTCCTTGATGCCCTCCACGGCGCTGGCGTCCTTGTAGAAGGAAGGACACTGCGTGGGCTCATCCATGGCGACCTTGCCCACCAGGGCGCGCTGGCCCAGGGCCAGGCAACGTTCGGCCAGCACCTGGTTGCCCACGGCATGGATGGTGCCGAAATACATGGCGGTCGTCGTGCCATTGGCCAGCAGGGTGCGCACCACGCTGTCGTACACCTGGGCGGCGAAGCCGGCATCGCCGTAGCGGGCCTCCAGAGGGAAGGTGTATTCCTGCAACCAGACTTCCAGCGGCACGTCCAGCGCCTTGCCGCTTTGCGGCCACTGCGGCGCATGCACATGCAGGTCCACCATGCCGGGCAGCAGGTACTGGCCCTCGGGCAGGCGCGCCAAGGTGCCTGCGGCCGCATGCGCGGCCTCCAGTACGGCGCGGCGGGGATGGTCCCGCTCCAGCACGGCATCGATCATGCCGTTGCCGTCCACCACGATCAGCACGTCCTGCTGGATACGCAGTGCGTCCGGGGAGGGGGCATCAAAGGCGGTGCACAGCAGGGCCCAGCCCAGTGGAGAAGAGGAATTCATCATGGAAAGCGCTGCCCCTGCCTCACCGCGCCTTGAGCTTGGTCATGTCCTCGGCGGTAAGCCAGCGCCACTGACCTGGCTGCAGGTCGTCAGTGAGCTCCAGTTCGCCGATCTTCCAGCGATGCAGACCTTCGACGCGGTTGCCGACGGCCGCGATCATGCGCTTGACTTGGTGGTACTTGCCTTCGGTCAGCGTGAGGTCCAGCACATGCTCGCTCACCTGCTCGCAGGCGGCGGCCCTGACGGGCTTGGGGTCGTCGTCGAGCACCACGCCGTCGAGCAGGCGCTTGATCTGACCGGCATCGACCGGGTGCTTGGTGGTCACGCGGTATACCTTGGGCACATGCTTCTTGGGCGAGCTCATGCGGTGGATGAACTGCCCATCATCGCTGAGCAGCAGCAGACCCGTCGTGTCCTGGTCCAGGCGGCCCACGGCCTGCACGCCTTGAACAGCCCCCTTGTTGGGGCGCTGGCGCAAGGGCATGGGCAGCAGTGTGTAGATGCTGGGATAGGAAGAGGGCTTCTGCGAGCATTCCGTGCCAGCCGGCTTGTGCAGCAGCACATAGCCTGGTGCATGGTATTGCCACTCCACGCCCTGCACGCGAAAGCGCAGGCCTTCGGGATCCAGGTCCTGCGTCGAATCAAGGCAACGCACCCAGTCGTTGGCTTCACTGTCCCACAGTTCCACCCAGCCCTGCTGGACCAGCCCCGAGCACACGCGGCGGATGCCGAAACCTTGGGAATACAGAATGTCTTGCAGTTGCATGTTCATCTTTCAAGCCGGCTGCACGTCCCATGGCGCATGCACATCGCGCGGGGACGACACAGGTATTGTGCGCAAACAAGCAAAAAACCCCGTAGCCTTGGGCTACGGGGTTTCTTGGGCTGTAAGAGCCTGACGATGACCTACTTTCACACGGGAACCCGCACTATCATCGGCGCAAAGTCGTTTCACTGTCCTGTTCGGGATGGGAAGGAGTGGTACCAACTTGCTATGGTCATCAGGCATAACTTGTTGTCATGCTGCCCTCGGGGCAACACAACTAATTCATAGAGTCTTCAATCAGCTTTATATTTCGACTGCGTCTTACTTGGCATAACCACCTTGATGATCACTTCGTCATCAAAGTTATAGGGTCAAGCCTCACGAGCAATTAGTACTGGTTAGCTTAACGCATTACTGCGCTTCCACACCCAGCCTATCAACGTCCTGGTCTCGAACGACTCTTCAGGGGGCTCAAGGCCCCGGCAGATCTCATCTTGAAACGAGTTTCCCGCTTAGATGCTTTCAGCGGTTATCTCTTCCACACTTAGCTACTCGGCAATGCCACTGGCGTGACAACCGATACACCAGAGGTGTGTCCACTCCGGTCCTCTCGTACTAGGAGCAGGCTTCCTCAAATCTGCAGCGCCCACGGAAGATAGGGACCAAACTGTCTCACGACGTTTTAAACCCAGCTCACGTACCTCTTTAAATGGCGAACAGCCATACCCTTGGGACCGACTACAGCCCCAGGATGAGATGAGCCGACATCGAGGTGCCAAACACCGCCGTCGATATGAACTCTTGGGCGGTATCAGCCTGTTATCCCCAGAGTACCTTTTATCCGTTGAGCGATGGCCCTTCCATACAGAACCACCGGATCACTATGTCCTGCTTTCGCATCTGCTCGACTTGTCAGTCTCGCAGTTAAGCACGCTTATGCCATTGCACTATCGTCACGATGTCCGACCGTAACTAGCGTACCTTCGAACTCCTCCGTTACGCTTTGGGAGGAGACCGCCCCAGTCAAACTGCCTACCATGCACTGTCCCCGATCCCGATAAGGGACCTGGGTTAGAACCTCAAACGCACCAGGGTGGTATTTCAACGTCGGCTCCATGAGAACTAGCGTCCTCACTTCAAAGCCTCCCACCTATCCTACACAGATCCGTTCAAAATCCAATACAAAGCTACAGTAAAGGTTCATGGGGTCTTTCCGTCTTTCCGCGGGGAGATTGCATCATCACAAACATTTCAACTTCGCTGAGTCTCTGGAGGAGACAGTGTGGCCATCGTTACGCCATTCGTGCAGGTCGGAACTTACCCGACAAGGAATTTCGCTACCTTAGGACCGTTATAGTTACGGCCGCCGTTTACTGGGACTTCAATCAAGAGCTTGCACCCCATCATTTAATCTTCCAGCACCGGGCAGGCGTCACACCCTATACGTCCACTTTCGTGTTTGCAGAGTGCTGTGTTTTTATTAAACAGTCGCAGCCACCGATTTTTTGCAACCGCTTTGGGCTCCCTTTGTACAAGTTCACCTACTTGCGGCATACCTTCTCCCGAAGTTACGGTATCAATTTGCCGAGTTCCTTCTCCAGAGTTCTCTCAAGCGCCTTAGAATACTCATCTCGCGCACCAGTGTCGGTTTGCGGTACGGTCGTGTGTAGCTGAAGCTTAGTGGCTTTTCCTGGAAGCAGGGTATCACTCACTTCGTCTGCAAGCAGACTCGTTATCACCCCTCATCTAAGCCCGGCGGATTTGCCTACCAGGCACGACTACAGGCTTGAACCAACATATCCAACAGTTGGCTGAGCTAACCTTCTCCGTCCCCACATCGCACTACACATCGGTACAGGAATATTGACCTGTTTCCCATCAGCTACGCATCTCTGCCTCGCCTTAGGGGCCGACTCACCCTACGCCGATGAACGTTGCGTAGGAAACCTTGCGCTTACGGCGAGGGGGCTTTTCACCCCCTTTAACGCTACT
>NZ_LR813084.1:6047500-6050000 GCF_903815225.1 Delftia tsuruhatensis
ACCTTGATGATCACTTCGTCATCAAAGTTATAGGGTCAAGCCTCACGAGCAATTAGTACTGGTTAGCTTAACGCATTACTGCGCTTCCACACCCAGCCTATCAACGTCCTGGTCTCGAACGACTCTTCAGGGGGCTCAAGGCCCCGGCAGATCTCATCTTGAAACGAGTTTCCCGCTTAGATGCTTTCAGCGGTTATCTCTTCCACACTTAGCTACTCGGCAATGCCACTGGCGTGACAACCGATACACCAGAGGTGTGTCCACTCCGGTCCTCTCGTACTAGGAGCAGGCTTCCTCAAATCTGCAGCGCCCACGGAAGATAGGGACCAAACTGTCTCACGACGTTTTAAACCCAGCTCACGTACCTCTTTAAATGGCGAACAGCCATACCCTTGGGACCGACTACAGCCCCAGGATGAGATGAGCCGACATCGAGGTGCCAAACACCGCCGTCGATATGAACTCTTGGGCGGTATCAGCCTGTTATCCCCAGAGTACCTTTTATCCGTTGAGCGATGGCCCTTCCATACAGAACCACCGGATCACTATGTCCTGCTTTCGCATCTGCTCGACTTGTCAGTCTCGCAGTTAAGCACGCTTATGCCATTGCACTATCGTCACGATGTCCGACCGTAACTAGCGTACCTTCGAACTCCTCCGTTACGCTTTGGGAGGAGACCGCCCCAGTCAAACTGCCTACCATGCACTGTCCCCGATCCCGATAAGGGACCTGGGTTAGAACCTCAAACGCACCAGGGTGGTATTTCAACGTCGGCTCCATGAGAACTAGCGTCCTCACTTCAAAGCCTCCCACCTATCCTACACAGATCCGTTCAAAATCCAATACAAAGCTACAGTAAAGGTTCATGGGGTCTTTCCGTCTTTCCGCGGGGAGATTGCATCATCACAAACATTTCAACTTCGCTGAGTCTCTGGAGGAGACAGTGTGGCCATCGTTACGCCATTCGTGCAGGTCGGAACTTACCCGACAAGGAATTTCGCTACCTTAGGACCGTTATAGTTACGGCCGCCGTTTACTGGGACTTCAATCAAGAGCTTGCACCCCATCATTTAATCTTCCAGCACCGGGCAGGCGTCACACCCTATACGTCCACTTTCGTGTTTGCAGAGTGCTGTGTTTTTATTAAACAGTCGCAGCCACCGATTTTTTGCAACCGCTTTGGGCTCCCTTTGTACAAGTTCACCTACTTGCGGCATACCTTCTCCCGAAGTTACGGTATCAATTTGCCGAGTTCCTTCTCCAGAGTTCTCTCAAGCGCCTTAGAATACTCATCTCGCGCACCAGTGTCGGTTTGCGGTACGGTCGTGTGTAGCTGAAGCTTAGTGGCTTTTCCTGGAAGCAGGGTATCACTCACTTCGTCTGCAAGCAGACTCGTTATCACCCCTCATCTAAGCCCGGCGGATTTGCCTACCAGGCACGACTACAGGCTTGAACCAACATATCCAACAGTTGGCTGAGCTAACCTTCTCCGTCCCCACATCGCACTACACATCGGTACAGGAATATTGACCTGTTTCCCATCAGCTACGCATCTCTGCCTCGCCTTAGGGGCCGACTCACCCTACGCCGATGAACGTTGCGTAGGAAACCTTGCGCTTACGGCGAGGGGGCTTTTCACCCCCTTTAACGCTACTCATGTCAGCATTCGCACTTCTGATACCTCCAGCACCCGTTACCAGGCACCTTCACAGGCTTACAGAACGCTCTCCTACCACTTGCAATAAATTGCAAATCCGCAGCTTCGGTAACTGGCTTAGCCCCGTTACATCTTCCGCGCAGGACGACTCGATCAGTGAGCTATTACGCTTTCTTTAAATGATGGCTGCTTCTAAGCCAACATCCTGACTGTTTTAGCCTTCCCACTTCGTTTCCCACTTAGCCAATTTTAGGGACCTTAGCTGGCGGTCTGGGTTGTTTCCCTCTTGAGTCCGGACGTTAGCACCCGGTGCTCTGTCTCCCAAGCTGTACTCTGCGGTATTCGGAGTTTGCATAGGTTTGGTAAGTCGCCATGACCCCCTAGCCTAAACAGTGCTCTACCCCCGCAGGTAATACTTGAGGCACTACCTAAATAGTTTTCGGAGAGAACCAGCTATTTCCAAGTTTGTTTAGCCTTTCACCCCTATCCACAGCTCATCCGCTAGTTTTGCAACACTAGTCGGTTCGGACCTCCAGTACCTGTTACGGCACCTTCATCCTGGCCATGGATAGATCACTTGGTTTCGGGTCTACACCCAGCGACTGGACGCCCTGTTCGGACTCGATTTCTCTACGGCTCCCCTATTCGGTTAACCTTGCCACTGAATGTAAGTCGCTGACCCATTATACAAAAGGTACGCAGTCACCCTTGCGGGCTCCTACTTTTTGTAAGCATGCGGTTTCAGGATCTATTTCACTCCCCTCCCGGGGTTCTTTTCGCCTTTCCCTCACGGTACTGGTTCACTATCGGTCGATGATGAGTATTTAGCCTTGGAGGATGGT
>NZ_LR813084.1:6055000-6126880 GCF_903815225.1 Delftia tsuruhatensis
CCGCCGTCGCCAAGACGGCCGCGCCAGGAGTGGACCAGGCCACCATGACGGGCATGCGCAGTATCAGCGAGGGCAGCAAGGAGCACAGCCCCATGCCCAGCCCCAGCGCCCAGACCCAGGAGGTGATCTGCTCGGGTGTGGCATGGAAGGCCTGGGCTGCCTGGAACACCAGGGCCACCGAGCTGGTGAATCCCACGAGCACGGCCACGAAGCCGGCTGCGAAGGCCGAAGGGCTCAAGTCACGAAGAAAGCGCATCGCGCGATTCTGTCACCTGAGCCGGCATTGCGGCGATGCGTCGGTGACGCCTAAGAGCGTGTTCACGCGCTAAAGCTCGATCTTGGAGCCCAGCTCCACCACGGAGTTGCTGGGCAGGTGCAGGAAGTCCGAGACCCGGCTGGCATTGCGGTGCATCTGGGCGAACAGTTTTTCGCGCCAGGGCGCCATGCGGTGGCTGATGCGCGGGATGATGACATCGCGCGAGAGGAAGTAGCTGGTCTCCATGGCGTCGAGCTGGCAGCCACGGGGGCGCAGCAAGGCCAGGGCCGCTGGCACGTCGGGCTCGTTCTTGAAGCCGTAGTTGATGATGACCTGCCAGCAGTCGCTGCCCAGGGCCTCGATCTCGGTACGCTTGTCCAGGCCCACCCAGGGCACTTCATGGTTGCGCACCGTCACGAAGATGTTCTGGGCGTGCAGCACCTTGTTGTGCTTGAGGTTGTGCAACAGCGCATTGGGCACGGCCCCCGGCTCGCCGGACAGGAAGACGGCCGTGCCGGGCACGCGGGCCGGCGGGTGGTGCCAGACCGATTCCAGGAAGCTCTTGAGGTCGATGGCATCGGCCTGCAGCTTTTCGTGCAACAGCTCCCGACCCCGGCGCCAGGTCATCATCAGCGAGAACACCGTGCCGCCGATGAGCAGAGGGAACCAGCCGCCATCGAAGAGCTTGAGCAGGTTGGAGGTGAAGAAGGCCAGGTCCACGAAGAAGAAAAAGCCCGTGGCCGCGATGCACAGGGCCAGGGGGTAGTTCCAGCGATAGCGGATCACGAAGAAGGTCAGCGTGGTGGTGATCAGCATGTCCAGCGTGACGGCGATGCCGTAGGCGGCCGCCAGGTTGCCGCTGGAGCGGAACAGCACCACGGCCAGGGCGATGGCCACGAACAGGCTCCAGTTGACCAGGGGCATGTAGATCTGACCGGCCTCGCGCACGCTGGTATGGCGCACTTCCAGGCGCGGCAGGTAGCCCAGCTGTATGACCTGGCGCGTGACGCTGAAGGCGCCGGTGATCAGGGCCTGGGAGGCGATGACGGTCGCCATGGTGGCCAGCAAGACCAGGGGAAGAAGAGCCCAGGCTGGCGCCATCATGTAGAAGGGGTTCTTGACGGCGGCCGGGTTGGCCAGCAGCAGGGCGCCCTGGCCGAAGTAGTTGAGCGTCAGCGCCGGCATGGCCACCGAGAACCAGGCCAGGCGAATGGGCTTCTTGCCGAAGTGGCCCAGGTCCGCGTACAGGGCCTCGGCACCGGTCACGCACAGCACGACGGCGCCAAGGATGATGAAGCTGGTGCCGGGGTTGTCCCAGATGAAGCGCACCGCGAAGTGCGGGCTGACGGCCGCAAGGATTTCGGGATGGCCGGTGATCTGGTGCACGCCCAGCGCGGCGATGGTGGCAAACCAGACCAGGGTGATGGGACCGAAGAAGCGCCCGATACCCGCCGTGCCGTGCTTCTGGAACCAGAACAGCAGGAACAGGATCACCAGGGTCAGCGGGATCACCGCCTTGGTGAAGTGCGGGGACACCACTTCCAGGCCTTCGACGGCCGAGAGCACGGAGATGGCCGGCGTGATCACGCCATCGCCATAGAACAGCGAGGTGCCGAAGATGCCAATGAACAGCAGTGCATTGCGCAGCCTGGGCTTGTCCTTGACTGTCTGAGAGGCCAGGGCCAGCATGGCGACCAGGCCGCCCTCGCCGTTGTTGTCGGCGCGCAGCACCAGGACCACGTACTTGAGCGAGACGATGACCGTCAGCGTCCAGAACAGCAACGACAGAACGCCGTAGATGTTTTCCTGGGTGAAGGGCACATGGCCGGAGCCGAAGACTTCCTTGACCGAATACAGCACGCTGGTGCCGATATCGCCATAGACCACGCCGATGGCGCCCAGGGTGAGCGCGGCCAACGAAGATTTGGTTTTCTGCACAGGTCTATGCGCCGCCCCGTGGGGGAGGCGGCCTCAGTCATGGAAATGTCGGCATTGTCCGCTGTCCTGATCACGGTTGCATCGGACAGCGTCCCGTTCAGTCGTAGATTTCCGCGTTGGGGTTGGTCGCCTCCAGCTCATAGCTGGCAGCCAGCATGGCCACGCGCGCGACCACGCCATACATGTAGAAGCGGTTGGGCACGCTGGCGCCCGGTCGCGCACCAATCTGGGGCAGCTGGGTGCTGTGCTGGAAGGCCAGCGGCACGAAGCCTGCGCCCGGCGCGTTGAGGTTCTCGTCCACGTCGCGCTCGGGGTGCATGCGGTAGAAGCCGCCGACCACGTAGCGGTCCATCATGTAGACCACGGGCTCGGCCACGGCATTGTTCATGCGCTCCTGGGTGAGCACGCCTTCCTGGATGATCACGTCGTGCACGGTCTGGCCGTCCTTGATCATGCCCATCTTGTTGCGGCTCTTGCGCGGCAGCTCGGCCAGTTCCTTGGCGTCGCGCACGGTCATCACGCCCATGCCATAGGTGCCGTTGTCGGCCTTGACGATGGCGAAGGGCTTTTCCTTGATGCCGTATTCCTTGTACTTGCGGCGCACCTTGGCCAGCAGCACATCGACCTGCTCGGCCAGGCCTTCCATGCCCACGCCATTGGCGAAGTCGATGCCTTCGCTGCGACCGAACAGCGGGTTGATCAGCCAGGGATCGATGCCCAGCAGCTTGCCGAAGCGCTTGGCCACTTCCTCGTAGCTCTGGAAGTGGCGGCTCTTGCGGCGCACGCTCCAGCCCGCGTGCAGTGGCGGGAGCAGGTACTGCTCATACAGTTCCTCGACGATGCCCGGCACGCCGGCCGACAGGTCGTTGTTGAGCAGGATGGTGCAGGGGTCGAAGTCCTTGAGGCCGAGGCGGCGCTTGCTGCGGATCACGGGCTCCAGCGTCACCGTGTCGCCATGGGGCAGGGTCACGGTGGTGGTCTTCTTGACGTCGGGGCTGATGGAGCCGATGCGCACATTCAGCCCGGCCATGTTGAAGATGCGCTTGAGCTGGACCACGTTGGCCAGGTAGTGGGTGTTGCGCGTGTGGTTCTCGGGAATGATCAGCAGGTTGCGCGCTTCGGGGCAGATCTTCTCGATCGCGGCCATGGCCGCCTGCACGGCCAGCGGCAGCATTTCGTCGGTCAGGTTGTTCCAGCCGCCGGGAAACAGGTTGGTGTCCACGGGCGCGAGCTTGAAACCGGCGTTGCGGATGTCCACCGAGCAGTAAAAGGGCGGCGTGTGCTCCATCCACTCGAGCCGGAACCAGCGCTCGATCGCGGGCATGGAGTCGAGAATGCGCTGCTCAAGCTCGTTGATCGGGCCGGTCAGGGCCGTGATGAGATGTGGAACCATAAAGACCCTCTGGGAACGACGGTGGGGGGCAATTGTAGAGATTGGACCATGATCTAGGTGTTTTCCCCAGTCTCTGCGGCGTCAACGGCGCCAGAAGGCCGGGGAAAGCAGGGCCATGAAGCTGAGGATTTCCAGCCGCCCCAGCAGCATGGCCAGCGTGCACACCCAGGTCTGGAAATCAGTGAGCACCGCATAGTTGGAAGAAGGCCCCAGGGCGCCCAGCCCGGGGCCCATGCAGTGCACGCTGGCCAGCACGGCGGAGAACGCGGTCACCGGGTCCAGGTCGGTGAGCAGCAGCACCATGCTCAGCGTGATCACCGTGGCGCCGTAGACCAGCATGAAGGCCAGCACCGAGAAGATCATGCGGTCGTCCACCACGCCCTCGCCCAGGCGCACGGGCTGCATGGCGCGCGGGTGGACCAGGCGCGTGAGTTCGCGCCGTGCCTGCTTGAGCAGGATGAGCATGCGCACCATCTTGATTCCGCCGCCCGTGGAGCCCGCGCTGGTGGCCACGCCCGACAGCAGCAGCATGAGCACGGGCGCGAAGACGGGCCAGCCCAGGTAGTCGACGGTG
Organism: Delftia tsuruhatensis; assembly: GCF_903815225.1. NCBI lineage: Bacteria > Pseudomonadati > Pseudomonadota > Betaproteobacteria > Burkholderiales > Comamonadaceae > Delftia > Delftia tsuruhatensis. The sequence goes on from NZ_LR813084.1 coordinate 6,059,162, forward strand.
GTGAAGCCCGTGGTCGTGGCCACTGAAACCACATGGAAGACGCCGTAGCGCAACGCCTCGACGGGTCCATAGACGCCCTTGGTCCACAGCAGCAGCGCCACGATGAGGCCGCCGCCCAGCAGCACGGCCAGCGTCGCGCGCATCTCGGGGTCGCGCCAGAAGCCATCCCAGCGGCCCTTGCGCATGGCCACGAAATACAGCGCGAAATTGCAGCTGGCCAGCAGCATGAAGACCAGGGCGATCAGCTCGATCAGCGGCGAATCGAAATAGGCGAAGCTGGCGTCATGCGAGGACAGGCCACCCAGGCTGACGGTGGCGAACATGTGCATCAGGGCGTCCAGGGGTGCCATGCCCGCCGCCCAGAAGGCGATCAGGCAGGCCAGCGAGAACACGCCGTACACGCCCCACAGGCCCTTGGCGGTCTCGGTCATGCGCGGCGTCAGCTTGGTGTCCTTGATGGGACCGGCCGCCTCCGCGCGGAACAGCTGGGCGCCCCCCACGCCCAGAAGCGGCAGGATGGCCACGGCCAGGATCAGGATGCCCATGCCGCCCAGCCACTGCAAAAAGGTACGCCAGACGTTGATGGACACGGGCAGCGCATCCAGACCCGTGAGCACGGTGGCGCCGGTGGTGGTCAAACCGGAGACAGCCTCGAAATAGGCATGGGTGAAGCTGATGGTCAGGCCCACATGGCCCAGGCCCAGCACCAGGGGCAGCATGGCGCACAGCGGGAGCACCACCCAGACCAGGGTGACCAGGATGACGCCGTGGCGCGGCTGCAGCTCGCGCCGGAAATGGTCCAGGCCGATCCACAGCGACAGGCCGGCAGCGGCCGTGATGCCGATGGACCACGGGTAGATGCGCCAGATGCCGTCGTCGGCGAACCAGGACACGGCAAAGGGCAGCAGCATGGACAGCGCGAACATGACCATGAGCATGCCGAGCACGCGCAGGACGGGGAACAGGTCGCGCATGGTGCGGGCTCAGAAGAAGGTGGCGCTGACGCGGAACAGGTTCTCCACGTCGCGCACCAGCCGTTTGTGGGGCAGGAAGAAGACCACGTGGTCGCCGCTCTCGATCACGGTGTTGCCGCGCGGGATGATGACCTCGGGCGTTGCGCCGGCCGCGATCTCGTCGGCCGGCACGCCTTCGGGAATGCCGCGCACGATGAGGCCGATGTGGGCGTCCTCGGGAACGCGCAGGTCCTCGACCTTGCGCCCGACCACGCGCGAGCTCTTGCGGTCGCCGCGCGCCACGATCTCCAGCGCCTCGGCCACGCCGCGGCGCAGGCTGTGCACGGCCTGCACGTCGCCGCGGCGCACATAGGCCAGCAGTTCGCCGAGCATGGCCTGGGCCGGCGACAGCGCGATGTCGATCTGCGTGCCGTGCATCAGATCGGCATAGGCACGCCGGGTGATCAGCGACAGCACGCGCCGCGCGCCCATGCGCTTGCCCAGCAGGCTGGCCATGATGTTGTTCTCGTCGTCGTCGGTCAGGGCCAGGAACAGGTCCACGTCCTCGACGCTTTCGTCGGCCAGCAGATCCTCGTCGGTGGCATCGCCGTGCAGCACCAGCACTTCTGCCGGCAGGACGGAGGCCAGGTCCTGGCAGCGCTGCTCGTCGGGTTCGATGATCTTGATGTGGAAACGCCCGGGCACGCGCGACAGCTGCAGCGCCAGGCGCAGGCTGACCTGGTCGCCACCCGCGACCATGATGCGGTAGACGGGGCGCGAGGGCCGGCCTGCCGGGCGGTGGATGGCGCGCAGCACCTCGGCCACATGCTCGCGCGCAGCCAGGATGAAGACCTCGTCGCCAGGTTCGATGCGGGTGTTGCCGTCGCAGCGCACGAAGCGGTCGGGCTCGTCGAGGAAGCGCCGGTAGATGGCCACGATGCGCATGGCCAGCTCGGGCATGCAGTCGCGCAGCTCGCCGATCTGCCGGCCCACGGCCGGGGCCCCGTCGCGCGCGCGCACCGAGGCCAGCGCGGCGCGTCCGCCCGCGAAGGCGCGCACCTGCATGGCCTCGGGGAACTCGATGAGCTTGCTGATGTAGTTGGTCAGCGACTCCTCGGGGCAGATGATGCGGTCGACGGCAAAGCCTTCCTTGCCCAGCAGCGTTTCGTCCTCGCCGAAGCCCGAGGAACGCACGCGCGCGATGCGCGTGGGGACCTCGAAGAGCACCTGGGCCAGCTTGCAGCACACCAGGTTGGTCTCGTCGAGCGCGGCGCAGGCGATCAGCAGGTCCGTGTCCTTGGCGCCCGCCTCGGCCAGCACCTGGGGATCGATACCGTTGCCGACCACGCCACGCAGGTCGAAGCGCGACTCCAGTTCGCGCAGGCGCCGCGCGTCGGTGTCGATCACCGTGATGTCGTTGCGTTCGGACACCAGGCTCTCGGCCACGCTGTAGCCCACACGTCCGGCGCCAAGAATGATGATTTTCATGGAGTCATTGCGGTGCTGCGGCGCAGGCGCGGGGCCTGCGTCCACGCAGCCCGACGCCGTCAGGCGCGGACTTCGCCTTCACCCAGCACCACGTATTTGAGCGAGGTCAGGCCCTCGATGCCCACAGGACCGCGCGCATGGAACTTGTCGGTGCTGATGCCGATTTCAGCGCCCAGGCCGTACTCGAAGCCGTCGGCAAAGCGTGTGCTGGCGTTGACCATGACGCTGGCCGAATCCACCTCGCGCAGAAAGCGCTGGGCATGCATGTGATCGCGCGTGAGGATGGCGTCCGTGTGGTGGCTGGAATAGCGGTTGATGTGGGCAATCGCCTCGTCCACGCCCTCGACCAGCTTGATGCTGATGATGGGGGCGAGGTACTCCTCGCTCCAGTCCTGCTCGGTGGCCTCGGCCAGCCGGGCACCGGCCACGGACTTCAGGATGGCCAGCGAATCGGGGCAGCCGCGCATCTCGACGCCCTTGGCGGCGTAGATGGCGCCGATCTGCGGCAGGAACGCGGCGGCCACACCGCGCGCCACCAGCAGGCTTTCGCTGGCATTGCAGGGGCTGTACTTGTTCGTCTTGGCGTTGTCGGCCACCTTGACGGCCATGGCGACGTCGCAGGGATCGTCCACATAGGTGTGGCAGTTGCCGTCCAGATGCTTGATCACGGGCACCTTGGCCTCGCGGCTGATGCGCTCGATCAGGCCCTTGCCGCCGCGCGGGATGATGACGTCCACGTAGTCGGGCATGGCGATGAGCTGGCCCACGGCCTCGCGGTCCGTGGTCTGCACCAGTTGCACGCCGTGCTCGGGCAGGCCGGCCTCGGCCAGGGCCCGGGCCACGAGGGCGGCCAGGGCCTTGTTGGAGTCGATGGCCTCGGAGCCGCCGCGCAGTATGCAGGCGTTGCCGCTCTTGATGCTCAGGCTGGCCGCCTCGATGGTCACGTTGGGGCGGCTCTCGTAGATCATGCCGAACACACCGATGGGCACGCGCATCTGGCCCACGCGGATGCCGCTGGGCTGCTGCTTCATGCCGATGATCTCGCCGATCACGTCGGCCATGGCGGCGAGCTGCTCGCAGCCCTGGGCGCAGGTTTCCAGTACCTTGGGCGTCAGGCGCAGGCGGTCCACCATGGGAGCGGACAGGCCGTTGGCCACGGCGCGTTCGAGGTCGCGGGCGTTGTCGATCTGCAACGGCTCCACGTTCTCGCGCAGCAGGCGGGCCAGCGCCAGCAGGGCACGGCTCTTGACGGCGGCGGAGGCGCGGGCCATCCGGGCGGAGGCCACTTTGGCCTGAACGCCCAGGTTGTGGGTGTATTCGACGATATTCAGCGCGTTCATACCGCGATTCTCGCCGAGTTGCGCACGTTTGCGCACCTGAACCGGCCAAGCCCCCGCCAACATGCGGCCGCATGCCGCCGCCACAGGGCAAACCCCGCGCCCGGCTGGCCGAAAAGCTGTCGCGGCCGCCCTACACTGCTGCCGCATACGCAGAGGTTTCCCGCCATGACCACCAGCCACGACACCCTTCTCGCCGCCCAGCAGCTGGCGCAGCTGCGCACCGGCTTTGCGCAATTGGCACAGCAGCAGCTGTCCGCCGCCGCCCTCGGCCAGCAGGCCCGGGCCGCCTCGGAGCTGCTGGGGGCCCTGCCACCGCGCTATGGCGAGGTGCTGCTCAACCTGCTGGACCGGCTCGAAGCCGGGGCGCTGTTCACGGAGGAGAGCTGCTCCTTCAGCCAGAAGGACCTGCTCGACAACCTCCAGATCTGGGCGGACAAGGCGCAGATACAACTGGAGAAGGCGCACTGAGCAGGGCACAACGCAAAAAACCGGCGTGCCCCCAGCGCGAGGGACGCCAGGGAAGGGCCTAAGCCAGCCGCGCCGCCCCGCACCGAGGGTGTCGTCCCCCCGCGAAGCGAGAGGGGGAAGGCGCGCAGCGCCTCAGGGGGTGTTCCCTGCCGTCGCAAGGTCCATGGCCAGTCGGCGCAAGGCCTGCCAGCCATCACGGGGCCAGCCTTCGAAGGCCAGTCCCTTGACGATGCCGTCCACCGTGTGGGCCGATTGCAGCAGGCGCGCGGCCTGTGCGTCCGTGATGCGGGGCAGCAGGCGCTCGAACAGGCGCTCCCTGGCCCCCCAGATGCGCTGCGCACGCAGCGCCATGGGAAGGGGCTGGCCGCCTGCCATGGCGTCCTTGACCCGGCACAGGGCACGGATGTCCTCGGCCAGGGTCCAGTGCACCAGCACCTCGGCCGTGCCTTCGGCCTGCAGGCCGTCGAGCATGCGCGAGACGCGGCCGATCTGGCCGGCCAGCACGGCCTCGGACAGCTTGAAGACGTCATAGCGCGCCACGTTGAGCACGGCCTGCTCGACTTGGGCCAGGCTCAGCTCGCCCTCGGGATGCAGCAGGGCCAGCTTCTGTATTTCCTGGTGCGCGGCCAGCAGGTTGCCCTCGACACGGTCGGCGAAGAACTGCAGCGTGCGCTGGCCTTCCTCGCCGGGTACCACGCGCTGGCCCTGGGCCGCCAGGCGCTGGGCGATCCAGGCCGGCAGCTGGGCACGCTCGATGGGGTCGATCTGGATGGCCATGCCCTGGGCATCCAGCGCGCTGAACCAGGCTCCGGTCTTGGTGGCCTTGTCCAGACGCGGCAGCAAGATGAGCGTCAGCGTGCTGTCGTTGCCACGAGCCGCCTCGGCGATCTGCTGCAATGCGGCGCCGCCATCCTTTCCGGGCTTGCCCGAGGGAATGCGGATCTCGACGATCTGCCGGTCGGCGAACAGCGACAGCGAGCCGCCCGCCGCCAGCACGGCGCTCCAGTCGAAATGGGCTCCGGCCACGGTATAGCTGCTGCGCTCGGTATAGCCGGCCGCGCGCGCCGCGGCGCGGATGGCATCGGCCGCCTCCTGCTGCTGCAGCGGCTCGTCGCCGTGCAGGATGTAGAGCGGGCGCAGGCCCTTGGCCAGGTGGCCGCCGAGCTGGTTCAGGGCAAGCTGCATAGCTCGTGTTGATACATGGCGCTGCATGCGAAGCTGGCGCGGCCCAGTCCAGGGGCACCGAGGAAGGGCCTACGCCGGCCGCGCCGCCCCGCACCGAGGGTGTCGTTCCCCTCCCGCGCAGCGAGAGAGGGCGCCGTGCACACGGGGGAAGGCGCAAAGCGACTCAGGGGGTGCTTCATGTCAGGCTTTTCACGGCCGCCAGACGGCGCAGCAATTGCTGCACGATGTCGGTGCGCATGTCCTTGTAGAGCATAGCCTCCTCGGCTTCCTTGGACAGCGCGTTGGTTTCGTTGTACGTCACATCGCGCTGCTGAAGGATCTCGGTCTCGGGAATCGGCTCGTCGCCATTGGGCGTGCGCAGCTTGAAGCGCACGCGCAGGCGCAGCTGAAGCTCGCGCACCTGGCCCAGGGCGTTCATGCCGACGATGACCCGCTCCTGCCGCTCGCTGACGATCTGGAAGATCGCCTCGGCATCGTCGGGCGAGGCCGGGTCGCGCAGCACGGTCAGCTTGTCGCTGGCGCTGGCCAGGTTGCGCTGCAGTTCGCGCGCCACCGGCGACCCCCGCCCGGCCTGGATGTAGAGCGTGCGGAACACGAAGGTCGGCACCCCCCGCAGGCGAAAGCCGCAGGCCCCCAGCAGCGGAGCCAGGGCCAGGGCGGTGAGCAGCGTACGTTTTTGCATGCTTGTTCCTTGCGGGCGCCGGGCAGGCCCGGCGCCCAGGGGGTCAGACCACGACGTTGACCAGGCGGCCCGGCACCACGATCACCTTCTTGGGCGCCGCGCCGTTGGTGAACTTCAGGCAGTCCTCGTTGGCCAGGGCGATACGCTCGATCTCGGCCTTGTCGGCGGTGGACGACACCAGGATGGCGCCGCGCAACTTGCCGTTGACCTGCAGCACCAGCGAGATCTCGTCCTGCACCAGCGCCTTGGGATCGACCTGGGGCCAGGGTGCATCCAGCACGTCGCCCAGGTGGGCGGCGTAGCCGAGATCGTTCCACAGCACGTGGGCCAGGTGGGGCGTGGCCGGGTAGAGCACGCGCAGCAGGATGCCGAAGCCTTCGATCAGCGCCACCTGGGCCCCCGCGTCGTCGAGGGCCTTGAAGTCCTCCAGCGCGTTGATCATCTTCATCGCACCCGAGACCACGGTGTTGTACTGCATGCGCTGGTAGTCGTACTCCACCTGCTTGAGCACGGTGTGGATCTCCAGGCGCAGGGCCTTGGCGGCCTTGCCGAACTCCAGCTCGTCCAGCGACCTGGCGCCGGAGACGGAGGCACCGGCCATGTCCATCTGCGACAGCTTGACGCCGAAGTTGTAGACGCGGCGCAGGAAGCGGTAGCTGCCTTCGACCGCCGATTCGTTCCACTCCAGCGTCAGCTCGGGCGGGGCCGTGAACATGGTGTACAGGCGCGCGGTGTCGGCACCGTACTTCTCGATCAGTTCCTGCGGATCGACACCATTGTTCTTGGACTTGGACATGGTGGTCAACTCGTACTCGACAGGCGAGCCGTCGCTCTTGAGCGTGCCACCGGTCACCACCCCGTTCTCGTTGGTGATGACATTGACCTCATGCTCCCAGTAGTAGTTCTTGCCCGCTCCTTCAGGCTTCTGGAAGAACGCACCCCGCAGCACCATGCCCTGGGTCAGCAGCCTGGTGAAGGGCTCGTCGACCTTGACCAGGCCCAGGTCGCGCATGACCTTGGTCCAGAAGCGCGCGTACAGCAAATGCAGGATGGCGTGCTCGATGCCGCCGATGTACTGGTCCATGGGCATCCAGTAGTCGGCACCCTCGGCCACCATCTGCTCGCCGTTCCTGGCATCGCAATAGCGCATGAAGTACCAGGACGAGTCCACGAAGGTGTCCATGGTGTCGGTCTCGCGGCGCGCCGGCTTGCCGCAGCAGGGGCAGACCACGCCGGCGTGGAAGGCTTCGCTCTTGACCAGCGGGTTGCCGGAGCCGTCGGGCACCAGGTCCTGGGGCAGGACCACGGGCAGGTCCTTGGCGGGCACGGGCTGGGCGCCGCAGTCCTCGCAGTGGATGATGGGAATCGGCGTGCCCCAGTAGCGCTGGCGGCTCACGCCCCAGTCGCGCAGGCGCCAGGTGATCTTCTTCTCGCCCAGGCCCTTGGCCGCCAGCAGTTCGACGACCTTGTCCACGGCGGCCACATGGCCCAGGCCGTCGAGTTCGCCGGAGTTGACGCACGCGGCGCGCTGCTTGTCGCCGTACCAGTCGGCCCAGGCCTCGGTGCCGAAGGTCTCGCCTTCGACGCAGATGACCTGGCGGATGGCGATGCCGTACTTCTTCGCGAAGGCGAAATCACGCTCGTCATGGGCGGGCACGCCCATGACGGCGCCGTCGCCGTAGCTCATCAGCACGTAGTTGCCGACCCAGACCTCGACCTGGGCGCCGCTCAGGGGGTGGGTGACGAACAGGCCCGTGGGCAGGCCTTCCTTTTCCTTGAGCGCCAGTTCGGCCTCGGTGGTGCCGCCCTTCTTGCATTCCTCGATGAAGGCGGCAAGCGCGGGATTCGTGGCGGCGGCGTGCAGGGCCAGCGGATGCTCGGGCGCCACGGCGCAGAAGGTCACGCCCATGATGGTGTCGGCGCGCGTGGTGAACACGTACAGCCGCCCGTCCTGGATGGGCTGGCCGTCGGCACCGCGGATGTCGTGCGTGAAGGCGAAGCGCACGCCGGCGCTCTTGCCGATCCAGTTTTCCTGCATCAGGCGCACTTTTTCGGGCCAGCCGGTCAGCGTGGCCTTGTCGCCGCCGACCTGCACATGGTCCAGCAGCTCCTGGGCGTAGTCGGTGATCTTCAGGTAGTAGCCGGGGATCTCGCGCTTTTCGACCAGGGCGCCGGTGCGCCAGCCACGGCCGTCGATGACCTGCTCGTTCGCCAGCACGGTCTGGTCCACCGGGTCCCAGTTCACGACCTGGGTCTTGCGGTAGGCGATGCCCTTTTCCAGCATCTGCAGGAACAGCCACTGGTTCCACTTGTAGTAGTCGGGGTCGCAGGTGGCGATCTCGCGGCTCCAGTCGATGGCCAGCCCCATCGCCTGCATCTGCTTTTTCATGTAGGCGATGTTGTCGTAGGTCCACTGCGCGGGCGGCACCTTGTTCTTGAGCGCGGCGTTCTCGGCCGGCAGGCCGAAGGCGTCCCAGCCCATGGGCATGAGGACGTTGTAGCCCTTCATGCGCAGCTGGCGCGTCAGCATGTCGTTGATGGTGTAGTTGCGCACATGGCCCATGTGCAGCTTGCCGCTGGGGTAGGGCAGCATGGAGCAGGCGTAGAACTTGGGCCTGGCCTGGTCTTCGGTCACGCGGTAGGCGTCGCGGGCGGACCAGTGGTCTTGCGCTGCGCGCTCAACGTCGATGTGGTTGTATTTCTCTTGCATGGTGCTGCGGCCCCAAGGGCCGGACAAGGTGGCCGGACATGCCGGATTGCCGGAATCAACCGGCGATTTTAGGGCCCCGGCCCGGCAGCGCCCGAAGCAGCCCACAAGCCCGCAGGCGGTACTGCGCCATCGGCACCCGGCTTGCCCGGCCGCCGCGCTGGGAAAATCCGTGCTGCGTATGCTTGGCACTCTCTGCGGCAGCGCGCCGCAGGCGTTCCGCCATCGCCAGCCCGGACTTGCGCAGGAACGGACATGGATCTCCCGGGCATGCCGCTTTCGCGTGGCAGGCTTTTCCGCGCCCTGGAGTGCTCTCGTGCTGAACTGGTCTTTGATTTCCGCCTGGGATCCCGTCATGCAGGCCCTGGCAGCGCTGTGCGCGCTGGTGCTGCTGGCCCGCTCGGCGGGTTTTGTCGTGCAGTGGCTGCTTCTGCGCGTGCTGCCGCGCATGCGCAGCACCCTGGTGGAGATGGAGTGGGCCCAGGTGCTGCTGCACGACAACGTGCTGCAGCGCCTGGCCAAGGCCGTGCCCTCCCTGGTCATGCAGTCCGGCGTACAGGCCATCCCGCAGTTGCAGCCTCAGTGGGCGACGCTGATCCTGAACCTGGCCATCGCCTGCACCATCTACCATGTGGCCCGCGTGATCAGCGCCCTGCTCAATGCCATGAACGAGGCCCATGACCTCAAGGAGGAGCGCAAGGCCACGCAGGCCCATTCGATCAAGAGCTATGTGCAGCTGGGCAAGCTGCTGGTGTTCCTGATCGCCATCGTGCTGATCGTCGCCACCCTGGTGGACCGCTCGCCGCTGCTGCTGCTGTCAGGCCTGGGCGCCGCCTCGGCGGTGCTGATGCTGATCTTCAAGGACACCATCATGTCCTTCGTGGCCGGCGTGCAGCTGGGCTCCAACGACATGCTGCGCGTGGGCGACTGGATAGAGATGCCCCAGGTGGGTGCCGACGGCTTCGTGATCGACATCGCGCTGCACACGGTCAAGGTGCAGAACTGGGACAAGACCATCACCACCATCCCCACCTGGCGGCTGATGAGCGACAGCTACAAGAACTGGCGCGGCATGTTCGAGTCGGGCGGGCGCCGCATCCGCCGCTCGCTGCACATCGACGCCCACACCATCCGCCTGCTGACGCCCGAGCAGCACCGCACCCTGTCATCCATTGCGCTGCTCAAGGGCCATCTGGACGAAAACGGCGGCCTGCGCGCTCCCGAGGCGCCACCGGGCGCCGACATCGAGCCCGGCCAGGTCAGCAACCTGGCGGCCTTCAAGGCCTATGCTTACGCCTACCTGGTGCGCCATCCCCACATCCACAAGACGCCCAACATGTTCCTGCTGGTGCGCACCATGGAGCCTTCGCCCATGGGCGTTCCACTGGAGCTTTTCTGCTACACCAGCACCACGGTGTGGGTGGAGTACGAGGCCATCCAGGGCGCGATCTTCGACCACCTGATCGGCATGCTGCCGCGATTCGGCCTGAGCCTGTACCAGCGCTCGTCCGACCATGGCCAGCACCTGCGCCTGGCCGCAGCCGAGCGCTGAGCGGACGAAGACTGAGGCGCCTCAGCGCTGCGGGGAGGACGGCCCCGGCCCGGCGCCGGCCTCGGGCGGCCGGGCCCGCACCGGCTCGGCCACGAAGCCCATGCGCGTCAGGCCTGCCGCATGGGCCCATCCCATGAGTTCGGCCACGCGGCCATAGGGCACGGCCTGGTCGGCGCGCAATTGCAGCTCGGCCTGGGGATTGCGGGCGCCCAGCCGTGCCAGGCGCTCGCGCAGCGCCTCGGCCGTGGTGGACTGGCCCTGCACCCAGAGCGCGCCGCCGGCATCGACTTCCAGCAGCAGGGCATCGTCCTCGTTCGCGGCGGCCATGGGCTGGGTGCCCTGGGCCTGGGGCAGTTGCACCCGCAGCGAGGCAGCGAGCATGGGCGCGGCCAGGATGAAGATGACGACCAGGACCAGCATCACGTCCACCAGGGGCGTGACATTGATGGCATGCAGCGGCTGGGAAGGGCCCTGCCTGCTCGCGAGTCGACCGAAGGACATGGCTGGACTCCGGCGGCGGCCCCGTCAGGGCGCCTCCATGGGGCTGGTCGGCAGGTCCGGGGCCGCGATGCCGTCGTCCGCCACCGGCCCGGCACCGAACTGCGCCAGCAGGTCATGGGCAAAGCCTTCGAGCAAGGCCTCCATCTGGCCCGCCGCGCGCCCCATCAGGTTGTAGGCCAGCACGGCCGGCAAGGCCACGGCCAGGCCGGCGGCCGTCATCACCAGGGCCTCGCCCACGGGGCCTGCCAGCTGCTCGATGCCGATCTGCCCGCTGCCGGCCAGCGTGGCCAGCGCATGGTGTATGCCCCAGACGGTGCCCAGCAGGCCCACGAAGGGCGCCGTGGCGCCCACGGTGGCCAGCAGGGTCTGGCCCCATTGCAATTGCTGGCTGGCCGCCTGCAGGGCCTCGCGCAGGCCGCGCGTCAGCCGCACGGAGGACGTGGCCCGGTCAGCCAGCGCCGCCGAGGCCCCACGGGATAGCTGGCTCAGGGCCGCCGCCAGCGGAACCGCCAGCTGCTGGCGGTCCATGTCCGCCATGCGGGCCTGGGCCTCACCCAGCCCCTCGGCGGCCCAGAAGGCCTCGATGGCCCGGGGAACGCGTCGGCGGCAGGCCGCCATGAACCACAGTTTCCAGACGATGACCACCCAGCTGGCCACCGACAGCGCCAGCAGCAGCAGCGCCGTGCCGCGGGCGACCGCGTCGCCTTGCTGCCACCAGAGCCAGAGTGCGCCATCCATGGTGTGAAAGAGGCTCAGCGCAGATTCAGCACGTCGTACATGTCGTACGCGCCAGTGGCCTTGCCGGCCAGGAAGCGCACGGCGCGCAGGCTGCCCTGGGCGTAGCCGGCGCGGCTGTTGGACTTGTGCGAGATTTCGATGCGCTCGCCCGCGCCGATGAACATCACGGTATGGTCGCCGATGATGTCGCCGCCGCGCACGGTGGCAAAGCCGATGGTGTTGTCCTCGCGCGCCCCCGTGTGGCCGAAGCGCTCGTAGACGGCCCGGTCGGCCAGCTTCGTGCCCTGGGCCTCGGCGATGACCTCGCCCATCTTCAGGGCCGTGCCCGAGGGGGCATCGACCTTGTGGCGGTGGTGGGCCTCGACGATCTCGATGTCGTAGCCGCTGGACAGCGCCTTGGCCGCCATCTCCAGCAGCTTGAAGGTGACGTTCACGCCCACGCTCATGTTGGGCGAGAACATGACCGCCGTGCGCTGCGCGTACTCGGCGATGCGGTCCTTTTCCTCCTCGCTGAAGCCCGTGGTGCCGATGACCAGCTTGACGCCCAGTTCGGCGCAGACGGCCAGATGGGCCAGCGTGCCCTCCGGACGTGTGAAGTCGATCAGGCAGTCTGCCTTGGACAGCGCGGCACGCACATCGCTTTCGATGACGATGCCGCTGGACTGGCCCAGGAAGGCCGAGGGGTCCGTGCCCAGCGACGGGCTTTCGGGGCGGTCCAGCGCCGCGGTCAGCGCAAGATCGTCACTTTGCAGGATGGCCTCGATCAGCATGCGGCCCATGCGGCCGGAGGCGCCCGCCACGGCCACGCGCAGGCGGGGATGGTTGCTGGAGGAGGAGGCTGTCGTGGCGTTCATGTCGGAAATCGGCGTATGGGAAGCGGAATGCGCAAACAGTGCCACCGCACACAGAAGATGGGTCGCGGCGGTACAGAAAAACGCCCACAGGCCTTGCGGCGCGCGGGCGGGACGGGTCAGCGGGAGCCGGACTCCAGCGGCGGGTAGCTGGCCGTGGAGGGTGGAGGCTCGGTGGCAGCGGGCTCTTCGGCGGGCTTGGCGGCCGGGAACTTGGACAACTGGTCTTCGCTGGCCTCGAGCTGCGGAATCTTGCCCAGCTTCTTCTTGGAGCCCAGGCTGGCGACGAATTCGGCCTCGGTGGGCATCTCGTCGCCTTCCGAACGCGCGAACAGGTCGCCGTTGAAGAACACGGTCAGCTTGCGCACCTGCGAATCGACGCCCGGACGCTTGATGGTGAAGACATATTCCCAGCGGTCGGCGTGGAATACGCTGGTGACCAGCGGTGTGCCGAGAATGTCGCGAACCTGCTGGCGGCTCATGCCGGGCTGCAGGGCCTCGACCTGTTCGCGGGAGACGAAATTGCCTTGCACCACCTCCACCTTGTAGGGCGTGACGACATTGGCGACTCGGTGCGCTGCGCCATCGAGGCTGCTGCAGCCTGCCAGCGCCACCCCGATCGACAGCATCAGGGCCGCACGGGCGCGGCAACGGGCTTGAACATGCATTGGTATCAGCATAGGGATATGATCGTGGATCATTGTAGCGGCTGGTCCCGTGGGCTTGCGATCATGCGACGCCCCTGGCTCCAGGGCCATTTGTTCGCCGTCCCGCGCCTGCCATCGAGGCGGGCCCAGCGGGCAGTCTTTGCCAAAGACCCTGATATGAAGAACATCGACGAACTCAAGAGTACGGGCCTGAAGGCCACGCTTCCCCGCCTGAAGATCCTGGAGATCTTCCAGAAGGGCACGCAACGCCACATGACGGCCGAAGACGTGTTCCGCGTGCTGCTGGACGAGCGCTCGGACATCGGCCTGGCCACGGTCTACCGCGTGCTCACCCAGTTCGAGCAGGCCGGCATCCTCATCCGCAGCAACTTCGAAAGCGGCAAGGCCGTCTACGAGCTCAACGAAGGCCAGCACCATGACCACTTCGTGTGCACGAGCTGCGGCAAGGTCGAGGAGTTCTACGACCCCGATATCGAGAAGCGCCAGAACCTGATCGCCAAGGCCAAGGGCTGGGTGATCCAGGACCATTCGATGGCGCTGTACGGCCAGTGCGCCGACTGCGCAGGCCGGGCCACCAAGTAAGGCGGGCCCACGCCATATCCCTGCAAAGCGGAGTGCCAGGCACTCCGTTTTTTTTACCCTTCTTTCCTTTTGCAACCGGTGCTTTACACGGCAAGGCGGACGCCGGGTCCAAGCTGGCGTCCAATGGGTTTCACCACACGACGGACACCATGCTTCGTACATCGCTGCTCGCCTTCGCCCTTGCCGTGCTTGCCGCAGGTTGCGCGCCTGTGCCGCCTGCGCAGACCGCCGCCCCCTCCGCACTGAAGGCACTGCCCGACACCCCGCTGACGGGCGCGCAACGCCAGCAGTGGCTGGACCGCGTCACCTGGGGCGCCACCGACAGCGGGGATGCCGCGTTGCAGCGCCTGGGGCTGCGGGCCTGGCTGGCGCGGCAACTGCATCCGGGCCAGGAGGCCCTGCCGCAGCAGGCCCGGCAACTCATCGACGATCTGGACATCAGCCGCCGCCCCATGGACGAGATAGCGCGCGACCTGGCGGCGCAGCGCAAGGCCGTCCAGGAAGCGCCTTCGGGCGACGAGAAGGGCCGGCTGCAGCAGGCCTACCAGCGCACGCTGAACCAGTTGGGCACCGAGGCGCAAAAGCGCTTCGTGGTGCGCGCCCTGTATTCACCGGACCAGTTGCGCGAGCAGATGACCTGGTTCTGGATGAACCACTTCAACGTCAGCCTGCGCAAGGCCGACATCCGCGCCTGGGTGGGCGACTACGAGGAACACGCCATCCGCCCGCATGCGCTGGGCAGCTTTCGCAGCCTGCTGGAGGCTTCCCTGCGCCATCCGGCCATGCTGCGCTACCTGGACAACGCCAGCAACGCGGCGGGCCGCATCAACGAGAACTACGCACGCGAACTGCTGGAGCTGCACACCATGGGCGTGGGCAGCGGCTACACCCAGGCCGACGTGCAGGAGATGGCGCGCATCCTGACCGGCGTGGGCGTCAGCATGCAGCCCGCCGATGCCCCGCCACCACGCCTGCGCCGCGAGCTGCAGGGCGACTACGTGCGTGCGGGCTTCTTCGAGTTCAATCCCAACCGCCACGACTACGGGCCCAAGTCCTTCCTGGGCCAGCCCATGCACCGGCGCGGCATGGCCGAGGTCGAGGAGGCGCTGGACCGCATCGTCGCCTCGCCGGCCACCGCACGGTTCATCGCGCGCAAGCTGGCGGTCTTCCTCATTGCCGACGATCCGCCGCCCGCCCTGGTGCAGCGCACGGCCCAGGCATTCGCCAGCAGCCACGGCGACATCGCCGCCACCCTGACCGCGCTGCTCACCGCCCCCGAAGCCGGCCCCTTCGGCCGCAAGTTCCGCGATCCGGTGCACTATGTGCTGGCCGCCACGCGGCTGTCGGTCGACCAGCGCGTGGCGGCCGACGTGACCCCGGTGCTGGGCTGGATCAACCGGCTGGGGCAGAGCCTGTATGCACATGAAACACCGGACGGCTATCCGCAGACCCAGTCGGACTGGGACGGCTCGGGCCAGATGGCCGCGCGCTTCGAAGTCGCGCGCCAGATCGCCACGCGCAGCGCCGTGCTGTTTCGCAGCGATCCCAAGGCCCCGCTGGAGCAGCCTCCCCATCCCACGCTGTCGGCCCTGGCCAGCGTGCGTGAGCGGCTGCCCCAGTGGAGCCAGCCTGCCCAGGCGGCGCTGGCCCAGGCGCGCAATCCGGCGGACTTCAATACCTATCTTCTGTCCGCACCCGAGATGATGTTCCGCTGAAACCGGAGAGCCAGCATGCAGCGACGCCATTTTCTTTCCCTGGCATCCGCCCTGCCCTTTGCCGCCCACATGGGCCGGCTGCGGGCCGCAACGCCCGAGGCGGCCACGCCACGCCTGCTGCTGGTCTTCCTGCGCGGGGCCTATGACAGCAACAATCTGCTGGTCCCCACGCACAGCGACTTCTATTACGAGGCACGCCCCAGCATCGCCATTCCCCGGCCCGGCGAAGCCCAGGGCGCGCTGGCGCTGGACGGCCGCTGGGGACTGCACCCGGCGCTGGAGGGCAGCATCCATCCCCTGTTCGCGGGCGGCCAGGCCTGCTTCGTGCCGTTCGCCGGCACGCACGACCTGTCGCGCAGCCACTTCGAGACCCAGGACTCCATCGAGCTGGGGCAGGACCTGGAAGGACGTCGCAACTACCGCTCCGGCTTTCTGAACCGGCTGGCCGAGGTGCTGGCACGCGATGGCCGCAACCCGGTCACGCCCATGGCCTTCACCAGCCAGTTGCCCCTGACGCTGCGCGGCAGCCTGGCCGCACCCAACATGGCGCTGGCCTCGGTGGGCAAGAGCGGCGTGGACGAGCGGCGCAGCCAGGTCATTGCCTCCATGTACGAGGGCTCGCCCCTGGGCGCCACGGTCAAGGAGGGCTTTGCCGTGCGCGACGCCGTCCAGCGCAGCCTGCAGCAGGAGATGGACCAGGCCGGCCGCGACGCCATCAGCGCCAAGGGATTTTCCCTGGTGGCGCGGCGCATGGCGACGCTGATGCGCGAGCGCTTCGACCTGGGCTTCGTCGATGTCGGCGGCTGGGACACCCACGTCAACCAGGGCGGCGCCACGGGCGCGCTGGCCAATCGCCTGGAGGAGCTGGGCCAGGGTCTGGCGGGCTTCGCCCAGGAGATCGGGCTCGAGGCCTGGCGCCATACCGTGGTGGTGGTGGTCAGCGAGTTCGGCCGCACCTTCCGCGAGAACGGCAACAAGGGCACGGACCACGGCCACGGCACGACCTACTGGGTGCTGGGAGGCGGGCTGTCATCGCGCGCGGGCGGACGCATCGTGGGCGAGCAGGTCGAGGTTAGCCAGAAGAACCTGTTCCAGAACCGCGACCATCCCGTGCTCAACGAGTACCGCGCCGTGCTCGGCGGCCTGTTCCAGCGCATGTACGGGCTGAAAGCGGACCAGGTCCAGCGGGTGTTCGCAGGCGTGACGCCCCGCGACCTGCAACTGGTTTGACCCCGCTCAGGCGAGCGTCTCCGGCGGCACGGGCACGCCGGCCAGCTTGTCGGGATTGCGCAGCGTGTAGATGCGGCGAACCAGCCCGTCCTCGACCAGCAGCGTCTGTACCGACTCTAGCTGGCCATCGATGCAGCGCAGCAGGCCCGGCAGCCCGTTGATGCGCGCCAGATGCAAGGTCTGGGTCTGGCCATTGCGCCGCATGCGCCGCGTGGTGGCGAAGTACAGCAGGGCCAGACGCCGGCCGGTCTCCAGCACGCGGCCGAACGAGGGGACCTTTCCGCCACCGTCGCTGATGAGTTCGGCATCGGGCGCGAACAGCGCCTGGATCTGCGCGAAATCCCCGCCCTGCACGGCCTGCGCGAAGCGCTTGAGCAAAGCCGCATGGGCCTCGGGCGGCGCGGCAAAGCGCGGGCGGCCGGCCTGCACGTGGCTGCGCGCGCGGTGCACCAGCTGCCGGCAGGCGGCCTCGCTGCGGCCCAGGGCCTGTGCCACCTCGGCATAGTCGGCGTCGAAGACCTCGCGCAGCAGGAAGGCGGCGCGCTCGTCGGGCGTGAGCTGCTCCAGGACGAACATCAGGGCGGTGGATACGTCGTGTGCACGCTCCAGCAGATCCTGCGACGAGGGCGCAGCCTCCTCGGACCAGGGCTGGACCAGCGGCTCGGGCAGCCAGAAGCCCTGGTAGTGCTCGCGTTCGGCGCGCAGGCGGCGCAGCCGGTCGATGGCCAGCCGCGTGGTCACCGAGACCAGCCAGGCCTCGGGCTGCTCTATGCCGGCACGCTCGGCGCCATGCCAGCGCAACCAGGCCTCCTGGACCAGATCTTCCGCGTCGGCGCGCTGACCCAGCATGCGGTAGGCCAGGCCGAACAGGCGTGCGCGGTGGCGCTCGAACAGCGCCAGGGAATCGGGATCGTGGGTGGCGGAGGAGGTCTGCATGCCATCAGGACGCGGGAGCATGGCGTTTTGTGACAGCCGGCGCGCCGATGCGGCTCAATGCGCGCGCGGCGCCTGCGACACGCTGGGGTCGGTGTGGATCAGTTCCAGCGGATAGCGGCGGCCCGCCAGATAGTCCTCGATGCTCTGCATGACCAGCGGACTGCGGTGTCGGTCCGCGCAGGCCTTGAGCTCGTCGAGCGTCATCCACACAGTGCGGATGATGCCTTCGTCCAGGGCCTGGCCGGCCCGGAAGTCGCCCAGCTCGCCGGTGAATGCAAAGCGCAGATAGGTGATGTCCGAGCCGGTGCGCGTGCGCAGAAAGCGGTTCAGGTAGACGCCGACCAGGGCCGTGGGCACGAAATCATGCGCCGTCTCCTCGTCGACTTCGCGCACGCAGGCGTCGACGGGCGACTCGGCCGGGTCGAGATGGCCTGCGGGGGTGTTGTAGCGCACACCATCGGCCGTGTCTTCTTCCACCAGCAGGAAGCGGCCATCGCGCTCAATGATGGCCGCCACGGTGACATTGGGTTTCCAGCGATCGGGCATGGCGCGCATTATGACCAGAGGCAAAGACCCGCCCGCGGCCATAACCCCCATCAGCGCACCCCACCCCCCGGCTGCATGCGCGCCGCCAGTGGCGACGCGGGCCTGAGCACCAGCCACAGCGCCAGCGCGATCAGCCCTCCGCCGGCCGCGTGGGCCAGCGTGGCGGATTCGCCCAGCAGCAGCCAACCCCAGGCAACGCCAAACAGGGGAATCAGAAAGGTGACGGTCAGCGCCTTCAGCGGCCCCACATCGGCAATCAGCCGGAAATACAGCACATACGCCAGCGCCGTGCACAGCAGGCCCAGCACCAACATGGCCCCCCAGGCCTGCAGGGGCGCCGCCGCCCACTGCGCGGGCGCCTGCGGCTCGCGCCACAGCTGCCACAGCATGAAGGGCAGCAGCACCAGCACCGCGCCGCACTGGCTGCCCAGCGCCACGATGCGGCTGTCCAGGCCCCCACGGTCCGTGATCCACCGGCGCGTGAGAAACCCCGCTGCGCCGTAACAGGCCGTGGCCACCAGGCAGGCGGCGATGCCCAGCAGCACCTCGGCCGTCAACGCCACCGGCCCGGCCTGGGCGAGCACGGCCACGCCGGCCAGGCCCACGAACACCCCCGTCAGGCGCGCCGCCGTGATGCGTTCGCCAAAGGCCAGCGCACCCAGGATCACGCCCATGAGCGGGGTGGTCGCATTGAGGATGGCGCTGTAGCCGGCCGGCAGGCTGCGCGCTGCCAGTGCATACATGAGAAAGGGCACGCCGGAGTTCACCACGCCCAGGGCCATGGCGGCGGCCAGCCGCCCCTGAAAGCGTGGCCGCAGGCGCAGCGCGGCCAGCAGCAGGAGCAGGCCCAGCGCGCCCAGCAGCACCCGGACAAAGGCCGTGGGCAAGGCGCCCAGCGCGGGGACGGCCACGCGCAGCAGCACGAAACTGCCGCCCCACAGGGCGGCGAGGGCGAGAAGGCGCAACAGGCTGGGCAGTGGCATGGGGTGTACGGATTGAGGGCGTCAGCCCGGATTGTCCGGGCGCCCGATGGGCCGTACCAACGATTTTTTCTGCACGGCCATGCAGCCGCGCTGCACCCCGGCAGAACTACAGCGGCCGCACCATGTACAGCGCGCCTTCGCCATAGCTGTCCAGGTTCTGCTGCTGCAAGGGGTTGTCCAGCCGCTGGACGGCATAGCCATGGCGCTCCCAGTAGCCGCGCGAGCCCTGCACCGATACCAGGGCCGTGTGACGCAGTCCCTCGGCGCGCGCCTGGGTCCACAGCGGTGCCAGCAGCGCGCCGGCCATGCCCTGGCCCGCTGCCTCGGGATGCACGGCCATGTCGTGCAGGTACAGCGTATCGGCCTGCGGCACGGCCTCGAAATCGCCATGCAGCGGCGTGACCTTGGCCATCCGGCTGCGGTAGGCCGCCAGGTAGGCGCGCACCCGGCCGCCCTGCTCCAGCACCAGCGAGCAATGGGCGGCGCTGGCCAGGCGGCGCGCGAAGACCTCTGCGCTTTCGGCATAGTCCGCGCCATAGCAGGCCAGCTGCACCTGCATCAGGCCGGCAAGGTCGGCTGCCATCAGAGGACGGACCTGGAAAGCGGGGGATGGCACGAAAGACTCGGACATGGAGCGATGCATGGAAGGCAAGGACAGCAGGCCGGCCAGAATACGCGAAGCGGCATGCCCCCGTCCTGCCGGCCGGAATCAGTCCTTCCAGCGTTCGCGGATGTCCTCGAGCTGCGGGCGCAGTCCGATGAACAGCGGCACCAGGCGGGGGTCGAAGTGCGCGCCGGCCTGCTGCTCGATGTGCTCCATGGCGTCGTCCACGCTCCAGGCGTGCTTGTAGGGGCGCTCGGTGGTGAGCGCGTCGAACACGTCGGCCACGGCCACGATGCGCGAGGCCAGCGGTATGTCCTCGCCCGCCAGGCCTTTCGGATAGCCCGTGCCGTCCCATTTCTCGTGGTGGGTCAGCGCGATGCTGTAGGCCATCTGCAGCACCTGGGAGTCGTGCTCGCCGATGATCTCGGCACCGATCTGCGGGTGGCGGCGCATGACGCTCCATTCCTCGGGCGTCAGCGGGCCGTTCTTGAGCAGGATGGCATCGGGGATGCCGATCTTGCCCACATCGTGCATGGGCGCGGCGTTGAGCAGGTCGTCCGCCCATTCGTCGGTGCAGCCGGCCGCCAGCGCCAGCGTCTTGGCGTAATGGCTCATGCGGATCACATGCATGCCGGTCTCGTTGTCACGGTATTCGGCCGCGCGGCCCAGGCGCTGCACGATCTGCAGCCGCGTGCTGCGCAGCTCGTCGAGCTTGACCAGCGACAGATGGTTGCGCACCCGCGCGCGGACCACCGGTGCGCGCACGGGCTTGACGATGTAGTCCACGGCGCCGGAGGCAAAGCCCAGGGCCTCGTCCTGGCCGTCCGACAGTGCCGTGATGAAGATCACGGGGATGCGGGCCGTGTCCGCCTGTGCCTTGAGCTGGCGGCATACGGCATAGCCGTCCAGCTCGGGCATCATGATGTCCAGCAGGATCAGGTCCGGCTGGTGCTGTGCCAGCTGCAGCGCGCGGCGCCCATCCGTGGCGAAGGAAAGCCGGTAGTCCTCGCCGAGGATCTGCCGCAGCACGTGCAGATTCGTCGGGTCATCGTCGACCAGCAGCAGGCGCGGGCGCTTGTCCGTTGCCAGTAGATTGGGCGCATTCATGCTCTGTCTCCATCGTTCGAGGGCAGTTGCTCCTGCAGCTGCTGGGCGCATTGCTGCGCGCGCTCGAAGTCGAAATTATCCAGTGCCTGCTGCAGCGGATGCAGTTGTTCGGCCGCCAGCATGCGCACCAGTGCCTGCATGGCCTGGCCATCGAGCTCGCCGCTTTGCAGCGCGGCGACCACGCGCTCCAGCCAGGGCCTGGCCTCCTCGGGCAATGCCCGCTGGTCCGCCCCCGCACCGCCCGCCTGCGCCGTCTCGCAGGATCGGACTGGCGACGCGCCCGAGGCCTCATCAGGCGGCAGGGAGGCCGGATGGCGCTGGCGCAGCTCCGTTGCCACCGCATCGAGTGCCAGCTGCAGCTGCGCGATGCCGGCTGCCAGTTGCTGGGGCACGGCGCCTTCCTGCGCCTGGCTCTCCAGTTGCGAGGCCAACCGGTACACGGCCTGCAGTCCCAGGTTGCCGGCCGCGCCGCGTACGCGGTGGGCCAGCCCCGCCAGGGCCTGCGGCCCCGAGCGCTCCATGGCACGGTGCAGACGCGAGGCCAGGTCCAGCTGCTCGTTCAGAAAACG
Organism: Delftia tsuruhatensis; assembly: GCF_903815225.1. Classification (NCBI taxonomy): domain Bacteria; kingdom Pseudomonadati; phylum Pseudomonadota; class Betaproteobacteria; order Burkholderiales; family Comamonadaceae; genus Delftia; species Delftia tsuruhatensis. The sequence continues at coordinate 6,080,567 of NZ_LR813084.1, forward strand.
GCGTATGGCCGCCACCAGCGGATCGACGCGGCCCCACAGGGCGATGCCCGAGGCCCAGTCCACCGTGACATCGGGCAGCCCCGCCTGGGCGGTGGCAGGCGCCGGCGGCCTGGCCTCCTTGAGTGCGACCTGCAGGGACAGCAGGCGCGCGATCTCGGCCTGCAGGCGCGCCATGTCCAGCGGCTTGGAGGCGAAGCCGTCCATGCCGGCGGCACTGGCGTCGCTGCGGTCCTTCTCCAGCACGCTGGCCGACAGCGCCACGATGGGCACGGGCCGGCGCTGCAGCTGGCGCTCCCAGACGCGGATGGCGCGCGCGGCCGCCAGGCCGTCCATGCCCGGCATCTGCAGGTCCATCAGCACCACGTCGAAGGGCGGCTCCTGCGCCTGCACGCAGCGCAGCGCCTCGGCGCCGTCATGGGCCAGCACCATCTGGTGGTTCTGGCTGGAGAAGTTGATCTGCAGCAGCTCCAGGTTCTCGGGCACGTCGTCCACGGCCAGGATGTGCAGTGGTGGCAGGCTGCGCGAGGGCGCGCCGCGTTCAGGCAGCAGCGATTCGCCCACCGGCAGGGGCAGGCGCACCTCGAACACCGTGCCCACGCCCACGGTGCTGTGCAGCTGGATGCTGCCACCCATGAGCTCGGCGAGCTGGCGCGAAATGGTCGTGCCCAGCCCCGTGCCGCCAAAGCGCCGGGTCGTGGAGGCATCGGCCTGCGCGAACGGATCGAAGATGCGGTGGATCTTCTCGGGCGCGATGCCTATGCCCGTGTCATGCACATCCAGCAGGAGCACGCCCTGCTCGTAGCGCACGCGCAGCAGCACATGGCCGCGCTCGGTGAACTTGACCGCATTGCCCAGCAGGTTCACGAGGATCTGCTGCACGCGCATGCCATCGCCGCGCAGTGCCTGTGGCGTGTGCGGATCGTAGTCCAGCCGCAGGTCCAGGCCCTTGCGGTCGGCCGTGATGCGCAGCGAGGCCAGGATCTGCTGGCACAGCTCGCGCACCGAGAAGTCCTCGATCTCCAGCTCCACCGCCCCCTTGTCGAGCTTGGCCGTGTCCAGGATGTCGTTGAGCAGGCGCAGCATGGAGCGCGCCGCGTAATGCACGGTGTCCAGGTAGCGCGCCTGCGTGGGCTGCAGGGCTGTCTCGCGCAGCGCTTCGGTGAAGCCGATGATGGCGTTCATGGGCGTGCGGATCTCGTGGCTCATGTTGGCCAGGAAGGTGCTGCGCGCGGCCGCTGCGGCCTCGGCATGCTCCTTGGCCAGTACCAGTTCCTGGGCCAGCTTGCGCTGGGCGCTGATGTCGGTGAGCAGCTTGACGATCTTGTAGGGCCGCCCATTGGCATCGAGGATGGGGTTGTAGGTGGCCTGCACCCAGATGCGCCGCCCCTCGTGCCCGCAGCGCGGGTACTCGCCGGCCTGGAACTCGCCCTGTGCCAGCCTTTGCCAGAACTGCAGATGCTCCTGCGTATGGGCATAGCCAGGCTCGCAGAACATGCCATGGTGGCGGCCCGCGATCTCCTCGAGCCGGTAGCCGAACAGGTCCAGGAAGTTGCGGTTGGCGCGCAGGACATGGCCCTGCAGGTCGTACTCGATGGTGGCCAGCGACAGATCGATGGCGCGCACCGTGCCTTCGAACTCGGCATTGCGGGCCCGCGCCGCCGTCTGGTCCATGATCACGCCGTCGATCCAGGCCAGTTCCTCCTGGTCGTTGAAGACGCCGCGCCCGGTCTCGGTCACCCAGCGGATGCCGCCGTCACGGTGCAACAGGCGGTACTCGGCGTTGTAGGTCTGGCGCCGGGCCAGCGCGCCTGCGACGGCGGCCTCCAGGCGCTCGCGGTCCTCGGCATGGATGAGCCGGTCCCAGCCGGTCAGGCCGTCGAAGAAATCCTGCTCCGTCCAGCCCGTCAGTTCCTCGATGGAACGGCTGAGCAGCAGGGGAGTCCAGCGGCCGTCGTACAGGCAGCGGAACGTGGTGCCCGGCACGTTGTTGATGAGCGTGCGGTACTGCTCCTCGCTGCGGCGCAGCGACTGCATCATCTGGCGGCGTTCGCGGATGTCGGTCACGAAGCCCACGAACAGCGGATCGCCCGCGATGGCCACCCGGCCCACGGCCAGTCGCACGGCGATCTGCGAGCCGTCCCGGTGCAGCGCGTGCACATCGCGACTGGAGCCGATCAGCCCCGCGAATCCCGTGGCCAGGTGCTTTTGCAGGGACCCGCCCTGGCCGTCACAGCCCGATGCGGGCATGAGCATGGCCACGCTGCGGCCCATGACCTCCTGCGCGGTCCAGCCCAGCAGCCGCTCGGCCGCCCCGTTGAAGGAGACGATGCCGCCGCGCCCGTCGATCATCACGATGCCGTCCACGGCCGTCTCCACCACGGCGCGCAGGCGCGACTCGCTGCGCTGGACCTGGCGGTAGATCTGGCGGTAGCGCAGCGTCATGTTGACCGCGAACACCAGGCCGAAGATCAGCACCACCACGCCCACGATGGAAAACACCAGCAGGCCGTGCGTGGGCGAGTCCTGCCGCGCCAGCGCCTCGATCTCCGGCTTCAGGCGCAGCGCGTACAGGCCCGCATAGTGCATGCAGGAGATGGCCAGCCCCATGACGATGCCCGCGACCAGGGTGGGCCACAGGCGCCCGGTGTTGCCCAGGCGAAAGCGCACCCACAGCGACAGCATGGCCATGCCGGCGGCCACGGCCACCGACAGCAGCACGCCCCAGGGGTCGTAGAGCATCCAGGTCCAGGTCTCGGCAGCGGCCATGCCGATGTAGTGCATGGAGCCAATGCCCAGCCCCATGAGCACGCCGCCGCCCACCAGCGCCCGGGTGGACAGCCCGGGCCGCACCATCAGCGTCAGTGCCAGCCAGGACGCCAGCATGCTGGGCAGCATGGACACCGCCGTGATCCAGGGGTCATAGTCGCCGAAGGTGCAGGGCAGGAAGGCCAGCATGCCGATGAAGTGCATGGCCCAGATGCCCGCGCCCAGGCAGAAGGCACCGGTCAGCACGCCGACGCGCCGCAGCCGCGGCGAGGCGGCATTGCGCGCCAGCCCCGCGATCTGCATGGCCACCATCGACGTGGCCACCGCCACGGCCACGGACAACGTCACCAACCCCGGATGAAGCCACTGGAACCACTGGGGATGGGGAGCCCATCCCAGCACGAACAGCTGGTCCCAGCTCATGGCACGCCCCCAATGCAGGCCCGGGCCATGGCGGCCATCGGCGAGCCATCGATAGTCTTGATGTCGTTGATGGTCATTTTCGATTGGATCAATCTATTTTCCAGCCCTAGCATGAAGCCTCATCCCGAGGAGATTGCCCATGAGCCGCATCCGCCAGACCCTGCACCACCATCGCAACACGCTGATGAAGACCGCCAGCTACTACGTGATCCATGTCACCGTGGCGGCGGCCGTGGCCTATGCCGTGACCGGCAACCTCTGGGCTGCGCTGACGCTCAGCCTGCTGGAGCCCACCGTCCAGGCCGTGGCCTTCTTCTTCCACGAAAAGCTGTGGGAACGCGGCCTGCGCCGGCGCGCGGCAGCGGCGGCCGCCGCCTGAGCCGCCGGGGAGAACAGACATGGACCAGCCCCTGCCGCTCGACGCGGATGGATACTTCGGGACATGGCTGGCCGAGACGCTGGCCAGGATGGTGGACGCGGGCCCGGCCTGATGGCGGAGCCGGCCGCAAAGGGCAGCGCCAGGACAGGCCCGCGCGCAGCGGCACAAGAGGTGGACATGGCGGCGCATGGTGGCAAGAATCCGGAAAATGCGAAATCAGTGGTGTCAAAGCGCTGCTCGTGCGGCCCATGGCCGGCACAGAGTCCATGCCTGCATTTCGGCGACGGCGCAGCAGACTGAAGCCCCGGCCCCGGCCACAATGACAAACATTGTCAAGCGCACACGCCTGAATATCTGTGTGCAACCTGTTTGCAACAATGTGGATAACGCCTTGTCAACTCTGTTGACATCCACTTCGCAAACCTGTGAAAAAACAGTTCACGTACTGTGTACCTTCAACAGCGCATCGATGAACACCCGGGCCGCGCGCCCCGGCGCAACGGCATTGCGCCAGACGGCGAAGAAATCGCACGGATAGAAGAACCTGTGCGGAGCCACGGCCTGCAGCAGGCCCTGGTCCTGCATGGCCTGTGCATAGTGGTCGGGCAGGAAGCCCAGGTAACGCCCCGAACGCACCAGCATGGCGATGGCCTCCTGGTCGAACCCCGTGGCCTGCCGCTGCAAGCCTGCCTGGTGGCTCAGCGCCATGTTGGGTGACTGGTAGCCCAGGCCCGCAAAGGCATGCGCGCCCAGTCCCTCCCAATCCAGCGCGCCATGGTCGGCCCCGTGCAGCACATGGCCAGGTGCGCAGTACAGCTGCATGCGCTCTCCGAACAGCCGCGCGCTGTCCAGCGCATCCGAGCTGGGTGCCGACGGCAGGATGCCCACCTGCCAGCGCCCCTCCATCAGCCCGCGCTCAATGGCCTGGATCGAGGCCACATGCAGGCGCAGGTGCAGCTGCGGCGCCTGGTCGTGCAGTGCAGCGATCGCTTCAGGAATGCGCGATTGCGGATTGCCGACGGTCTTGTCGAACAGCGCCACGTCCAGCGTGCCGGCCAGCCGGCCGTGGATGTCGTCCACCTGGCCCAGGAAGCCTTCCACGCCGCCGAGCAGTTGCAGCGTCGCCTCATAGATGCGATGGCCTTCGGGCGTGAGCGCGAAGCCGGCACGGCCGCGCCGGCACAGCGTCAGGCCCAGGCGCTCCTCCAGGTCCTTCATGTGGCGGCTCAGCGTGGAGCTGCCGATGTTCAGCTCCAGCTCGGCCGCCGCCATGCCACCGCACTCGACCACGGCCTTGAACACGCGCAGCAGGCGCAGGTCCATGTCGCTGAGCTGGCCCAAGGCGGCGCGGGGGCGCCGGGCATGCGGAGGCGCCTGCCGCCCCGGGTCCGCAGAAAAATCGGTCATCGCCATCCCTCTCCAGCATGGCGCCGCCCCGTGCGCCGCCGCAGCCGACTATAGAGCGTGCAGGACAGGGGCGCAGCCGCCAGAATGCTGGTTTCCCTTTCTCCTGCAACCCACACGGCCATGCTTGCCCTCAACGATCTGCTGGTATTCGCCGGCGCCTCCCTGCTGCTGGTGCTCACGCCCGGCCCCAACATGCTCTACCTGATCTCGCGTTCACTGTGCCAGGGCCGCCAGGCAGGCGTGGTCTCGCTGGCCGGCGTGGTGCTGGGCTTTTTCGTGCACATGCTGTGCGCCAGCCTGGGGCTGACTGCGCTGTTCATGGCCGTGCCCCTGGCCTTCGACCTGCTCAAGTGGGCCGGCGCGCTGTACCTGCTGTACATGGCCTGGCAGGCCGTGCGCCCCCAGGGCCGTTCGCCCTTCGAGGCCACGGCATTGCCGCCGGAGTCGCCGCGCAGGCTGTTCACCATGGGCCTGGTCACCAGCATCCTCAACCCCAAGGTCGCCATCTTCTACCTGTCGATCTTTCCGCAGTTCGTCTCGCCCGAGCATGGCTCCGTGCTCACGCAAAGCCTGGTGCTGGGCATGGTCCAGATCACCACCAGCTTCAGCGTCAACCTGCTGATCACGCTGTTCGCGGCCCGCATCGCCGCCTGGTTCGCCCACAACCCGCACTGGCTGCGCGTGCAGAAATGGGTGATGGCCACGGTGCTGGCGGGCCTTGCGCTGCGCCTGGCCGCCGAGCAGCGCCGGGCGGTCTGACCGCAGCCCGGTTACTTGCAGATTTGCGCAAGTGAACCTCGATAACGCGCACTTCGAGAAATCAAGGGGCGCGATCACAATGGGCCGGTCCACTTCCACCCCCAGGCCCGAGGAGATCGCCATGACCCTGGTACCCACCGAACAAAGCAGCCCCGCCTCCACACGCACCGATGCCGCCTGGCTCGATGCCCACTGGATGCCGTTCACCGGCAACCGCGAATTCAAGGCCAGGCCGCGCATGATCACGGGCGCCCAGGGCGCCTACTACACCGATGGCGAAGGCCGCAAGATCTTCGACGGCCTGTCGGGCCTGTGGTGCACGGGCCTGGGCCACGGCCGCCGCGAGATCTCCGACGCCATCGCACGCGCCGCCCAGCAGCTGGACTATGCGCCGGCCTTCCAGTTCGGCCACCCCGCCTCGTTCGCCCTGGCCAACAAGATCAAGGAGCTGACGCCCGCCGGCCTGGACCATGTGTTCTTCACGGGCTCGGGCTCGGAAGCGGCCGACACGGCGCTGAAGATGGCCCGCGCCTACTGGCGCGCCAAGGGCCAGGGCGGCAAGACCCGGCTGATCGGCCGCGAAAAGGGCTACCACGGCGTGAACTTCGGCGGCATCTCGGTGGGCGGCATGGTGGGCAACCGCAAGACCTTCGGCCAGGGCGTGGAGGCCGACCACCTGCCCCACACCCAGCCACCGCTGGGCTCCTTTCACAAGGGCCTGCCGGCCACCGACGGCCGCGCGCTGGCCGACCGGCTGCTGGACCTGATCGCCCTGCATGACGCCAGCAACATCGCCGCAGTCATCGTCGAGCCCTTCTCGGGCTCGGCCGGCGTGGTGATCCCCCCGGCCGGCTACCTGCAGCGCCTGCGCGAGATCTGCACGCAGAACAATATCCTGCTGATCTTCGACGAGGTCATCACGGGCTTCGGCCGCTGCGGCGCCATGACGGCGGCCGAGGCCTTCGGCGTCACGCCCGACATCATGAACATCGCCAAGCAGGTGACCAATGGCGCCCAGCCGCTGGGCGCCGTGGTGGCCAGCAAGGAGATCTACGGCACCTTCATGGCCGCTGGCGGCCCCGAGTACATGCTGGAGTTCCCGCACGGCTACACCTACTCGGCCCACCCCATCGCCTGCGCGGCGGGCGTGGCCGCGCTGGAGCTGCTGCAGCGCGAGGACGGCCCGGGCCGCGTGCGCGCGCTGGCCCCCTTCTTCGAGCAGGCCGTGCACAGCCTCAAGGGGGCCAAGCACGTGGCCGACATCCGCAACTTCGGACTGGCCGCGGGCTTCACCATCGAGGCCCTGCCCGGCGAGCCGGCGCGCCGTCCCTACGAGATCGCCATGAAGTGCTGGGACAAGGGCTTTTACGTGCGCTACGGCGGCGACACCATCCAGATCGCGCCGCCCTTCATCAGCGAGAAGGCCGAGATCGAGCGCCTGGTCAGCGCCCTGGGCGACGCCCTGGCCGAGACGAACTGAGCACCAGGCTTCCATGAAAAAGCCCCTGCGGCCTCGCGGCCCAGGGGCTTTTCGCATGGCAAGGGCGCCAGGATCAGTCCAGCGTGATGCCCGCGTTCTTGATCACCTCGCGCCACTTGTCCACTTCCACGCGCAGGAACTGGGCCGAGGCATCGGGCTTGAGGCCCGAGGGCAGCACGCCCATGGCGTCGAGCTTTTCCTTGACCTCAGGGGCGGGCAGGGCCTTGGCGATCTCGGCGTAGAGCCTGTCCACGATGGGCTTGGGCGTGCCGGCGGGCACGGCCGCGAGGAACCAGGCGTCGGCCGTGAAGTCCTTGAGGCCGGCCTCGGACATGGTGGGCACGTCGGGCATGGATGGCAGGCGCTCGTTGTGGGCCACGGCCAGGGCGCGCACCTTGCCGGCCTTGAGCTGGGCGGCGATGGTCACGGCCGTGAGAAAGCCGAAGTCGGTCTCGCCGGCGGCCAGCGACACCACCGAAGGCGCGCTGCCCTTGTAGGGCACATGGCCGACCCTGACCTTGGCCTGCATGGCGTACAGCTCGGCACCCAGGTGGTTGGGGCCGCCCGTGCCCGACGAGGGGTAGTTGAGCTTGCCGGGCTGGGCCTGGGCCGCCGCCGTCAGCTCCTTGAGCGAGTGGAACGGGCTTTGCGCGCCCACGGTCAGCACCAGCGGGCTGCGCGCCACCAGGCTGATGGGCGCGAAGTCGCGCAGCGGGTCATAGGGCAGCTTGGTATACAGGCCCTTGGCCATGGCCATGCAGCCCACGTCGCCCAGCACCACGGTGTAGCCATCGGGCGGGGCCTTGGCCACGAGGTCGCAGCCGATGGTGCCGTTGGCGCCGGGCTTGTTGTCCACCACCACGGTGGCATGCATGCTCTCGCCGAGCTTTTGCGCCAGCAGGCGGCCCAGGATGTCGGTGGAGCCACCGGGCGCGAAGGGCACGACCAGGCGGATGGTCCTGGAGGGGTAGCTGCCCGCGCCCTGGGCCTGGACGGCGGGTGCCGCCAGCGTGGCGGCCAGCGCGGCGCCCACGGCAAGGGTGCGCCACAGGGCGGCGCGGCGGCCGAAAGCGGTGGAGGCAGAGGAAGTGGCTTGTCTCATGGTGGTTTCTCGTCAATGCGTGAATGCGGGCGCGCGGCATGCGGCATGCGGCATGCGGCATGCGGCATGCGGCATGCGGCGCGCGGCAGCATACCAGCAGCGCCGGGCCCCGAAAGCCTGGCGCTGACCGGCGCGGGACAGCTCAGGACGCCGCGCGCTTGCGCGGGGTGGCGGGGCGTTTGGCGGCGGCCTTCGCCGGCGCCTTCGCGGCCGCTTTCTTCACCGGCGCTGCGGCGGCCGCCTTGGCCGGCAGCTTCACCGCCTGCGCGGCACGGCGCGGACGCGGGCTGCGCAGGCTGTCGGCATCAAGGATGAGCCGCCCCTGGATGCGGCCCTTCATGCGCTTGACGCTGCTGGCCGCGTCGCGCATGTGCTGCTGCATCAGCGCGCGCACCTTGTCCACATCCCGCTCGCGCGCGGCCTGCACGATGTCGCGGTGGAACCGGGCATTGGCCTCGCCGAAGCGCCGGTGCTCGGCCTGCGGCGTGCGGTTGGCGAAGACGATGAGCTGGCGGATCATCTCGTTGATCAGCTCGCAGGTGAAGCGCAGGAAGGGATTGGGGTTGGCGGCCGCCAGGATGTCGTGGAAGTTGACGTCCTCGCGGCGCTGGCTGACCAGGTCCTCGCTGCTTTGCGTGGGGTCGCAGCAGGCGATGCTGTGCTCCAGCGCGTCGAAGTCGGCATCGCTCAGGTGGGGCACGGCGCCCGCGGCCAGCTCGGGCTCCAGCATCTGGCGCACCGTGTAGATGTCGTCGATGGTCACCTCCTGGAAGAACAGGTAGTTCTGCATGAACTGCAGCGTGCGGTCCAGCGGCACCTCGACCACGGTGCCTCCGCCCGAAGGGCCCGTGGAGATGGTGATCAGGCCCTGCACCTCCAGCGATTTGAGGGCCTCGCGGATCGTGCCCTTGCTGACCTGGAACTGCGCCTGCAACTCGCTTTCGCGCGGCAGGCGATCGCCGGGGCTGAGGTTCTTCTCGGTGATGAGCCGCTTGATTTCCTGGGCCACGAGATCCGGGCGCTTGAGCTGCCGGATCGCCAGGGATGACGTCTTCTGTGTAGCCATTGTGGATTGTTCTCCGGGAGGCGCCGGATCGTGTTCGCGCCCTTGCTGCATGCGGGTTTGGTGCAGTATGCACCGCCGTGGCGCGTCACCGTGCGCGCCTAGGGTTAGCACGCGCCCTATTCGTGCTATTTATCACTATAAATATGAATTGAGGAGCCTGCACGCACCCCCTTCCTTTGGCATGCAACTTGCTCTGAAAGCGTATCCGGGCCACCGCGCCTTCTGTCCCCACCACGGAGATTCCATGCAACGTCGTCACCTCCTGCAACTCTCGGCGCTGGGCGCGCTGCCGGCCTCGCTGGGCCTGGGCCGCAGCGCCTGGGCGCAGTCCAAGGACAGCATCCAGTTCGCCTGCCCCGTGCCCATGTCGGGCGCCTTCGCGGCCAACGGCAAATTCGCGGACCTGGGCATGAAGCTGGCCATCGAGCAATACGGCAAGGCCCTGGGCCGCCCGCTGGCCTACACCGTGCTGGACACCGAGGGCAAGCCCGCCACGGCCGTGCGCAAGGTGCAGGAATCGGCCCAGCAGCAGGGCACGCGCTTCTTCGCGGGCGGCATCCTGTCGTCCGAGGCCCTGGCCATGGGCAAGGAGGCCGAGAAGGCCGGCGGCATCTTCATCACCACGGCGGGTGCCGACGAGATCACGGGCAAGGACTGCAACAGCGCCACCTTCCGCTGGTCGGCCCCCACCTTCGGCGCCATCGAGCAGACCGTGCGCCCGCTGATCGAGTCCCTGCCCAAGGCCAAACGCTGGTACACCATCACGCCGCAGTACGTGTTCGGCGACGGGCTGCTGACGGCGGCCAGGAACATCTTCAAGGAAAAGGGCATCGAGCATGTGGGCAACAGCTACCACTCGCTGACCGAAAAGGAGTTCAGCGGCTACCTGACCAATGCCGTGGCCGCCAAGCCCGACGTGCTGCTGCTGCTGAACTTCGGCGCCCAGTCGTCGGACACGCTGCGCCAGGCCATCAGCTTCGGCATGAACAAGAACATGACCATCCTGATCGCCTGGGCCTCGGGGCTGGAGCAGTTCGAGTCGCTGGGCGCCGACCTGTGCGACGGCGTGTACTTCGGCGCCCAGTACTGGCACACGGTGGATGCGCCGCTCAACCGCGAGCTGGTGCAGCGCTGCAACGACAAGTTCAAGGCCAATCCCAACTACAGCCTGGCCGGCCACTACATCTGCACCAAGCTGATGATCGATGCCATCGTCAAGGCGGGCACGGCCGATCCCAAGGCCGTGGTGGCCGCGCTCGAAGGCATGAAGTACCAGGGCCTGACGGGCGAGGAGGAAGTGCGCAAGGCCGACCACCAGGTGCTCAAGAGCTACTACCTGCTCAAGGGCAAGGCCAAGGCGAAGATGAAGAACAAGGACGACTACGTGGATGTCGTGAGTTCGGGGAAATCCTTTCTTCCCGTAGACCAGACCGGCTGCAAGCTGGCCTGACCTTCCCCGGCCGCCACAGCGGCAAGGCGCCCTCCAACACTCCGCCCGCGCGGGGTGCGGGGTGGCCTGTGCCTGCGGCCTTCATCGTTTCGGACCCTGTATGAGCATCTACCTGCTTCAGACCATCAACGGGATCGGCATCGGCATGCTGTATTTCCTGTTGGCCGTGGGCCTGTCCATCGTCTTCGGCCTGCTGCGCTTCGTGAACTTCGCGCATGGCGCCTTCTACCTGCTGGGCGCCTATTTCTGCTACCAGATGACGCGCTGGGGCCTGAGCTTCTGGCTGTCCCTGATCGTGGTGCCGCTGGCCGTGGGCGCGCTGGGCTGGCTGGTGGAAAAGCTCATGCTGCGCCATGTCTACGCCAAGGCGCACGAATTCCACATCATCGTCACCGTGGGCCTGGCCCTGGTGGTGCAGGAGCTGGTGATCCTGCAATGGGGTCCGCTGGGCGACAGCGTGGCCGTGCCCGAGCTGCTGCAGGGCGTGGTGATGTGGGGCAGCTTCGTCTATCCCAAGTACCGGCTGTTCGTGATCGGCTTCACCGCCGTGCTGGCCGTGCTGCTGTGGTGGCTGCTGGAGGGCACGCGGCTGGGCAGCGCGGTGCGTGCGGGCAGCGAGTCGACCGAGATGGTCTCGCTGCTGGGCATGAACGTGCTGCGCATCTTCAGCCTGGTGTTCGCGCTGGGCGCGGCCACGGCGGCGCTGGCCGGCGTGCTGGCCGCGCCCATCCGCGGGGCCGAGCCCTTCATGGGCGTGGAGGCCCTGGGCGTGGCCTTCGTGATCGTGGTCGTGGGCGGGCTGGGCAGCTTCGGCGGCGCGCTGGTCGGGGGCCTCTTGATCGGCATCGTGCAAAGCGTGATGAGCACGCTGTGGCCCGAGGGCGCGCGCCTGATGATCTACGTGGCCATGGCCGCCGTGCTGCTGCTGCGACCCCATGGCCTGCTGGGCCGCAAAGGATGAACACCATGATGACCAGGCATTCCCATCTCCTCCTCGCGCTGGCCATCGTGGTCGCCATGCCGCTGTGCATGCAGTCGGGCTCGCTGGCCAGCGAGGTGCTGATCTTCGGCCTCGCGGCCATGGGCTGCAACCTGCTGCTGGGCTATACGGGCCTGCTGTCCTTCGGGCAGGGCATCTTCTTCGGCCTGGGCAGCTACACCATCGCCCTGCTGCTCACGCGCTGGCCGCTGCCCATGCCGCTGGCCCTGCTGGCGGCCACCGCCATGGGCGCGGCGGGCGCGGCCCTCGTGGGCTGGGTGGCCATACGCCAGCGCGGCACCTACTTCGTGATGCTGACCCTGGCCTTTGCGCAGATGTTCTACTTCATCGCCTACACGGCCACCGATCTCACGGGCGGCGACAACGGCCTGCTGGACGTGCCTCGCCCGGCCCTGTCGGTGGCCGGGCAGACGCTGTGGCCGCTGGCCTCGCCCTGGCAGTACTACGGCTTCGTGGCCGTGCTGTTCCTCGTGGTGTTCTGGCTGCTGCGCCGCGTCTGCGACTCGGTGTTCGGCCGCACCCTGCTGGCCGTGCGCGACAACGAGGAGCGCGCCGCCGCCGTGGGCTACGACCTGCGCCTGCTCAAACTCCAGGCCTTCGTGATCTCGGGCGCCGTGACCGGCCTGGCCGGCGCGCTGCACGCCATGATGACAGGCATCGCCCCGCTGTCCAATGCCGAGTACCACACCAGCGAGATGATCCTGGTGATGACCGTGATCGGCGGCACGGGCAACCTGCTGGCCTCGGTGCTGGGCGCGGCCTTCTATGTGCTGCTGGGCGACTGGCTGTCCACGCTGTGGCCGCGCTGGCTGCTGCTGCTGGGCGTGGTGCTGATGATCGTCAGCCTGGGACTGCAGCGCGGCTTGTGGGGCCTGGGCGAAAGCCTGTGGGGCCTGATGCGGCGCAAAGGACCGGCCGATGCCGCGCCCGTGGCCAAGACCAAGGGAGGCCAGGCATGAGCACCGCCACCACCCCCATCCTGCTCGAAGCCGTGGGCGTAGAGAAGCGCTACGACAAGTTCGCCGCCCTGGCCGGCGTGGACCTCAAGGTCCGCGCCCACACCGTGCATTCGGTGATCGGCCCCAACGGCGCGGGCAAGACCACCCTGTTCCACATGCTCACGGGCACCAAGAGCGTCAGCGGCGGGCGCATCGTGTTCGACGGCCACGACGTGACGCGCGAACCCGACCACCGGCGCGTGCGCCGCGGCATGGCACGGTCCTTTCAGGTCACCAGCCTGTTCCTGACCCTGTCCGTGCGCGAGAACCTGCGCCTGGCCGCGCAGGGCGTGGCGCCCGCCAGGGCGCTCGATTGCTGGAACGCGCCCGAGGGTCCGCGCGCCTGTGCCGAGACCGTGGCCGGCGTGCTCGCGCGCCTGGGGCTGGAGCGCCATGCGGACACGCCGGCCGGCAACCTCTCGCATGGCCAGCAGCGGCGCCTGGAGGTGGGCATGGCCCTGGCCGCGCGGCCCAAGGCCATCTTCCTGGACGAGCCGACCTCGGGCATGGGCATCGACGACCTGGACGAGATGAAGCGCCTGATCCAGGGCCTCAAGGACGAGCACACCGTGGTGCTCATCGAGCACAACATGAACATCGTCATGGACATCTCCGACACCATCACCGTCATGCAGCAAGGCCGCGTGCTGGCCGAGGGCCTGCCGCACGAGATCCGCAGCGACGAGCGCGTGCGCAGCGCCTATCTGGGCAACATGATCACGGGAGGCAAGGCATGAGCGTCCTGTTGTCGGTGGAAGGCATCCACGCCCACTACGGCAAAAGCCATGTGCTGCAGGGCGTGTCGCTGCAAGTGGAGGATGGCGAGCTGGTCACCCTGCTGGGCCGCAATGGCGCGGGCAAGACCACCACGCTCAAGTCCATCGCGGGCGTGATGCGGCCCACGCAGGGGCAGATCCGCTTCGGCGGCGAGCCCGTGCACCAGCTGGCCACGCACCTGGTGGCCCAGCGCGGCATCTGCCTGGTGCCCGAGCACCGGGGCATCTTCAAGCTGCTGACGGTGGAGGAAAACCTGCTGCTGGGCCAGCGCAAGCGCTCGCCCTGGCAGCTGGCGGACATCTACCGCATCTTCCCGCGCCTGAAGGAGCGGCGCGGCAACGGCGGCGGCCAGCTGTCGGGCGGCGAGCAGCAGATGCTGGCCATCGGCCGCGCCCTCATGAATGCACCGCGCCTACTCATGCTCGACGAGCCCGTCGAGGGCCTGGCGCCCGTCATCGTCGAGGAGATCGTGGCCCAGCTCAAGACCATCAAGGCCGCAGGCGTGGCCATCGTGCTGGTGGAACAGAACCTGGAGGTCTGCACCCAGCTGGCCGACCGCCACTACATCATCGAACAGGGCGCGATTGCGCATGAGGCCAGCAACGCCGACTTCCTCGCCGACGCCGCCGTCAAGGACCGCTATCTCGGCGTAGGCATCGCCTGATCCACCTTTTTTGCATCGCCAGGAGCCCCCATGGATCTCAGTACCCCCAACGCCACCGCCGCGCTGCGCACCGACGGCGCCCGCCTGTGGCAATCGCTGATGGAGCTGGCGCGCATCGGCGCCACGCCCAAGGGCGGCGTGTGCCGCCTGGCGCTGACCGACCTGGACCGCCAGGGCCGGGACCTCTTCGTGCAATGGGCGCGCGAGGCCGGCTGCAGCATCCGCGTCGATGCCATCGGCAACATCTTCGCGCGCCGCGCGGGCGTGGATGACGCGCTGCCGCCCGTGATGACGGGCAGCCACATCGACACCCAGCCCACGGGCGGCAAGTTCGACGGCAACTACGGCGTGCTGGCGGGCCTGGAGGTGCTGCGCACCCTCAACGAGGCCGGCGTGCGCACGCGCGCCCCGCTGGAGGTGGCCGTGTGGACGAACGAGGAAGGCTCGCGCTTCGTGCCCGTGATGATGGGCTCGGGCGTGTTCGCGGGCGCCTTCACGCTGGAGCACGCGCTGGCCCAGCGCGATGCCCAGGGCGTGAGCGTGGGCGAGGCGCTGGCCGCCATCGGCTATGCAGGCCAGGCCGGCCCCGCCCATGCCGTGGGCGCCTATTTCGAGGCCCATATCGAGCAGGGCCCGGTGCTGGAAAAGCACGGGTGCGTGATCGGCGTGGTCAGCGCCGCCCTGGGCCAGCGCTGGTACGACGTCACCGTGCAGGGCATGGAGGCCCATGCCGGCCCCACGCCCATGGAGCTGCGCCGCGACGCGCTGCTGGCTGCCAGCGAGCTGGTGGCCGAGGTCCACCGCATCGCCCTGGACCGCCTGCCGCATGCACGCGGCACGGTGGGTTCGCTGCAGGTGTTCCCCGACTCGCGCAACGTGATCCCGGGGCGCGTGCGGCTCAGCGTGGACCTGCGCGCGCCCGACGACGAGCAATTGCTGGACATGGACGCCGCGCTGCGCGCGGCCTGCGAGCGCATCGCCGCCGCGCGCGGCGTGGAGGTCGGCGTGGAGCAGGTGGTCTACTTCCCGCCCCAGCCCTTCACGCCCCACCTGGTCGAGGCCGTGCGCGCCAATGCCGCCGACCTGGGCTACAGCGCCATGGACGTGGTCAGCGGCGCGGGCCACGATGCCGTCTACGTGGCGCGCCTGGCACCGACCGCCATGATCTTCGTGCCCTGCGCCGACGGCATCAGCCACAACGAGATCGAGGACGCCGAGCCTGCCCATCTGGAGGCCGGCTGCAACGTGCTGCTGCGCGCCATGCTGGCAGCGGCCGGAGTGGTGTCATGAAAGTTCTGATCGCCCGGCTCAACCACGAGACCAATACCTTCTCGCCCGTGCCCACGCCCATCCAGGCCTTTGCGCCCACCTATGGCGAGGCGGCCTATTCGGCCAACAAGGGCATGCGCACGGCCATGGCCGCCTTCATCGACCTGGCCGAGGCGGCGGGCGCCACCCTGGTCACGCCCGTGTCGGCCACTGCCAACCCCAGCGGCCCCGTGCATGGGGCCGCCTATGACGAGCTCACGCGCCGCATCGTCGAAGCCGCACCGGGCTGCGACGCCATCCTGCTGGACCTGCACGGCGCCATGGTGGCCGAGCACAGCGCCGACGGCGAAGGCGACCTGCTCGAACGCGTGCGCGCCGCCGCACCCGGCGTGCCCGTTGGCGTGGCGCTGGACCTGCACGGCAACATCACCGAAAAAATGGTGGGCAATGCCGATGTGATGGTGGGCTTCAAGACCTATCCGCACATCGACATGTACGAGACCGGCGAGCATGCGGGCCGCCTGCTGCTGGACATGCTGGCCGGCCGCGCGCGCTACGCCGTGTGCTGGCACCGCCTGCCCCTGATGAGCCACACGCTGCGCAGCACCACGCTGGACGGCCCCATGCTGGACGCCGTGAACGCCGCGCGTGCCCTGGAAGCGGAGGGCCTGCCGGCCGTCTCGGTGTTCGGCGGATTCTCGCTGGCCGACATCGCCGCGCCCTGCGTGAGCGTGGTCGCCACCTGTCGCACCGACGAGCGCGCGGCCACCCAGGCGAGCGTGGACACGCTGGCCGCCCAGATCTGGCAGCGGCGCGCCGACTACGTCTACCGCAGCGAACCGCTGGCCGACTCGCTGCGCCGCGCCCAGGCCCTGGCCGAAGGCGCCGACCGCCCCGTGCTGCTGCTGGACCACGGCGACAACTGCATGTCCGGCGGCACCTGCGACACCATGGACGTGCTGCAGACCGCGCTGGAGCTGGGACTGACGGGCATCGCCGTGGGCCCGCTGTGCGACCCCGAGGCCGTGGCCGCGCTGGCGGCGGCGGGCGAAGGCGCCGAGGTGGAGATCGCGCTGGGCAACAAGGTCTCGCTCGAAAGCATAGGCCTGCACAAGCAGCCACTGCGGCTGCGCGGCACGGTGCGCGCCGTCAGCGATGGCGCCTACACGGTCAGCGGTCCCATCTACACGGGACAGCGCTGCCACATGGGCCGCAGCGTGTGCCTGGACATCGGCGCCGCGCAGATCGTGGTCACCGAGCAGACGCACGAACCCTGGGACCTGGGCGTGTTCCACTGCGTGGGCATGGACCCGACGCGGTTCCGCTTCCTGCTGCTCAAGTCGCGCATGTACTGCCGGCCCGTCTTCGTGCCGCTGTCCGCCGGCCTGGTCGAGTGCGACAGCCCCGGCGTGACCACCTCGGACTATGCGCGCTTTCCGTTCACGCACGTCCACCGGCCGGTGTTTCCGCTGGACGCCCTGTAGTTGCCCGGCTTTGCCAGGGCGCGCAAGCAAAGACCGGCGCCGCCGCGGGGCGATTGGGCAAATTGGGCACGCCGGCATCACAACAGTTTCACCGCAGACACCGGCTATCGCCTCCCGGCCTACAATCGGTTCCCCCCTACCTCAGCCGACGGCACGCGGGTCCGAAACGCGCGCGTCGGCCATGCATCGCTGGAGACGCTTGATGTCCGACAACACGGCCCCGACCCCTTCCGATAAACGTGCCCAGCTGCGCCGTGCCGCACTCGAATACCACGAGTTCCCCAAGCCCGGCAAACTGACCATCGTCCCGACCAAGCCCATGGCCAACCAGCACGACCTGGCGCTGGCCTACTCGCCCGGCGTGGCCGCCCCCTGCGAAGAGATCGTCAAGGACCCCGCCGCCGCCTTCAAGTACACGGCGCGCGGCAACCTGGTGGCCGTGATCTCCAACGGCACGGCTGTGCTGGGCCTGGGCGACATCGGCGCGCTGGCCTCCAAGCCCGTGATGGAAGGCAAGGCCGTGCTGTTCAAGAAGTTCGCCGGCGTGGACGTCTTCGACATCGAGATCAACGAGAAGGACCCACAGAAGCTGGTCGACGTGATCGCCGCGCTGGAGCCCACCTTCGGCGCCATCAACCTGGAAGACATCAAGGCACCCGAGTGCTTCTTCGTGGAGCGCGAGCTGCGTCGCCGCCTGAAGATCCCCGTCTTCCACGACGACCAGCACGGCACGGCCATCACCGTGGCCGCGGCCATGGTCAATGCCCTGAAGGTCGCCGGCAAGAAGATCGAGGAGGTCAGGCTCGTGGCCTCGGGCGCGGGCGCCGCCGCCCTGGCCTGCCTGAACCTGCTGCTCAAGGTGGGCCTCAGGCGCGAGAACGTGTTCGTCACCGACCTGGCCGGCGTGGTCTATGAGGGCCGCACCGAGCTGATGGACGAGGACAAGGCCCTGTTCGCGCGCGCCACCGAACTGCGCACCCTGGGTCAGGTCATCGAAGGCGCCGACGTCTTCCTGGGCCTGTCGGCCGGCGGCGTGCTCAAGCAGGACATGGTGGCCAGGATGGCCGCGCGCCCCGTGATCTTCGCCCTGGCCAACCCCAATCCGGAGATCGTCCCCGAGGATGTGAAGGCCGTGCGCAGCGATGCCATCATCGCCACGGGCCGCTCGGACTACCCCAACCAGGTCAACAACGTCCTGTGCTTCCCCTACATCTTCCGGGGTGCGCTGGACTGCGGTGCGACCACCATCACCACCGAGATGGAGATCGCCACCGTGCACGCCATCGCCGAGCTGGCCCAGGCCGAGCAGAGCGAGGAAGTGGCGGCCGCCTACGTGGGCGAGCAGCTGACTTTCGGCCCCGAGTACCTGATTCCCAAGCCCTTCGATCCGCGCCTGATGATGAAGATCGCATCGGCCGTGGCCCAGGCCGCCGCCGAATGCGGCGTGGCCCAGCGCCCGATCCAGGACATGGATGCCTACCGCGCCCATCTGCAGACCTTCGTCTACGCCTCGGGCACGATGATGAAGCCGCTGTTCGCCGCAGCCAAGAAGGCGGCCAAGAAGCGCGTGGCCTACGCCGAAGGCGAGGAAGAGCGCATCCTGCGCGCCGCGCAGATCGTGGTGGACGAGCGCATCGCGCGCCCCACGCTGATCGGACGTCCGGCCATCATCGCCCAGCGCATCGAGAAGTTCGGCCTGCGCCTGAAGGAGGGCCAGGACTATGACGTGGTCAACGTCGAGCACGACGAGCGCTACCGCGACTTCTGGCAGACCTATCACCGCATGACCGAGCGCAAGGGCATCACCGTGCCCATCGCCAAGATCGAGATGCGCCGGCGCCTGACCCTGATCGGCTCCATGCTGCTGCACAAGGGCGAGGTGGATGGCCTGATCAGCGGCACCTGGGGGCAGACCTCGCACCACCTGCAGTACGTGGACCAGGTGATCGGCCGCCGCGCCGGCGTGCAGACCTATGCCTGCATGAACGGGCTGCTGCTGCCCGACCGCCAGGTCTTCCTGGTGGACACCCACGTCAACTACGACCCCACGGCCGAGCAGTTGGCCGAGATCACCATCATGGCCGCCGAGGAAATGATGCGCTTCGGCATCAAGCCCAAGGCCGCCCTGCTGTCGCACTCCAATTTCGGCTCCAGCAACCAGCCCAGCGCCATCAAGATGCGCCAGACCCTGGAGCTGCTGCGCGAACAGGCCCCCTGGCTGGAAGTGGACGGCGAGATGCATGGCGACGTGGCCCTGGACGGCAAGGCGCGCGCCCAGCTCATGCCCCACAGCACGCTGCTGGGCAATGCCAACCTGCTGGTCATGCCCAACATCGATGCCGCCAACATCAGCTACAACCTGCTCAAGCAGGCCGCCGGCGGCGGCATCGCCATCGGCCCGGTGCTGCTGGGCGCGGCGCGTCCCGTGCACATCCTCACGCCCAGCACCACGGTGCGCCGCATCGTCAACATGACGGCGCTGACGGTCGCTGACGCGAACGCGAACCGGTAAGGCACCCCCTGAGCCGCTGCGCGGCTTCCCCCTCTCTCGCTTCGCGGGAGGGGGACGGCGCCATCGCCGCGAGGCGGCTCTTGCTCGGCGCCCCTCGCTTTTGGGGCGCGCCGGTTGCGTCGGCCGTGTCCGGTGGCTCACGCGCAGCGCCACCACGTCTCACTGTTCAATCCCCAGACAATTGCTTGGTCAAGCTGCCTGTTTTTTAGGCAGAACTTGCAATTTGGGGGGTGATCCGTCACACTAGCGGGTCGAGATTTCAGGGCTTCCCTGGATTTCTGAAAGGTGTAGTTGATGCTGAAGGCAGCCGCCGCCAAGGCGTACAAGTCCGGTCTAGCGCTCATCGTCGGGGCCGCCTTCGTGCTGTCGCCCTCGCTGGCCGATGCGCGCCGTTCGGTGCCCGAAAGCGCGGAGATGCCGGCCGTTGACACCGTGGCGCTTTCCGAGCTGCCACGCGAGGGGCGTTCCACCTATGCGCTGATCCTGCGTGGCGGACCCTTTGCCCATGACAAGGACGGCACGGTCTTCGGCAACCGGGAACGCATCCTGCCCCGTCAGACGCGCGGCTATTACCGCGAATACACGGTGCGCACGCCGGGCTCGCGTGATCGCGGCGCACGCCGCATCGTCTGCGGCGGCGAGCCCCAACGGCCCGATGCCTGCTATTACACCAGCGACCACTACAGCAGCTTTCGCAAGATCATCGAATGACCTCGACCCAGTCTTTGCAGCCCGTTCGACCTTCCGCGTCCGACGCAGCGCGCTGGCAGGGGTCTGCATTTCATCCACAGCCCGGGAATGCGGCAGGCCATGAGCCCGCTCCCGCAGGCCACATCCACGTTAGAGAAAGAGCCACGGAGATGGATGCACCACTTCGTAAGATCCCCGACACCCCGCTGCGGAACGTGCGCGCCAACATCGTGCAGTCCATCCGCGCCTACAGGGTGCAGGATCTGCAACAGGCGGCCGAGACGCTGGGGTGCCATTTCCTGTATGCCAACCTGGCCCATGCCCAGACCAAGGCCGACATCCTGGAGCTGCTGGCCACGCAGTTTTTCTTTCCCGCGCATTTCGGCAAGAACTTCGATGCGCTCTACGACTGCCTGACCGACCCCATCCACAAGGCCGGACCGCAGCCGGGCTTCGTGCTCGTGCTCGACCAGATCCCGACCACGCCCAAGTTCGACAAGGAAGTCCGGGAGCAGTTGCTGGACAGTTTCCGTGACGCGGCCGAGTATTGGGCCGAGCGCAAGATTCCCTTCCGCTGCTTCTACTCTTTCCTCTGACCCAGCCTTCCGAGCAGCCTCCGGCTACCGGCGCGACAGCCCGGCGGCCAGGGCCTCGTATTCGGCCACCGGCACTTCTTCTGCACGGCGCTGCAGATCGAACTCCCCCTCGAAGCCCTTGCCTTCCAGCCAGCGCC
The DNA here is from genome assembly GCF_903815225.1 of Delftia tsuruhatensis. Classification (NCBI taxonomy): domain Bacteria; kingdom Pseudomonadati; phylum Pseudomonadota; class Betaproteobacteria; order Burkholderiales; family Comamonadaceae; genus Delftia; species Delftia tsuruhatensis. The sequence continues at coordinate 6,101,526 of NZ_LR813084.1, forward strand.
CCAGCGTGTTGCGCAGGATCTTGCGCCGCTGGCTGAAGGCCACCTGCACCAGTTCCTCCAGCAGTTTCGCGTCCAGGGCCGCAGGCGTCTCGCGCGGGACCATGCGCACGACGGCACTGTCCACCTTGGGTGGTGGATCGAAACTCCCGGGCGGCACGAACAGCACGTTCTCCATCGCGTAGCGCCACTGCAGCATCACCGTCAGCCGGCCATAGGCGGCCGTGGCCGGTGCGGCCACCATGCGGTCTATGACCTCCTTTTGCAACATGAAATGCTGGTCCTCGACCACATCCACCTGCTCGAGCAGGTGAAACAGGATGGGGCTGGAGATGTTGTAGGGCAGGTTGCCGGCGATGCGCAGCCTGGCCACGCCCAGGCGCACGGCGATGGCACGGAAGTCCACCTTGAGCACGTCGGACTCGACCACATCCAGCTGCTCGTGCAGGCGCAGGCGCACGGCCAGGTCCCGGTCCAGCTCGATCACGGTGAGCCGGCCCAGGCGTTCCACCAGGGGCTGTGTCAGCGCCATCAGGCCCGGACCGATCTCGACCATGGGCTGGCCCGGCCGGGGATCGATGGCACGCACGATGGAATCGATGATGCCGCCGTCTGTCAGGAAGTTCTGGCCGAAACGTTTGCGAGGAATATGTTTCATGGAAAAAAGCAAGGCGGTGCGCCAATGGCACCGCCTTCCATTGTGGACCGGAGCAGCCGCGGCTGCACGAAGGTCTTACTGCGGAGGCTCGCGGTACTCGACATAGGCCCGGCCGCGCAATTCCTGCAGCCAGGTCTGGTAGTCGGTCTCCAGCTTGCGCTCGCGCACCACGTTGCGCACCATGTCGCGCTGCTCGCGCGGCGTCAGTGCGGCCTGGCGGCGCTCGATGAGCTGGATCAGGTGCACGCCGAAGCGCGAGACCAGCGGATCGCTGACCTGGCCGGGCTGCAGCTGGTCCAGCACCTGCTCGAACTCGGGCACGAACTGGCCGGGCGAGGACCAGCCCAGGTCGCCGCCGTTGCGCGCGCTGCCGTCCTGCGAGAACTCGCGCGCCAGCGACTCGAAGCTGGCCTGGCCACTGTCCACGCGGCGCTTGTAGTCGGCCAGGCGCCTGGCGGCTTCGGCCTCGGTCATCTGGTCGCCGATGCGCAGCAGGATGTGGCGCGCATGGTTTTGCGTGACCACCGCCGGCATGCCGGCCTGCGACTTCTCGAGCACCTTGAGCACGTGGAAGCCCGCGCCCGAACGGAAGGGACCGACGATGCCGCCCAGCGGCGCCTGGCCCACGGCCTTGGCAAACAGCTCGGGATAGCGGTCCAGCGGGCGCATGCCCATGGCGCCTCCGCCCTGGCCATCCGGCACGTCGGAGAACTCCTTGACCACCGCCTTGAAGTCGGGCTGCGTGCGTGCGGCCTCGGCCGCCTGCCTGGCGCGAGCCTCGCGCTCGGCCACCTCGGCGGGGCCGGCATCTTCCTTCACGGCGATCAGGATGTGGCCCAGGTTCACCGCTGCGGGTGCCTGCTCGCCACCACCACGGCGCTGCTCGGCCAGGTAGCGGTCGATGTCGGCCTCGGTGACACGCACGCGGCCATCCACGTCGCGCTCGCGCAGGCGCTGCAAGGTGATCTGGCGGCGCAGCTCCTCACGGAACTGCTTTTCGTCCACGCCATCGGCCCGGAGGCGGGCCAGCAGGCCGGCCTTGTCCATGCCGTTCTGGCGCGCGACGTTGCCCAGCGCCTGGTCGACCGCGTAGTCGTCCACGCGCAGGCCCGTGTCCTTGGCTTCCTGCAACTGGGCCTTCTCGACGATCAGCCGCTCCAGCACCTCGCGGGCCAGCAGCGCCTCGGGCGGCATCTGGCCGCCCTGCTCGGCAATGTTCTGCGCCACGCGCACCATGCGGGCGCGCACTTCGTTGTTGGTCACGGGCTCGGAGTTGACCACGGCCACGATGTAGTCGGCAGAGCGCACACCCGCATTGCCGCCGCGCTCGCGTGCCGAGGGCAGATTGGTGGCGTCCAGTGCACGCGTGACGGCAGCGTCGCCCGCCTGGGGCGCCGTGGCCCGGGTCTGGCCCGGAACACGCAGGCCTTGCGCCTGGGCTGTGGAGGCCAGCAAGGCCAGCGCCACGGCGACAGCTGCGCTGCAATGGGTCTGGGAAAGAAAACGCATGGGAGAGATGCCTTGCAAAAAGCGTGTTTGGAGCCTTGGCTCTAATCGTAATTGGTGAAGCGGCTGGGAGGCGTCACGGATTCGCGCAGGTACTGGTAGCGCGGCACATTCTGCTTGAGGCTGCGCTGCGGATCGGCGCCCAGGCTCAGGCGCGAGAAGCCCACGAACTCGATCTGGAACAGCAACCGCGTATTGGACTGGTTGATCGCGCTTTGCAGGCGCTCCAGCACCACGCGCCCGATCCAGCAGCAGCCGTCGTATTCCAGGCCGACGACGGTGTCGACGAGCTTGCGGTCCTTCAGGCTGTAGTTCAGCCGGCCCACCGTATACCAGCGCCCGCCGCCCTGGCCACGGCCGGCGCCCAGGTCACGGCCCTTGTCACCCCACAGGTCGTTGATGGGCCACTGCCAGCCCACATCCACCAGCTTGCTGGCATCGGTGCGCGCCACGGTGTCGTACTGGGTCCGGTAGGCCACGTTCACCGTGCGGTAGGAACTGGGACTGTAGCGTGCGCCGAAGGTGGTGCGCACCGAGCGGTTGAGGTCGCGGTTGTACTGCGTCGTGCCTTCGGTGGACCAGGCGTCCGTCCAGTTGATGGCCGCGCCCAGCAGCACATCCGACAGGCGGCTGGTGGCGGGTACTTCGCCAGGCAGGATGACCTTCTGGTCGGAGAAGCGCACGCGTTGCGCGATGCCGAAGCGCGCCTTCTCAGCGCCGGTGGCCCCGTCGATCAGGCGCGTGGTCGCGCCCAGTGTCAGCAGGTGGTTGTCGGCGATGCGGTCCTGGCCGTTGTAGTCGTTCTCGGCGTAGATGCTCGCGAAGTTGAAGTCGTTGCGCGCCGTGTCGTACAGCGGCAGAAAGCTCTGGTCGCGGTAGGGCGTGTAGGTGTAGAAGGCGCGCGGCTCGAAGGTCTGCAGCAGCTGGCGGCCGAACAGCGAGGTGTCGCGCTCGAACACCAGGCCGCTGTCCACGCTCAGGGTGGGCAGCGTGCGCGAGGCGCTGCGGCTGCCGTTGCCCATCATGCTGTCCACCTGGTAGTTGCTGGCGTGCAGCTGGATCTTTGGTGTGATGAAGGCGCCTGGCGAAAGGAACGGGCGGCTCAGCTGCGCCTGCATGTAGCTGCGCTGGCCGTTGTTGTAGCTCATGCCGGCCAGGGGCTTGTCGATCTCGAAGCGCGTGGTGTCGGCCACGAAGCTGAAGTCCAGGCCGTGCGGCACGTCCAGTGGCGTGTAGCGCCATTGCAGCTGGGGCTTCATGCCATAGGGCGGGGTGATGGGGGCCGACGCATCCTGCATGGTCTGCCAGTACATGGTGCGCAGGGTCAGCACCCCGTCGCCACGCGCCCAGGACAGGTTTACGTCGTTGGGCAGCAGACGCTCGCGCAGCGACCTCGCGGCCAGCGGGAAATCGCGCCAGTAGTTGTCATCGCTGACGCGGTTGAGGTTCATGTTCAGCCCCAATCCACCGATGGGCGAATCGATGACGCCACGATGTTGCAGCGAATAGGCCCAGCGGTCCCGGTCGCGCTGGCGGTCGCCCGGCATGTAGGCCGCATAGGCCTCGCCCGAGTAGGTCGGCTCCAGATAGCGGAACTGGGCGCCCAGGTTGACGCCACGCTTGGTCATGACCGACGGATACAGGGTCATGTCCCGGTTGGGCGCGATGTTCCAGTAGTAGGGCTGGGTGTATTCGAAGCCGCTGAGCTGGTCCAGGCCCATGGTCGGCGGCAGCAGGCCCGACTTGCGCTTGTCCGACAGCGGAAAGCTCATGCGCGGCACGGGCAGCACGGTGACGCCCTTGAACTGCAATGCCGCGCCCTCGGCCACGCCGACCTCCTCGGCCGCATCGATGTGCAGGGTCTTGGCGCGCAGCATCCAGGCCGGCTCCCAGCTGGCCTCGTCATCGCGCTGGCAGGTGGTGTAGGTGGCGTCGTGGACCACGGCATGGTCGCGGTCGATGAAATCCACGCGCGAGGACTTGCCATAGGCACCGTTGGCCAGGAAGCGGTAGCCGGCGTTGTCGAAGAAACCCTGGAAGGCATCGACCTTCAGGTCCAGCAGCGAGCCTTCATAGACATTGCCGGCCTGGTTGATGTGCACCGCGCCCGAGGCATTGACCCGGTCGTCCGGCACCTGGTATTCGAGCCGGTCGGCGCGGATCATGGTGTCGCCGCGGCGCAGTTCGGCATTGCCCTCGATCACCGTGCTGATGTCGGGCTGGCCGCTGAGGGCGTCGCCGCGCACGTAGACGGGCTGCTGCGAACGCACCTGCTCGGGATAGGTTTCCTGCATCAGCGTGCTGGGGCGCAGCGGGCGCACCTGCTGCAGCCGGCCTTCCTCGGCCGGGGCGGGGGCGGTCTGGGCCTGGGCCAGCGTCGATCCCCCGGCCCAGGCGAGAGCCACGAGCCAGGCCAGCGGGCGTACGGCGGGGCGCGCGGGCGCGCGGGCAGCCAGCGGATCGGGGGGCAGCGGTCGGAGGTACACGTTGGTCAACAGCGGCGGATGGAGAAAGGCGCAAGCCTAGCATCACCGCCGGGCGTTCGTCGGGGTGGCGGTTTGTAGAATCGCGATTATCCATGAGCCATCCAAACACCCCCACGGCCGGCGTTGTCTGGGCCGATTCCGCCCGCCATGCCGCCTTCGACGCCTGGCTGGCCCCGCTGGCCGCCAGGCATGCGCTGCGCCCCGAAACCCTGCGTCCGGCCTCGGCCGACGCCAGCTTTCGCCGCTATCTGCGGCTGGATGCCGGCACGGGCTCCAGCCTCATCGTCATGGATGCGCCACCGGACAAGGAAGACTGCGCGCCCTTCGCCAAGGTGCAGGCACTGATGGCCGAAGCCGGCCTGGCCGTGCCGCAGATCCTCGACTGGGATGCGGTCCACGGCTTCATGCTGCTGTCCGACCTGGGTGGTCACACCGTCATCGAGGCGCTGGACCCCGACAAGCCGCAGGAGGCCGAGGCCTGGTACCGCTCGGCGCTCGAAGTGCTGCTGGCCTGGCAGACCGCCTCGCGCCCCGGCGTGCTGCCTCCGTATGACGAGGCCCTGCTGCGCCGCGAACTGCAGCTGTTCCCGGACTGGTACATCGCACGCCACAGGCAGACCGTGCTCGACGACAGGCAGCAGGCCACGCTGTCCCAGGCATTCGGACAGATCGTCGCCCACAACCTGGCCGCCCCCCCGGTCTTCGTGCACCGCGACTTCATGATGCGCAACCTCATGCAACCCGTGGCCGCCGATGGCCCGCTGGGTGTGCTGGACTTCCAGGATGCGGTCCACGGTCCCGTCACCTACGACATCGCCAGCCTGCTGCGCGATGCCTTCATCAGCTGGGAGGAGGACTTTGTCATCGACATTACCGTGCGTTACTGGGAGAAGGCACGCAAGTCGGGATTGGTCGGCGCACGCAGCCAAAGCGGCTGGGGCGATGACTTCGGCGAGTTCTACCGCGGTGTCGAGTGGATGGGTCTGCAACGCCACCTCAAGGTGGCCGGCATCTTCGCGCGGCTGACGCTGCGCGACGGCAAACCCCGCTATCTGGCCGATACGCCGCGCTTCATCCATTACATCCGCTCCACCTGCGGCCGCTACCGTGAACTGACGCCGCTGCTGCGTCTGGTGGACCAGATCGAGAACATCCAGCCTCAGGTCGGCTGGGCCTACGGGCGCGTCTGAGGACGGAACCGCCATGCCCCGCTTCCACTGCCCCATTGCGCTGCGCAGCGGCGACGAGATCGACCTGCCGGCAGGTGCCGCGCGCCATGTACAGGTGCTGCGCCTGCAGCCCGGCGATGGCATCACGCTGTTCGAAGGCCGTGCCGGAGACGGCTTCAGCGGCGGCGAGTTCGAGGCCACCGTGCTGCGCATGGGCCGCAGCGACGTGGCCGTGCGCATAGGCGCCCACCACGCCGTGGAGCGCGAACCCCTGCGCCCCGTGCATCTGCTGGCCGGCATCACGGCCAACGAGCGCATGGACTGGCTGGTCGAGAAGGCCGCCGAGCTTGGCGCGGCCAGCATCACGCCGCTGGTGGCCGAGCGCAGCGTGCTCAAGCTCAAGGGCGAGCGCGCCGAAAAGAAGCTGGCCCACTGGCAGGCCGTGGCCGTGTCGGCCTGCGAGCAGTGCACGCGCAACCGCGTGCCCCCGCTGCACGCGCCCACCGACCTGGAAGACTGGCTGGAGGGTGGCGCGAAAAAGCTGCCGCCCGGCACGCTGCGCCTGCTGCTGTCGCTGGGTGAAGGCACGCGGCCGCTGGCCGAGGTCATGGAGGCCGCCACCGAAGACATGCCCGTGGTTTTTCTCTCGGGCCCCGAAGGCGGCCTCTCGCCCGCCGAGGAGGCCCTGGCCCGCGGCCAGGGTTTCGTGCCCGTCACCTTGGGACCTCGCGTGCTGCGCGCGGAGACCGCTCCCCTGGCGGCGCTGGCGGCCCTCACGCTGGGCTGAAACGGCCCAGCCAGTCGCGCAGCCGCGCGAACACAGGCGCAGCGAACGCATCGCTTTCGTTGAACAGCTCATGGTAGGCGCCGTCAAAGCACTGTGCCTGCAACACGGCCGGCGGTGCGCGGTCGGCAAAGGCCCGGCTGCCGGCCGGCGCCACCAGCCTGTCATCACCCGCCCACAGCAGCAGGCCGGGCACGCTCCACCGCCCCGCAAGGGCCAGCACCTGAGGCCCGCCCTGCGCCAGAAAGCGTGCCAGCCGCGCACAGATGCGGTCATGGCACAGCGGATCGGCACGGTAGGCATCGCAGACCGCCGCGTCATGCGAGAGATAGGGAATCTGCAGGCCGTTGGACACACGCAGGTCGGGCAACAGGCGCGGCAGCGTACCCACCAGCAGCCTTTGCAGCGGCGACAGGCCGATGTCGAAGGCCGGGGAAGACAGTACCAGCGCGTCGACAGGCCGCAGGGCACGGGCGACGAACAGCGCCGCCACCAGGCCGCCCAGGCTGTGACCCAGCAACACCAGCGGCAGGCCGGCCGGCTGCTGTGCGCGCGTGGCATCGACCACGCAGGCGAGGTCGTCGAGCAGGCGGCTGTCACCCGTCAGGCCGCCGCGCGGCCCCGCCGAGCGCCCATGGCCGTAGTGGTCATAGCCGCGCACGGCATAGCCCCATGCGTTCAGGCGCTGAGCCAGCGCCGCATAGCGGCCGATGTGCTCGCCCAGCCCGTGCACCAGCAGCACGGTGGCGCGCGCCGGCCCACCGGCCACGGGCCAGTCACGCAGCGCCAGCTCGGCGCCATCGCAGCCGGGAAGGCGCCCGGCCAGGCCGTCCGGGGCGGGGACAGGCGCATCCGTCATGCGGTGGCGGCCTCCGAGGGAGATTGCGCCATGGCGGCGATCACCTGGGCCACGGCGGCCGTGAGCCGCTTGGCATAGGGCACATGCAGGAACTCGTTGGGGCCATGGGCATTGCTCTTGGGGCCCAGCACGCCGCAGACCATCATCTGCGCCTTGGGGAAGCCCTGGCTGAGCATGTTCATGAGCGGAATCGTGCCGCCCTGCCCGATATAGCCGCATGACGCCCCGAAATGCGCCTGGCTGGCGGCGTCGAGCGCGCTCTCGAACCAGGCATCCATGGGCGGCGCATTCCAGCCGCTGGCGCCCGACAGGCCCTGCCAGGTCACGCGGGCCTGATAGGGCGCGTTGTCCTCCAGCAGCGCCTTCATCTCCTGCACGCAGGCGGCGGCGTCGACCAGGGGCGGCAGGCGCAGGCTGAGCTTGAAGGCGGTATAGGGGCGCAGCACGTTGCCGGCGTCCTGCAGGGCGGGCAGGCCCTCTGCGCCGGTCACGCTCAGCGTGGGCTCCCAGGTGCGCCTGGCCAGGGCCTGGACGGGATCGGTGGTGGTGGGCAGGGCGAACAGCGTGGAGCCGCCGCAGTCGTAGTGCGCCCAGGGAAAGCGGGCATAGGTTTCCTCGCCGAGGATGGCCGCCGTAGCCCGCATCTGGGCCATGCGATCGGCCGGGATCTCGCAGTGGAAGCTGGCGGGCAGCAGGCGCCCGGTCTTGCTGTCCTCCAGGCGGTCCAGCACCTGGCGCAGGATGCGAAAGGACGAGGGGACGACGCCCGAGGCATCGCCAGAGTGCACGCCTTCGGTGAGGATCTCCACCTTCAGCGTGCCGCTGGCCATGCCGCGCAGGCTGGTCGTCAGCCACAGCTGGTCATAGTTGCCGGCGCCGCTGTCCAGGCAGACCACCAGGCCCACCTCGCCCAGGCGCGGGCGCAGCGCATCCACGTAGGGCAGCAGGTCGCGCGAGCCGCTTTCCTCGCAGGTCTCGATCAGGCCGACGATGCGTGGATGCGGCACGCCCTGGCGCTTGAGCTCCTGCACGGCGGCGATGCTGGCGTAGACCGCGTAGCCGTCGTCCGCGCCGCCGCGGCCATAGAGCTTGCCGTTCTCGTACTTGGGCGTCCACGGACCCAGGTCGCTGCGCCAGCCGTCGAACTCGGGCTGCTTGTCCAGGTGGCCGTACATCAGCACCGTGGGGCTGGAGGCAGCATGGTCCTGCGTGCCATCCACCTCGAAGAACAGCACCGGCGTGCGGCCCGGCTGGCGCACGATCTCCAGGGTCAGGCCCGCCACCTTCTGCGCCAGCACCCAGTCGGCGGCATTGCGCAGCACGGTCTCCAGGTGGCCTTGCTGTTCCCAGTCCGGCGCGAACATGGGCGACTTGGCCGGAATGGCGATGTAGTCGGTCAGCGCCGGGACGATGCGCTCGTCCCACGAGCGGCCGATCTGTTCGAGGGCGGCTGCGGGCTGCAGCAGCTGCGAAGGGGTGCGTGCGTTCATGGCGGGTCCTCGTGTCATGGCGGCGCAGCTCTCGAGCGCGGGCCGGCGCCGCAATCCGGCCATTGTGCGCCAACGACAGACTGGCAGGGAGCCAGCCCGGCAACGACTACGATCACGCCATGTATATCGGAGAACTCGCCCGTCGCGCCGGCTGCTCGCCCAAGGCCGTCAGGCTCTATGAATCCCGGGGCCTGATGGGCGCCGTGGCGCGCCTGGGCAGCTACCGCGTCTACGACGAGCGCGACCTCGTGCTCGTGCAGCGCATCCGCCAGGCGCTCGCGCTGGGCTTTCGCCTGGACGAGCTGCATGTCCTGCACCGCATCGACGACGCCGCAGGCTGGCAGGCCCTGGCGCAGCTGTTGCGCGCACGGCGCGAGAAGGTGCGGGCCGAGATGCTGCGCCTGCAACGCCAGCAGGACCATCTGGCGGCGCTGGAACGTGAACTGCTCGCATGCAGCCTGGAGCCGGCGGCCGCCATGGCCGCCTGCGAATCCGCGCCTGCCTGATGCAGGGGGCTTGACCTTGCCCCCAGGGACAAGGCGAACATAGGCGCCATGCCTGCCATCTCCACCCCCCCTGCTTCCCAGCGCATCCTCATCATCCTCGGCCATCCGTCGGACGGCAGCCTGTGCGCCGGCATGGCCGGAGCCTATGCCCGTGGCGCACGCGAAGGCGGCGCCGAAGTACGCATCCTGCACCTGGCCGCACTGGCTTTCGATCCGGTGCTGCATGCCGGCTACCGAGGCGAGCAGCCCCTGGAGCCGGACCTGCGGCAGGCCCAGGAGCACATCCTCTGGGCCAGCCACCTGGCCTGGGTCTATCCCAACTGGTGGGGCGGCCTGCCGGCCCTGCTCAAGGGATTCATCGACCGCGTGTTCCTGCCCGGCTTCGCCTTCAAGTACCGCAAGGGCTCGCTGCTGTGGGATCGGCTGCTGGCCGGCCGCTCGGCCGACCTGCTGGTGAGCATGGATTCCCCGCCCTGGTACTACCGCTGGGTGGCGCACATGCCGGGCCACCACCAGATGCGCCGCGCCATCCTGGAATTCAGCGGCGTCCGGCCCGTGCGCATCCACAGCTTCGGCCCCGTGCTCGGCGCCGATGCCGCCCGGCTCCAGCGGTGGCTGGAGCGTGCCGGCTCGCTGGGCCGGCGCGCGGCGGCTCGCCCGGTCAAGGCCGTGTCCTGAGCAAGGCGTCGATGGCGGCGCGCCCCACCGACGGGTCATCGGTGAAGATGCCGTCGATGCCTGCGCGCAGGAAATCATCCATGTCGGCGCGCGCATTGCCGCGCCGCGCGCCATCCCCCACGGGGGCGGACTTCAGGCTCTGCGGCAGAAAGGCGTTCTCGGGCCGCAGCGTCCAGGGGTGGACGAGAAGGCCCGCGCGATGCGCGTCGGCCACCAGCGAGGTGGGCGCCGCATTGGCGCCCTGCACCAAGGGAATCACCATGCTCTTGCCCGGCCCTATGCCGTTGGCATAGCGCGCGATCCCGGCCAGCCCCGCAGGCGTGGCCATGTCGGCATAGCCGGGGCCATGGCCGCGCGCCACGCTGTCATGGGGCTTGCCCCTGGGCGCCAGCAGTTGGACCAGCCGCAGGCTGCTGCGGGCACGGATCCAGCGCAGGTTCTCCACCTCGAAGGACTGCACGAACACCGGCGCCTGCGCATGGTTCCAGCCATTGTCCGCCAGCACTTTCAGCAGCGCAGGCTCCAGCGGCAGGCCGATGGACTGGAAATAGGTCGGGTGCTTGGTCTCGGGATAGATGCCGACGGTGCGGCCCGTGCGCGCACTCTCGGACTTGGCCAGGTCGATCACCTCCTGCAGCGTGGGCACCTCAAAGCGGTCGTTGAACCGGGCATTGGCCGGCCGCAGGGCCGGGATGCGCTCGCGGGCGCGCAGGGTCTTCAATTCGGCCAGCGTGAAGTCCTCGGTGAACCAGCCCGTGATGGCCTGCCCGTCGATGGTCTTCGTGGCCTTGCGCGCAGCGAACTCGGGGCGGTCGGCCACATCGGTCGTGGCTTCCTTGACACTGCCGTCGGCCGCGAGGATGGCGATGGCGTTCTCATGCCGCGCGACCAGCACGCCATCGCGCGTGATCACCAGATCGGGCTCGATGAAGTCGGCGCCCGCGCGTATGGCCTCGCGGTAGGCCTCCAGGGTGTGCTCGGGCCGCAGCGCCGAGGCGCCCCGGTGGGCGATCAGCGCGGGCCGGGGCGGCCAGTCGGCGGCGGTGGCCTTCGGGTCGGCGGTCCGTGGTGCGGCACAGCCTGCCAGCAGCAGGCCTGCTGCTGCGCCGGCCAGGGCCAGCGTGCGCCGGCGTGGGAAGCGGTTCATGTCTGTCTCCGGGTTCGCATTCGGTCGAAGCCGATTGTGCGTCGCCCGCGCGTCGGCGGCATGACCGCGCCGCTCAGGCATGCTCGAAATGGAACACGGCCGTACCCGCCATGAGGTTGGGCAGGGTACGGACCGCACGCCCGTCCTGCAGGCCGAAAGCGTCCAGGATCCGCAGCCGGTTCCTGGTGGCCAGCACCTCGAAATCCTTGTACGTGCCCACGCGGATGTTGGGCGTGTCATACCACTGGTAGGGCAGGCGGCGCGTGACCGGCATGCGCCCGCGCAGCACCGACAGGCGGTTGGGCCAGTGCGCGAAATTGGGGAAGGCGACGATGCCCGCGCGGCCGATGCGGGCCGTCTCCTGCAGCATGGTCTCGGCATTGCGCAGGTGCTGCAGCGTGTCGATCTGCAGCACCACGTCGAAGCTGTTGTCCTGGAAGATGGCCAGGCCGTCCTCCAGGTTCAGTTGCAGCACGTTCACGCCGCGGCGCACGCAGGCCAGCACGTTGGCATCGTCCAGTTCCACGCCGTAGCCGGTGCAGCCGCGCTCGCGCTGCAGGTGCGACAGCAGGGCACCATCGCCGCAGCCCAGGTCGAGCACGCGCGAGCCCTCGGGGATCAGGCGCGCAATCGCCTGCATGGTGGTCAGCTCGGTCATTCGGCCTCCTGGGCGGCTGTCGTGGTTTCCTGGGCGATGCCGTCGAAGTAGGAGCGCATCACCTGCATGTAGCGGGGGTCGTCGAGCAGGAAGGCGTCGTGCCCGTGGGGCGCATCGATCTCGGCATAGCTGACGTCGCGGTTGTTCTCCAGCAGCGACTTGACGATCTCGCGGCTGCGCGCGGGCGCGAAGCGCCAGTCGGTGGTGAAGCTCACCAGCAGGTAGCGGGCCTTGGCCACGGCCAGGGCCTGGGTCAGGTCGCCGCCATGGCTGCGCGCCGGATCGAAATAGTCCAGCGCGCGCGTGATCAGCAGGTAGGTGTTGGCGTCGAAGTAGCTGCTGAACTTCTCGCCCTGGTAGCGCAGATAGCTCTCGATCTGGAACTCCACGTCCTGGGTGCTGTACTTCAGGTCCAGTCCTTCCCTCAACTGGCGGCCGAACTTCTGGTTCATGACGTCGTCGCTCAGGTAGGTGATGTGGCCGATCATGCGGGCGATGCGCAGGCCGCGCGCCGGCACCACGCCATGCGCGTAGAAATGGCCGCCGTGGAAGTCCGGGTCGGTGACGATGGCGCGCCGCGCCACCTCGTTGAAGGCGATGTTCTCGGCATTGAGGTTGGGTGCGCTGGCCACGACCACGGCATGGCGCATGCGGTCGGGGTAGCGCAGCGACCAGGACAGCGCCTGCATGCCGCCCAGGCTGCCGCCCAGCACGGCCGCCAGCTGCGAAATGCCCAGCCGGTCGAGCAGCCGGGCCTGGGCATCGACCCAGTCCTCCACCGTCACCACGGGGAAGTCGGCGCCATAGATCCTGCCGGTGTCGGGATGCGCGTGCATGGGGCCCGTGGAGCCGAAGCACGAGCCCAGATTGTTCACGCCGATCACGAAGAACTTGTTCGTGTCCACGGGCTTGCCGGGGCCGATCATGTTGTCCCACCAGCCCTCGCTCCTGGGCTGGCCCTCGTAGGTGCCGGCCACATGGTGGGAAGCGTTGAGCGCATGGCAGACCAGCACGGCGTTGCTGCGCGCGGCATCGAGCTGGCCGTAGGTCTCGTAGGCGAGGTCGTAGTCGCGGATCGAGCCGCCACCTTGCAGCGGCAGCGGCTCGTCGAAGTGCATGGATCGGGGTGTGGCGATGAAGGACATGAAAAAACCCGGCATCGCTAAAAACGAGGCCGGGTTCTCAGGTTTCGTCTTTAGCTGGATTTATAAAGCGCCCGCAAGCAGAAGCAAATCGGCGCATGAGCGGCCATTATGCCAAAACACCCGCTCCTGGCATGAACAGGGCCAGCACGCCCAGCATCAGGAAGATCACGGCCGAGATCAGATGCACCAAGCGGATGGGCACACGCTTGACCAGCCTGTCTCCCAGCCAGACCACGGGGGCGTTGGCCAGCATCATGCCCAGCGTGGTGCCGGCCACCACCCACAGGTAGGCGTTGTACTTGGCCGCCAGCATCACGGTGGCGATCTGCGTCTTGTCGCCCATCTCGGCCAGGAAGAAGGCCACCAGCGTGGTGCCGAAGACACCCCAGCGCGAATGCCCGGACACTTCGTCCTCGTCGAGCTTGTCGGGAATGAGCATCCAGATCGCCATGGCGATGAAGGACAGGCCCAGGATCCAGCGCATGGCGTTCTCGCCCAGGTAGCTGGTGATCCAGGCGCCCACGGCCCCCGCCAGCGCATGGTTGACCAGGGTGGCCACGAGAATGCCCAGGACGATGGGCCAGGGCTTGCGAAAACGCGCGGCCAGCACGAGCGAGAGCAGCTGGGTCTTGTCCCCCATCTCGGCAAGGGCGACGACGGAGGTTGAGATCAGGAAGGCTTCCATGTGGGGATTTATCCGGCCGGATAGAGCACACATTGACCACGCTCCGACTCCGGCCTTTGGATCGGTGCGCGGTCAATGGTCTCGACCGGTCGCCCGCAGCATTGCACCGCGGGCCGCATACGCCATAGGCCGCAAAGGCCCAAGTTTGTTGACGCATGCATCCGGCGCCTGGGCACCGGACGATCTACTCCCCAAAGACTGAGGCCGCGATCATAGCAGCCCCCGGGCCTGCACGCACAGGGCGAGTGCGATGGCGGCAGATGCTTATGCGCTGCCGCAATTTCAGGGTTACTCCCAGGGCCTTTCTGTGGTGGACAAGACGAATTTTTGCGAAACAGTAATAACGCGCGAAAACTTCTGCCACATAATGGGCGAGCTTTCGTTCGGGCTTCGGTCCAATGAGGGCGAGTGCGTTTGCGTCTCTAACGTTGTCATCCCGTGTTGACTCCCTAGGGCTCCATCGCGTTTTCCAGTTTTTTCAGGAGTCCTCCATGGGCAACAAGCTTTACGTCGGCAACCTGCCGTACTCTTTCCGTGACAACGATCTGGAGCAAGCCTTCAGCGAATTCGGCGCCGTCAACAGCGCCAAGGTGATGATGGAGCGCGACACCGGCCGTTCCAAGGGCTTCGGCTTCGTCGAAATGGGCAGCGATGCCGAAGCGCAGGCCGCCATCCAGGGCCTGCACGGCCAAAACCGTGGCGGCCGTGACCTCGTCGTCAACGAAGCCCGCCCGATGGAGCCCCGTGCTCCCCGCAGCGGCGGTTTCGGCGGCGGCTTCGGCGGCGGCGGTGGCGGCTTCGGCGGTGGCAACCGCGACGGCGGCTACGGCGGTGGCCGTCGCAGCAGCTACTGAGCAGCTGCCTGCAGCATGCGTTAGCAAAAAAAGGGGCCTTCCGGGCCCCTTTTTTGTTGCCAAACGTTATCAGTATGCGATTTCGAGCATTTATCTTTTTGATTTTTGTGCTTCATAATTTAGTTTCGGGCAGACCCGTTCGAACGCTATGTGTTTAGGAAGGTTGGCCAGGTTCCTGTCTCCAGAGAACTTGACGTCTGTGCATCCTGAAGCCGAGCGCCAAACCAGTGAGCAATGAGGAGTTGAGGAGTTTTTGATGGGCAATAAGCTTTACGTCGGCAACCTTCCCTACGGTGTGCGTGACAACGACTTGGAGCAGGTGTTCAGCCAGTTCGGCGCTGTAACCAGCGCCCGTGTCATGATGGAGCGCGACACCGGCCGCTCCAAGGGATTCGGCTTTGTCGAGATGGGCAGCGATGCCGAAGCACAGGCCGCCGTCCAAGGCATGAATGGCCAGCCACTGGGCGGACGCAGTCTCGTGGTGAACGAAGCACGTCCCATGGAGCCCCGCCCCCCGCGCTCCGGCGGCTTCGGCGGCGGCGGTGGTGGTGGCGGCTATGGCCGTGGCGAGGGTGGCGGCGGCTACGGCGGCGGTGGCCGTGGTGACGGCGGCGGCTACGGGCGCGGCGGTGACGGTGGCGACCGCGGCGGCTATGGCCGTGGCGATGGCGGAGGTGGCTACGGCGGCCGCGGCGATGGGGGCTTTCGCAGCCCCTACGGCTCGGGTCCGCGCAATGGCGGCCGCGGTGGCTGGGGCAACAACAATAACAACGGGGAATGAGCGCAGGCTCCCCGTGTTATCCCGAATAAAAGGCTTCTTGAAGGAGCCTTTTTTACGACCACGAACTCACTCGGCAGCCCATTGTCTGCTTGTCGTACGGTTCATGGATTTCCCAAATGACGATGTTTGCGCTTTCGTCCTACAAGCAACCGATCAAATAAGGCGTTGGGTAGAATCTTCATCAGACGCCCCACCCATGCCATTTGCCATGGGATGATCGCCAGGCTGCGCCCGGCTGCAATGGCGCGCCAGGCTCTTTCGGCAAACACCTGCGGCGCCAATAGGAAAGGCATCGCATAGCGATTACCCCGTGTCAGCGGGGTATCCACATAACCGGGCACCACCGTGGTGACTTGCACGCCATTGGTACGCAATTCAATGCGAAGGCTTTCGCAATAGGCAATGACTGCGGCCTTGCTGGCGCAATAGGCACCATGTCCGGGCAGGCCACGCAAACCGGCCACGCTGGAAATTGCAACCAATTGTCCGCTACCCCGGCGAACCATGGGCGCGATGAAAGGATGGAAGGTGGCCGCGACACCCAGTGTGTTGACCTCCAGCACCTTGCGCATGGCATCGATGTCCTCGCGCAGCGAGGTATCCACGCCCCAGCTGATGCCGGCGTTGGCCACCACCAGGTCAGGCAGTCCCTGCTGCTGCTCGCAGCGCAGGGCTGCGGCGATGATGCTGTCGGGCTCGCCCACATCCGCCTCGTAGATGGCAAAGCGCGAGGCCTGCAGGCCTCGTTCCTGTGCCCATTGCGCCATCACCCTGCCGCGCCGCGCCACCAAGGCCAGCGACCAGCCCTGCTGGTAGCAGTGCCAGGCCAAGGCCTGGCCAATGCCGCTGGATGCGCCCGTGATGAAGGCCAGGGGTGGCCGGCTCGCGCAGGTCGTCATGGTCTGCTCCTGCAGTGCACGCCTGCACCGCGCGCCATTCCTATCGGGTCCTGGACGGCTGCAGCGTCCCACGTACCCGGCCCTGCAGCTTCATCACCAGGTCCAGGTTGCTGTATTGCATGCTGTCGGCGGTGAAGCGGTCCTTGCCGCGCGTCAGCACCACGGGCTGGTTCGAGCTGACCCGCTCCTCGTTGGGCCAGGCCTGCAGGAATTCGCCCTCGAACCGCAGTTGGGGCTGGGGCTGCTTGCCCGCCGCCACGAAGGGCTCGCGCGTGACGACGGCATTGCCGAACATCTGCACTTCGGAGCCATCGGCATTGCTCAGGGCACGCCTGGCGCTGCCGCGCGTGATGCGGCCTTCCGGAGAGACCGCGAACATTCGCACGTCGTCGATCTCCAGCGTGTCGGTATCGGGATAGTGGCGGCCCATGCTGCCCTCGATCTGGCTCTTCAGGCGACCCGTGGCGTCGAAGCTCTTGATCGAGAAGTCCTTCATGAAATAGTCGGGCTCGTGCGCCACGGCTTTTTCGGTGCCGCTGGCCAGGGGCTGGGGCGCATTGCGCACCAGCCACCAGGTGCCCAGGGCCAGCAGGCCCATCAGCAGCACGGGCAGGTACAGGGAAAACCGGTCACCGACGCGGCGCCATGCCTGGGTCATGATGCGTAGTCCGCCAGCAGCCCGGCATAGGCCCCGCGCGCGGCCAGCAACAGGTCGCACAGCTGCCGCACCGCGCCTTCGCCACCATTGCGTGGCGTGACCCAGTCGGCCACGGCCAGCACCTCGTCATGGGCATTGGCCGGCGCGCAGGCAAAGGCCGAGCGCCGCATCACGGGCAGGTCGGGCCAGTCGTCGCCCATGGCCGCGGCCTGGTGCCACTGAAGGCCCAGTTCGCCCAGGATGGCCTCGGCCGCCGGCACCTTGTCCTCCGTGCCGAAGCGCGCATGCGTGACGCCGAGGTTTTGCAGCCGCAGGCGCAGCGCCGGTGAGTCGCGCCCCGTCACCACGGCAGGCGTGATGCCGGCCTTTTGCAGCAGCTTCAGGCCGTGGCCGTCCAGCGTGTTGAAGCGCTTGAGCACTTCGCCTTCTCCGGAAAACAACAGCCCGCCATCGGTCAGCACGCCATCAACGTCGAAGAACGCCACCCGCACGTCCTGCGCCCGCAGCAGCAGTTGCGCGTCCCAGGTCTGCACGGCAGTCAGTGGAAGTCGCGCCATCAGATCACCTTGGCGCGCATGAGGTCGCGGATATGGACCACGCCGCGCAGCCGTTGCTGCGCATCGGTCACCAGCACGGCGGTGATGCCATGCTCCTCCATCATGCGGGCGGCATCGACGGCCAGCGCGTCTTCGGCGATGGTGCGGGGGCCCTTGTGCATGACATCGCCGGCCCGCAGCGCACGCAGGTCCATGCCGGCCTCCACGCGGCGGCGCAGATCGCCGTCGGTGAAGATGCCCTGGAGCACGCCGGCCGCATCGACGATGGCCGAACAGCCCAGGCCCTTGGTGCTCATCTCGCGCATCAGCTCGACGAATCCGGCCCCGGTGCCGACCTGCGGCAGCTCGCTGCCACTGCGCATCACGTCGCGCACATGGGTCAGCAGCTTGCGGCCCAGCGCACCGCCCGGATGGGAGCGTGCGAAATCCTCGGCACCGAAGCCACGCGCATCGAGCAGGGCCACGGCCAGCGCATCGCCCATGGCCATCTGCGCCGTGGTGCTGGCCGTGGGCGCCAGGTTCAGCGGACAGGCCTCGCGCTCCACGCGGGTATCCAGCACCCAGTCGGCATGGCGAGCCAAGGTCGATTGCGCGCCGCCGGTCATGGCCACCAGCGGTATGCCCTGGCGCTTGATGGCGGGCAGCAGCGCGGCGAGCTCATCAGCCTCGCCGCTGTTGGACAGCGCCAGCACCAGATCGATGCCGGTCACCATGCCCAGATCGCCGTGGCTGGCCTCCGCCGGGTGCACGAAGAAGGCGGGCGTGCCCGTGGAAGCCAGCGTGGCGGCCACCTTGCGACCGACATGGCCGCTCTTGCCCATGCCCATCACGACGACGCGGCCGGACAGCCGCAAAATGCGCTCCACCACCTCGCCGAAGACGCCGTCCAGGCGCTGCGACATGGCGTGGAGGGCTTCGGCCTCGATACCCAGGGTGTCACGGGCCAGGCGCAGGGCGCGTGGCGCGCCCTGCGCATCCAGGGTGGCAGCATCAGAATTCATCTGGAGATTTTAGGCGGACTCGCCAATGGCCGGCGTCCGGCCCGGTCGGACGACTGGGTACACTGGCCGCTCCCTGCCCCTGCTCCCGAGCCCTCGCCATGCACACCACCACCAGCGTCAACGACTATCTGCGCGCCCACATCCGCACCGTTGCCGACTGGCCGGCGCCCGGCGTGCAGTTCCGCGACATCACGCCCCTGCTGCAAGACCCCCAGGTCTTTCGCGTCATGACCGATGCCTTCGTGCACCGCTACATGCAGCGCGGCCTGCGCCCCGACGTGGTGGCCGGGCTGGACGCGCGCGGCTTCATCCTGGGCGCCGTGGTGGCCCATGAGCTGGGCGTGGGTTTCGTGCCCATCCGCAAGAAGGGCAAACTGCCGTTCACGACCGTGGAGGAGACCTACGAGCTGGAATACGGCAGCGCCACCGTGGAGCTGCACACCGATGCGGTCAAGGCCGGCGACCGCGTTCTCCTGATCGACGACCTGATCGCCACGGGAGGCACCATGATGGCCGGCAAGCGGCTGCTGGAAAAGCTCGGGGCCAGCGTGATCGAGGGGGCGGCCATCGTGGACCTGCCCGAACTGGGCGGCTCGGCCCTTCTTCGCGACAGCGGCTTGCCGCTGTTCACGCTGGTGGACTTCGCGGGCCACTGAACCCGGCCACTCCCGCGCCAGTCAGCGCAGTTCGCCGTACTGGGTCACACCCAGGTCCAGGTGGTCGAGCGAGCTGTTGGGAAAGTCCGCGCCGCGCTCGCCCGCGCCCGGGCCGAGCAGAGGACCTGAGCGGCGAACGCCGGCCGACGCAGCGCCGGACCGGCCCGTGGCGGGCGTGGCGGCCACGGCCATCTTGAAGGCCGCCATTTCCTGGTCGTCTATGGGCTCGAACGGCGCCATGTCCTGCCTGCGACGCTGGGGCGCCGGAGCCTGGACCGCCGCGGCCACGGGCTGCGCCGGGCGGGGAAGGCGGGAAGCGACCATCGAGTGGGCCTGCGCCTGTGCCGCTGCATTCTGGTCGCTGACACGCCAGTAGACGGCCGTCACGACCGCACCCATGCGCGCCTTGGCGGCCTGGGCCAGCATGGCCTCGATCTCGCTGAGGCGGGCCGTCTCGCTGGCATAGGCCCGCGCCAGGTCCATCATCACCACGAAGCGCTGGCCCACGTTGTCCAGCGAAAGCACCTTGAACTTGTAGCTGGCAGACAACACGCCGGCACGCACCATGACATCGCGTACCACGCCATAGAGCTGTTCACGGCGCTCGGAACGCTCGCTGCGGCGCATCGCTGCAGCGGCCTGGCCACCGTCTCCAGGCGAACCATGGCTCTGATCCGGCTGGGGCTTGCGGGAAAACCAGTTGAACACGGACATGGGCGCTCTCATTGTCACGAATAGTCACAAACTCGCGGATTGTGCCTGCAACTTGGCGACATTTTGAGCACAGGTGTTGCAAAAACCGCTGTATCAATTTGTCGCAGCGCAAAACCGTCGCTGTAACCCGAGCGTCGCCCCGAATCCCCGGCCTCAGGTGCTGGCCACACGGCGGCGGCTGTCCACCGCGCGGCGGGCCAGGACCTGCCCGGCGGCCATCACCAGCGCCAGCGCCACACCGGGCTGGCGATTGCTGAGCTCGGCGAAGCGCATGGCCGTCAGGCACCACAGGCGCCCGGGGGCGGCGGCCTGCACGGTAGCATGGCGTGCACGGTGGGCGAAGAAGGCCCCCTCGCCCAGGATGGAGCCAGGCCCGACGATGGCCAGACGGATGCGCTCCTTGGCATCCTGGTAGTGCACGCTAAGGCTGCCGGATTCCACGAAATACAGGTTGCGATCCAGCGACCCCTCGGCGAACAGCAACTCGCCCGCCGCCAGCGTCACCGGCACCAGGTAGGGCGCCAGCAGATCCCATTGCTCCAGGGTCAGCGCGTTCTGCACACCGTCGACAGCCACGGCCGACGACATGGCCTGGGCCAGAGGCCGCAAATCATTGTGGGAGGAAGAAGACATGGCGGATCCGGTTCGAAGGGGCCGCGCACCCGCGTCGGGGCTGGGCCCGTCGGCAGGCAGCGACGACGGCCGCTGCGGCACGCCGCATGCTAAGCGACGGCAGCCAGCACGCCAATGCCGGCACGCGGGTTTTCGCCGGCAAATTTTGTAGCAAAAGATAAATATCGCTGCGGCGGCGCCATCCGTGCGAACGTGCAGGCCCTGTCCGGCGGCCCTGTCACTTGCCGATGCAGAAGCTGGAGAAGATCACGCCCAGCAGATCGTCGGAGCTGAATTCCCCGGTGATGGAGTTCAGCGCGACCTGGGCCAGGCGCAGTTCCTCGGCCAGCAGGTCCAGGTGGGCCGCCTGCGCCGCCAGCTGATGCTCGGCCTCGTCCAGGTGGACGGCCACGGCCTGCAAGGCCTCCACATGGCGCGCGCGCGCCAGATACAGGCCTTCAGGCGCGGACTGCCAGCCGGCCACATCGAGCAGGCGCCGGCGCAGGGCATCCAGGCCGTCGCCCGTGCGTGCCGACAGTGCCACGCTGCCTTCACGGCCGCCATGGGCCCGCATCCGGGCAGGTTCCGCGCGATCGGTCTTGTTCCAGACATCGATGACGGGCACCTGGCCCGGCAACGTCTGGGCCAGGGTCCGGGCAATGGCGGCATCGGCCGCCAGATAGCCGTCCTCGCCCATGCGTGTGAGGTCGTGCAGGAAGAGCACGGCATCTGCGGCGGCGATCTCGTCCCAGGCACGCGCGATGCCGATGCGCTCGACCTCGTCGCTGCTCTCGCGCAGGCCTGCGGTGTCGATCACATGCAGGGGCACGCCCTCGATCTGTATGGTCTGCTGCACCTTGTCGCGCGTGGTGCCGGCGATGGGCGTGACGATGGCCAGCTCGGCCCCGGCCAGCGCGTTGAGCAGCGAACTCTTGCCCGCATTGGGCTGGCCCGCGATCACCACCTTGATGCCCTCGCGCAGCAGGGCGCCCTGGTGGGCGCGCGCCAGCACCTGGTCCAGCCGGCCGCGCAGCCGCGCGAGCTGGCCGCTGGCATCGGCCTTTTGCAGGAAGTCGATCTCCTCCTCGGGAAAGTCCAGCGTGGCCTCCACCAGCATGCGCAGGTGCACCAGCGCATCGCGCAGGCCATGGATCTCCTCGGAAAAGGCGCCCGACAGCGAGCGGCTGGCACTGCGCGCGGCGGCCTCGGTGCTGGCATCGATCAGGTCGGCAATGGCCTCGGCCTGGGCCAGGTCGATCTTGTCGTTGAGAAAGGCGCGCTCGGTGAATTCGCCGGGCTGGGCCAGGCGCAGGCCCGGCAGCACGGCGCCGTGGCCTTCACCAGGCGCCTGCGCGGCGGCCTCCAGGCAGCGCGCCAGCAGCAGTTGCAGCACCACGGGGCCGCCATGGGCCTGCAGCTCCAGCACGTCTTCACCCGTGTAGCTGTGTGGAGCCGGGAAGAACAGCGCCAGGCCGTGGTCTATGGGGCCGCCCTGGGCATCACGAAACGGCAGGTAGGTGGCCTCGCGCGGCCTGAGGTCGCGGCCGCACAGCGCGCGCGCCAGCGGTGCCACGCCCTTGCCGGAGACGCGCACGATGCCCACGGCGCCTCGCCCGGGAGCGGTGGCAATGGCAGCGATGGGGTCGTTGTGGCGGGGCAGCATGGATGAAGGCTTTCAAAGGCAGGAAAACAGGCCGCGATGATAGGCCCACCCATGAAAAAAGCCCGCCGAAGCGGGCTTTGGGACAAGGGCCTGTACCGGCTTACTTGGCCGGCGTGGACTTGCCGAAGTTGGGCAGGTTGAACTGCGGCGGCACGCCCATGCGGGTGTTGATGATCCACTGCTGGGCGATGGACAGGATGTTGTTCGTCAGCCAGTACAGCACCAGGCCGGCCGGGAAGAAGAAGAACATCACGCTGAAGACCAGGGGCATGATCCACATCATCTTGGCCTGCATCGGATCCGGCGGCGCGGGGTTCAGCGCGGTCTGCAGCAGCGAGGACAGGGTCATCAGCACGGGCAGGATGAACAGCGGGTCCTTGGCCGACAGGTCGGTGATCCAGCCGATCCAGGGCGCGTTGCGGATTTCCACGCTGGACAGCAGCACCCAGTACAGCGCGATGAACACCGGGATCTGGATGATGATGGGCAGGCAGCCGCCCATGGGGTTGACCTTTTCCTCGCGGTAGATGCGCATCATCTCCTGCTGCATCTGCTGGGGCTTGTCCTTGAGGCGCTCACGCATTTCCATGATGCGCGGGTTGATGGCCTTCATCTTGGCCATCGAGGCATAGGCCTTGGCATTGAGCCAGTAGAAGGCGATCTTCAGCAGCAGCACCAGGGCCACGATGGACCAGCCCCAGTTGCCCAGGAAGCCGTGCAGCTTGTCCAGCAGCCAGTACAGCGGCTTGGCCAGGATGGTCAGCCAGCCATAGTCCTTGACCAGCTCCAGGCCGGGGGCCAGCGCTTCCAGGCGCTTTTCGATCTGCGGGCCGGCGAACAGGCGCGCATCCACGCTCTTGCTCTGGCCGGGCTCGATGGAGCCCACGGGCGTGATCATGCCGACGGCGTAGAGGTTGGTATCGACCTTGCGCAGGAAGTTCTCGCGCTGGATGCCCTCGGCCAGCAGCCAGGCGCTGGCGAAGTAGTGCTGGACCATGGCCACGTAGCCGCCCGAGGACGACTTCTCGACGCTGGCCTTGCCGTTCTCGATGTCCTTGAACTCGACCTTCTGGTATTTCTTCTCGTCCGTGTAGACGGCCGGGCCCGTGAAGGTGGAGTACATCGTGGACTCCTCACCTTCCGGCTTGTTGCCGTCACGCACCAGTTGCAGGTACAGCTGCGGGTTCACAGCGGCCGTGCCGGTGTTCACCACCTCGTGGCGCACGCCGATGTCGTAGGCGCCGCGCTTGAGCGTCCAGATCTTGACCAGCTTGACGCCGCCCATGTCGGGCGACTCGAAGCGAAGCTCCAGCTGGTCTTCGCCATCCTTGAGTTCGCGCGCGCCGGGCTGCACGGTCATGGCCGTCTTGTGCGTGGGGAAACCGCCGCCGATCAGGCCGGACTGCCCCAGGTACACGCGGTGCACGCTCTCGTCGAACAGCACGACGGGCCTGTCCTTGTGGGCGGAGTCGGCGTATTTCAGCAGCTCGGCATGGCGCAGCGTGCCGCCCTGGCTGTCGAAGGTCAGGCGCAGCACGTCAGTGCTGATGGTCACGTTCTGGCGCGGTGCAGCTTCGGGCGCCGCGGGGGCGCCGCCGGGTACTTCGCCGGCACCGGCCGTCGCCGCAGGCGCGGGCACGCCGGCATCGCCGGGCGCCTTGGCCGTTTCAGGTGCCGGGGCCGTTGCGGCGGCCGGCGCGGGGAAGAATGTGGCCTTGTTGCCGTTGTGCACTTGCCATTTGTCCCATAGCAAGACCAGCGAAAAGCCAAATATCACCCACAGGATGGTGCGGCGAATATCGTTCATGAAGACTTCTTAGGTGAGGAAGGTTGGGTGTTTCCGGGCGCAGCCGTCAGGCGCGTGAACAGCCTGGGCTTGTGCTCTGGCACAGGGTCATGCCCCCCGTCACACCACGGATGACAGCGCGCCAGCCGGCGCAGCGTCAGGTAGGAGCCTACCGCAGCGCCGTGGCGCTCCAGCGCTTCAAGGGAATAGGCCGAGCAGGTCGGCGTGAAGCGGCAGGCCGAGCCCAGCCAGGGACTGAGCATCAGCCGATAGCCGCGCACCAGCGCCATCAGCAGCCGCTGCATCATGGCGCCACCCCTGCACTTTCGCCAGCGGCGGCGGTTGCGCCGTCCGGCGCCTGCCGTGCTGCGGCCGATGCCGTCTGCGCCAGACGCCGTGCGGCATGGGCGAACAGCTGCTGCAGCTCGGCGCGTACCGCCTGCTTGAGCACATCGGACGTGGCGCTCACGAACTGGCGCTTGTCGAAGCCCGCGCGCAGCCGCACCACATGCGCGCCCTGGCGCAGCATGGCCTCATGCTCGCTGCCCACGGCATAGACCTGCCGCTTGATGGCATGCCGTGTCACCGAGCGGCGCGCCCAGCGCTTGGGCACCATGGCACCCAGCCAGGCGTCCTGGCGCACGGCTCCAACGCCGAACAGGGCCTGCGGATCCTGCGATCCGGGCCCTGTCGGTGGCACCATGGCTGCCGCCTGCTCCGTCAGAACGAGACGGTGCAAGGCGAAGTGCGCGGTACGCGATACCGTACCGGCTGCCATGGCGGCCTGAAACTGCGGACGTGTTTTCAGCCGTTGCATGTGAGCACCCCGGTCAGGGGTCCGGTGCAGCGTGCAAACCGCCCAGCAATGGCTGGCCTTAGACGGCCAGGCGCTTGCGGCCCTTGGCGCGGCGAGCGTTGATCACGGCGCGGCCGCCCTTGGTCTTCATGCGGACCAGAAAGCCGTGTGTGCGGGCGCGACGGGTCTTGGAGGGTTGGTAAGTACGTTTCATGTTGGTTCCTTGAGAAGGTTCAGTTTTGCACCGGTCCCGTATCCGGCGCGCTCAAGCAGCACGGCAGGCGGCCGCCACAGAGGCAGGCCATCCGGCCGTCTGCCAAAATCTGCACGATGCACTTGCCCTTGGCGATCCGCGGTTTCGCGGCCTCGCCCAGGCGCAGCATGCAGACCCGATGCAGACGGGCGGGACATATCACCCTGAACACATTCAGGGAAACCCGCGATTATCACAGCGTTGCCCACTTGATGCAATGCCCTTCGATCCCGTAGGATGCCTGCCCATTTTGCGGCAAAGCAGAGGACAAGCTCCTGATATTTTGTGGATAACTTCCGCAAAAGCTACAATGGCAGCCTCGCAACAGTTCCTCCTATCCACAACTAGACTTCGACA